>NZ_DAOUBI010000255.1:0-7629 GCF_034432675.1 Chloroflexus sp. | reverse complement strand
CCGCGCTTCGGTGCGGCACGGTCGGTCAAGAATTACCGGTGGGTTGGCGCACTCCACCGCTTGGGGGCAGTCAGGGCGGTAGGCGCGGCAGCATGGCTGCCGCACTCCACGCTACGCGAAACGTATATCTCTGCGTGTAAATAATGTTCAGGCTGGAGCGTGTCTACGTAGATTGATGAAAGAGCGTCCAGTCACTCTCACCCACAGCCGACGTGCTATGTAACGACAGCGCGTATAATAGGCGCGAGATTATCACCTACGGAGAGATTATGTCATTCCAACAGCAACTTGATGAAGCCATTACGGTTTTACAGGCATGCACGACTCTGGCACCGGCCATCGACCGGATCACAGAGCTGGTGGCCGATGCAATACTGAGCGGACATACGTTATACACTGCGGGAAACGGGGGAAGTGCGGCAGATGCTATGCATCTGGCCGAAGAGTTAATCGGACGATACCGCCATAACCGCCGACCATTGCCGGCTATCTGCCTGAACGCTGATGTCGGTGCGATGACGTGTATTGCCAACGACTTTGGCTACGATGAGGTCTTTGCCCGTCAACTGACGGCGTTAGGCAAACCCGGTGATGTGTTGGTCGTGTTCAGTACAAGTGGCAATTCACCAAACATCATTAACACGCTGAGTACCGCCCGTGCCAGAGGTATGATTAACATTGCCCTGCTCGGCAAAGATGGTGGTATGGCCCGTAATCTGGCCGATCACGCTCTGATCGTGCCGAGCCAGAACACTGCACGCATTCAGGAAGTTCACACCCTCGTTCTGCATGCCATTTGCGAGCAGGTCGAACAACGTCTTGCCAGTGCTAGCGAGCCATACGTTTGAGAGGAGTCTATGAACCGGATTCTTGTTACTGAAAAGATCGCTGCCGAAGGACTTGCGGTGTTGCGTCAGGCCGGGACAGTGGATGTCCGGCTTGATCTCGACAAACCGACGTTGATCTCGATCATTGGTGAATACGATGCCCTGGTTGTCCGTTCGGCGACGAAGGTCACCGCCGAGGTGATTGCTGCCGGTGAACGATTGCGCGTGATCGGGCGCGCCGGTACCGGGGTTGACAACATCGACGTTGAAGCGGCCACCCGACGCGGGATCATCGTGGTCAATGCCCCGGCCTCAAACAACGTTGCGGTTGCCGAACTGACGATTGGCCTGCTCATCAGCCTGGCCCGTCGCATCCCCCAGGCTCATGCATCGTTGCAGAGCGGACGCTGGGCACGGAACGACTTCGTCGGTTGGGAAGTTCGCGGCAAGACGCTCGGACTGGTCGGGCTGGGGCGAATTGGCTCGGAGGTGGCACGCCGGGCACGGTCGTTAGAGATGGAAGTGCTGGCGTATGATCCGGTCGTCTCGTTTGACCGCGCCGAACAACTGGGAGTTTCGCTGGTTACCCTCGACGAATTGGTGCAGCGGAGCGATGTGATCTCACTCCACGTCCCATTGATCGAAAGCACGCGCAATCTGTTCGATCAGCAGCGGATTATGCAGATGAAGCGGGGCGCTTACCTGATCAATGCCAGTCGCGGAGGGATCGTTGATGAAGTCGCGCTGGTTGAGGCGTTGAACAGTGGTCATCTGAGTGGCGCGGCGCTCGATGTATACAACCAGGAACCGCTACCGGCGGATAGCCCGCTGCTTGGTCATCCGAAGATCATCACTGTGCCCCATATTGGTGCATCAACCACCGAAGCGCAATTGAGCGCCGGGACTGAGATGGCGGAAGGCGTGGTAACTGCGCTGAACGGTGGCACACCACGCTATGCAGTGAATGCGCCCTTCGTGGCACCAGAGGCATGGAACGTCCTGCAACCGTACCTCAATCTGGGCCGCTTGCTCGGCACACTGGTCATGCAACTGGTTCAGGAGCCGGTGCGCAGCTACGATCTCGAATTGGGTGGTGAACTGGCCGACATGGACACCCAACCGGTACGACTCGCCGTCTTGCAGGGCTTACTGGCCGCCAGCAGCTCAGAGCGGATTACCCCGGTGAATGCACCGATTATCGCCCGCGAGCGTGGCGTGCGCATGACCGAACGAGTCTCGCCGGAAGCGGAAAACTACGCCGGTCTGATCACCCTACACGTGCAGACAGCGGAACGCACTCGCACATTCAGCGGTACTGTGTTGCGTGGCGAACCACACATTGTGCAAATGGACGGCTATTTTGTCGATTTTGTCCCGCAGGGATCACTCTTGATCACGTACCATCACGACCAGCCGGGCATGATCGGTAAAGTCGGGCAACTACTCGGTGCAGCCGATGTAAATATTTCGGGGATGTACGTGGGACGGCGCGCGCCCCGCGAGCGGGCAGTGATGGTCTTAACGCTCGATGAACCGGCACCACCGCAGGTGATGGAGCAGATAGCGACGATTCCAGGTATTCAGGCTGCGTTTAGTGTAGAGTTGTAAGCAACGAACGAATGAAAAAGGGGGCGGATGTTCCGCCCCCTTTCGGTTATGTTTCTCAGGCCACGCCCTCGGCTTCAGCCGGTGATCGCGACGGCTGCGCGAGTAACCGGCGATCAAGCCGGAACATCGTGATGATACCGAATACCTGTACCATGGCCAGCGCGGCCAGAGCAACGAAATAGACCGGCGAGAACTTCTCGATCAGACCGTTTTGCATCAGACCGACGTGCAGGAAAAACATCCCGAACACGAACAGTCCCACTGCCGGACAGATCAGGCCATACGCACCAGGACTGCGTGCCGGCCCGTTCAGATACGTTCGGAAATAACCTACCTGTCGCAGCACCGACAGCCCCAACAAACCTGCCAGCAGTTGCAGACTGAAGAACACCGCAGTGATTAGTAACCGATGTGGGGCTTCGATATGCAGTTCAAAGCCACTGTGCAGACCATGGCTGATACGCAACACCGCGATACCGATCAGCGTCAAAAACGGAATCGGCATCCAGAGGCTGGGACCAGCTTCCACGGCCAACCCATTCGTCAACATCGCCCGTGCTCCCAACACCAGCAGGATCAAAGCGATGACGACTGCCGCAGTAATGAAGAAAATTGACCCCAACATCGACAGACCAATCGTCAGTTTGACCGTGCTCATCGCCGCTGGTGCAGCCATTCCTACACCGACCATTGCGAAGGCAAACGCAGCCAACAATTGCATCAGGTTATTGTTGCACGTGCAATCGAAATGACCGTTCGCTAATGCCCGCCCGAAAATATCTGCAAACGTGCGCAGGGCCAGCACACCAATGAGGAGAAACGCCGTCATTGCGAAGGGGAACAGATATTCGACCACGTTCCACAAACCGGGCACGAAGACTGCACCGCTCACAAATGCCACATTAATCGTCATCGCCAGGGTTAGGGGCAGTGCCATCAACATTACCGCACCGTTCGTTTCACGGAGCTGGAGATAAGCACTGCTGCGACGAAAACGGCTAAATTCGCTCAGATTCCAGATGAGTGACTGGAGATGACGGATGGCAAAGATGGCCACACCGGCCAGGGCAATCAGCAAGAGCATTTGACCGATCACATCCGTCTTGGCCCATAAAGCAGCAATACTGTCGAACGTCACAATCGGCGTGTTCGGATGCGGAACGAGAAAGTTCAACCAGATGAAAAAGGTCACGGCTGTACCACTGTTACCGAGTGCCGCCAACCAATAGGTTGGTGTGTAGGGTTCACCCAGCGAGCGCAATCCCGTCAGACGAGCAACCACATGTCTCATGAGTTTGTAACCTCCTCCTTTTGTCAAGTCTTTTGCGACCTTTTGTCTATAATATGCAATGAATTGGGAAGAGGTTACACCGTCCAACCAATTAAATGGGGAACGGAGATACTGGCTTGCCGGTACTACCGTTTTGCCGCCGAAAGTGACCGCCGCCCCCGCATGACCGGACGATCAACCGGCAACGCGACCAACCAGAGCAGGGTGGTCATCGTGATTGCCGAGAGCAGACACCAGAGACAGGTCGCCCCAATCACAAATGGTTCGAGGAAGGTCAGGTAGAGCGAAACGAGTGTGCCGACCAGAACGAATCCAACCAATAACTGGCGGGCTACCCGCCAATCACGAACATAGTTAAGCATCCAGGCCCCAAGAATGGCCAGGTAGCCAGCTACGCCTACCAATCCGACCGGAACCCCTGCGATACGGGCATAAGGACTCTGGTGTACCAGATTACAATCGCCGATTGGGCCGCACACAGCGCTCTGCTGACTCAATTCAACCACGGCCAGATAACCGGCCAACACCAGACCAACAACCGCAAACACCGGTATGAGGCAATTGCTGGATGCCGGCAATGGCCGATCAAACGGCCAGCGCAGGCGTCGAACGGTGATGAAGATAACGATCATCATACCGGTTAGGACCAGTAACGCCAGCGTGTTGGCCGGATCGCGACTGAATGGGGAGGTAGAGGCGGATGGCAGTAATGGCATATCTGATTCAAGGCGGGTGACATACGGCTCAAGACCGGGAATGGGCGGCCACCGGCTTCCACCTGCGACCAGAGCTTGTTCGATCAAGCCCGGCAACTGCGCAGGAATTTCCGCACTACCGACCAGATGTACCTGCTCGAAAAAGAGCGCCGGTACCCCCAGGCGTTCACGCGGAATGGCAAAGGCGGTGATGGCCGCTTCGTACAGTGCCATGCCGTCGGGAGTTGTGACATCGATGGTTAGAATGTGCAACTGATCACCGTAGCGAGCTTGCAGGGGCGGTAAGACCTCATCTAACACCACGTGGCAATGAGGACAGGTGGGTGAGAAGAAGAGAACAGCCCACGCCACCGGTGGCTGGGCGAGGGCGTCAGGCAGCGACAACCATTCAACAATTACCAGCAGGCTACTGAGCAAGCCTACCCATAACCAACGTGTGCGCATAGGAACCTCTTCTGTTTGAGCGATTATCATGCATTGTATTGGTTGTTCAAGTCGCTTTGAAGCCTGAATTAACTAACAAACCGGTACACATTCCGCAACACAACCTGCCCATCCACCCTGCGAGGTCGACTTCAAGAGAGGCTACACCTGCCTGACTACCAACCAGCGTGGCGTCACCCATCTACAAGACGGAACGTGTGACATCGGCACGTATGAGCTTCAAGTGCAGCGGGTTTATCTTCCCCTGGTACTGAAACGGTCATGAGTCGGGCCAGCACGGTATGCATGGAGGCGTTTTGTAGACGCCTCCATGCCATGCTAAGAGGTATCACGATACAGCTATCTCCCAGCCGTTCAGGAGGGGGCAAGCTGCGGGACGATGATGGCAATGGCAGCTTCCTGGCCCGTCAACGACCGGAGGATAACGATGATGAGGTTAGCCGGCTTGCATGTAGACGTTTTGTAGACGCCTCTTGTGTATGCTGAGAGGTATCACGATACAGCTATCTCCCAGCCGTTCAGGAGGGGGCAAGCTGTGGAACGATGATTGTAATGGCAACTTTGTAGTACATCAACGACTGGAGGGCACACATGATCACAAAATTGTTTAGCCATCTGACGGGTGGATTCATCATGATCATCATCGGAGCAATCTTCGTCGGGGTCGGTCTCGTCGCTCGCGACTGGATGGTACCCTCATCACACCTCTCGGCAAGTGGGGTGGTTGTCGATCTGGACGAGGTGCGGAGTTCCAGAGGCAGCACCGGCTATAAGGCGTGGTGGAATTCACCACCAGTACGGGGCAGGTTGTGCGGTTTCAAGACCCGACAAACAGTAATCCTCCAGCCTATCGTCGCGGCCAGGAAGTGACCGTACTCTACGATCCGGAGAACCCTGAATTTGCGGTGATCGACTCGCCCTTCACCTGGCTGCCATCTACCGTGTTTATTGGCTTTGGTGGACTATTTGTGGTGCTGGGGATTTTTGCCCTGCTCAACTGGGTTCTCATCTTGTTGAAGCTGGACGGGATATTGGGCTGCTGGGTTTGCTGCTGCGACGATCCCGGTCGCCTGTGAGTCATTAACTACTTACTGCGCATTGCACAGGCATCTGATGCCACTTGTACGCAAGTCAGCCTATGTAATGCCGGGATAGAGGCGCATGGGTAAGACACAGAGATTGATCACCCCGCCTGCCTGTTCATTTCGGTATTGTTTGTGGCAGGCTGTTCATTATACTATTGGCAAAGATGTTCTCCTGCTGCACTGTGGATACAAATCACCAAAACCGGATGGATTGCTGAGCGTGTCAAGCACGCTGCTACAGCGACTACGATCGCGCCCACTCGTTCGACGTGATGTGTACACGTGCCGGTCGGAGCACCTGATACGAACACTGGGTATGGAAGCACGTCGCAATGGGAGGTGATGACGAACCAATTCTTCGCCAAACCCGCTGGTCAGCACCGGAACGTTCGCATTGTCGTCGGCACAAAGAAGGCAGCAGGAGATGGTGTAACCGTCATCAGGGCATTCGGTTGCTGTTCCTGTACGCAATCTTCATTTACCTAACAGCGCAGAAAGAGAGACATATGAACAACCATCATGGACATTTCTTCGCAAGACAGCAACGACTCGCCATCGGCTCATCGGGATTGCTGGTGTGCTTCTCTTAAGCGTTATCCTGATGATCGGCTCTGTTCAGGCTGCTCCCCTTGGTACAGCGTTCACTTACCAGGGCCAGCTTCAGAAGAATGGTAGTCCATACAACGGCACTTGTAGTTTCCAGTTTAGTCTATGGGATGCGGTCAGTGGCGGCTCGCAGATCGGGAGCACCCTTACCCAGACCGGCGTGACCGTCAGCAACGGCCTGTTCACGGTCACGCTGGATTCTGGTTCAGGCGCGTTTACCAGTGATGCGTGCTGGTTGCAGATCGCCGTGCAGTGCAGTGGCGATAGCGGCTATACGACCCTTTCCCCACGGCAAGCTTTGACAGCAGCGCCGTATGCGCAGTATGCGATGGGTACACCCGGGTGTCCCGGCCGGGTTTGCCGACAATGTGGACAACGACACCACGTATACGGCGGGGACGGGACTTTCCCTAACCGGGAATCAGTTCAGTGTGGCGTCAGCGTATCTGCTGCCGCAGAGCTGTGCCAACGGGCAGGTACCGCAGTGGAATGGCAGCGCCTGGGTATGCGCAACGGCGGCGATTGGCGACATCGCGGCGGTACATACCGGGGCTGGTCTGACCGGCGGAGGAGCTAGCGGGGATGTGACGCTGAGTGTGAACTTTGGGGGCAATAGCACAGCCAAGACGGTGGCGCGGTCTGACCATACCTACTGGGGGCAGTCGTGGACCGGAACCGGCACGGGACTCATCCTTTCCGGGGGAAACATCGGACTGGACGCCAGCGGCACCACCTACGGCGTATATGGCGAGAGCGCCAGCACATCGGGCACAGGCGTGTATGGCGTGACCAGCGCCACCAGCGGCACCACCTACGGCGTCTACGAACTGAGCGACAGCATCTCGGGCCGTGGCGTGGTGGGTTGGACCACTGCCGCCAGCGGCACCACCTACGGCGTATATGGCGAGAGCGCCAACACATCGGGCACAGGCGTGTATGGCGTGACCAGCGCCACCAGCGGCACCACCTACGGCGTCTACGGACTGAGCGACAGCATCTCGGGCCGTGGCGTGGTGGGTTGGGCCACTGCCGCCAGCGGCACCACCTACGGC
>NZ_DAOUBI010000254.1:0-11551 GCF_034432675.1 Chloroflexus sp. | reverse complement strand
GTACGTGCCCTGATGACGGGGATGGCTGAACGCAAGCCGGCAGTCCGCCTCACAGCATGCTGGTGCCAGTGGCATGTTCCATAGGGGCGGGTTCTAAACCCGCCCCTATGGACGGTGCATGTGTTGTTCACCTTATCATTCAAGGGATGTGATGAATGGGAATGTCTTGCATCGCATGCCTATGGATGGTTTTTCAGATGTGATCTTAGCCTCTACGCTCACCTCTCCCGCGCAGCGCTACGCATTACTCATAACCAGGTGGTCAACTTCTTCGCTCACCAGCAGCGCCTATCTCATCGTGCGCGATCCTGGGATCTATCGTGTTGTCTGCTGTCGCGTAGGTCTTACGTGACGAACGGGAAGCGGATGGGAGCAGCGTGGATAGCCATTGTATCAGACCGTGGGGCAGGCTTCTAGCCTGCCAGCGGATTCAGTACCTGCCGGCGGTGGCGAGGATGCCTACACGCAGGCTTCCAGCCTGCGCCACCGGGAACGCTTGCAGCCTGGCCTAACGCAGCGTGACATGCAGGTAATGCATAGAGCGGGAGCATGTCGTAAATCATTGCTGGTCACAGCGCCGGCGAACCTCGCACGCCACGCACCGCCCTGCTACTGCACGTGCGTGCGATGGCCCTGAACCGATCAGTGTGTCTGCAAGAACCCATAAAAGACTCACCGGTCACACGCTGGCAGTACGACCGGTGTCCTGGCATCCAGGGGGCCACCTTCACCGCACGCAGCATAACTTATGGTATCCTAAACAATTGGTGCGACCTGCTCAAACGTCGTGGAGCATGTATGATTGCCCTTGCCGCCAATGTCCGTCTCTCACTGGCTCGAATTCCGCTTGCGGTCTGGCGTATTCTGGCACACAGTTTCATCTTTGGTTTCGCCCTGAGTATTGCCGACATCCTGTTTAACTTCTACCTTGTCAGTCAGGGTTACACCATCAACGATGTTGGCCTGTTATCAATGGTGAGCCGGGCAGCCGGAATGTTGATGGGATTACCAATCGGCTGGTTGATTGACCGTTTAGGGCCGCAGCGGGCAATGATCACCGGTGTTGTTGTCTTCGCATTGGGTTGGGCGGCGTTATTGCAGGCGCCCTCATTGCCATGGCTGATCACAGCGCAGTTTGTGGTGGGAGCCAGTTATCTGCTGGCGGCAACTGCGGTTACTCCGCTGATGGCATTGGCAACCACAGAAGAGCAGCGCCCGCTGGTCTTCGGCATGAATGCCTCGGCGACCCTGATCGTCGGCCTGATTGGCAGTGCCGTTGGGGGTGTGTTGCCGATGCTGGCGGCGGGAGTCATTGCCGTCGATCCCCAATCGACGGCTGCGTACCGTCTGGCCCTTGTCTCGGTGATCGGATGCAGTATTATCGCACTACTCCCGGTGCTTGCCCGCCTGCCGGTGGTCGAGACCGGCACTGTCGGTGACGTCGATGGGCAGGTAACGCGCCACTCCTGGCTCACCCTGGTCTGGTTTGCGGTACCATCCCTACTGCTCGGTATTGGTGGTGGTGCGATTCTGCCCTTCCAAAATCTCTTCTTTCGTGATCAGTTTGGGCTGAGCGATGCCGGCGTTGGCCTGGCACTGGCCTTATCCTCACTGGGTGCCGGTATCGGCGCACTAGTGGGTGCGCCGGTGGTTCGGCGGATTGGCTTACAGCGTGGAGCTGCCCTATTGCGTCTGGGCGCCACACCGGCGATGCTCTTGATGCTTACACCGTGGCTACCGGTAGCAATCATCGGCTTCTTCGCCCGTGGCTTCTTCATCGCCGCCAGCTACCCTATGAATGATGCACTGGTGATGGGGGCAACCCCACCGGCCCAACGTGGTCTGGCAATGAGCTTGATGAGTCTGCTTTGGGCAGGGGGATGGGCAATCTCGGCAGTCATTTGGGGTTGGGTAGCCCCACTCTTCGGGTATGGGCCGCAGATTATCGCGGCAGCAGTTGCATATGCTTTATCGGCTTTTGTGATCTGGAGCCTGCGCCTGCAACGGATCGCAGCGCAGCCCACTGCATAGGAGCAGGTTATGGTATGGGATCCAAACTGGCTGGATCGGCCTGTAGCACTGGTTGGTTTAAGCGGCTGTGGCAAATCAACCCTGGCCCGGTTGCTGGCACGCGCCCTGAGCTGGCCCTGGTACGATACCGACGCCGCGATTGCCGCCGCCGCCGGTATGAGTGTGGCCGATCTGTTTCAGACCTATGGCGAGGCCGAGTTTCGCGTGCGTGAGACAGCCGCGCTGACCGAAGCACTGCGTGAAGCGCAGGTGATTGCTACCGGCGGTGGCATTGTCTTGCAGCCGGAAAACCGACGTATGCTGCGCGAACAGGCGACGGTGATCTGGCTGGATGCTGCTGATGCGACGATCCTGACCCGGCTGGCTGCCGATGCCGAACAACGTCCATTGTTGCGCGGCGATGCCGCAGCGCGACTGGCCGAATTACGTGCGCGACGCACACCGCTGTATGCTGAAGTGGCTGATGTAATCATTGCCACCGATGGGAAAACACCGCTTGAACTGGTGCAGCAGGTGATAGCGGCGCTTCGTCAGGGGCGATAGAGCAGGATAACAAGTTGACATAATAATACCCAGGACAGACAACCCCGGTCAGGTGTCTGCCCTGGATGCAGATTCAGCAACGTACTTTTCAGCCGCGGCGGAAAACAAACGTCCCGTTCTCAACATCAACCACAATCGTGCTGCCCTCCGGGAAGGCACCCTGGAGCAATTGCAGCGCCAGCGGGTTCTGGATGCGTTGCTGGATGACCCGCTTGAGCGGGCGAGCGCCGTAGACCGGATCATAGCCTTCGGCAGCCAGTTGGGCACGGGCTGCGTCGGTCAGCACCAGATTGAGCTTACGGTCGGCCAGCAGTTTGCGCAACCGGTTGAGCTGAATCTCAACGATCCGGTCAATATGTTCGCGGCTGAGCGGCGCAAAGACGATCACTTCGTCGATCCGGTTCAAGAACTCTGGGCGGAGCACACCCCGCAATTCTTCCATAACCGCTGCCCGGATTTCGCTTTGACCGGCGCCAGCGTGCGTCAATTCCTGAATCGTCGTACTGGCAATATTGCTGGTCATGATGATGACCGTGTTCTTGAAGTTGACGATCCGGCCCTGACCGTCGGTAAGGCGGCCATCATCGAGCACTTGCAGCAAGACGTTGAAGACATCGGGATGCGCCTTCTCGATCTCATCGAACAGAACGACGCTGTAGGGTTTGCGCCGCACCGCCTCGGTCAATTGACCACCCTCGTCGTAGCCAACGTAGCCGGGAGGCGCACCGATCAGTCGAGCAACGGAGTGTTTCTCCATGTACTCGGACATATCGATCCGGATCATCGCCTGCTCATCGTCGAAGAGGAACTCGGCCAGCGCCCGGGCCAGCTCGGTTTTACCTACACCGGTTGGGCCAAGGAAGAGGAAGCTACCCAACGGACGGTTCGGGTCTTGCAGGCCGGCGCGCGCACGCCGCACTGCGTTCGAGACGGCAATCACCGCTTCATCCTGACCGACGACCCGCTGATGCAGGCGCTCTTCCATATGCACCAGCTTCTCTAGCTCACCTTCGAGGAGCTTCGTGACCGGAATACCCGTCCACTTCGAGATGATCTCGGCAATGTCGGTTTCGGTCACTTCCTGGCGCAACAGGCGGCTCTGGCTACCAAGTTGAGCTTCGGCAGCCTGTAATTCGCGCTCCAGACTGACCAGAGTACCGTATTGCAACTCAGCCGCCTTGTTGTAGTCGTACTGCCGTTGGGCTTGCTCGATGGCAGCGCGTGTCTGCTCGATCTTTTCTTTGAGCTGCTGGATACGCTCAAGTTCCTGTCGTTCGCGCTGGATTTGTGCTTCAAGCGCACTGCGCTGCTCGCGCAGATTGGCAAGCTCCTGCTCCAGCTTCTCCAGCCGCTCTTTACTGGCCTGATCTTTCTCTTTGCGCAGCGCTTCCCGCTCAATTTCCAATTGCATAATGCGCCGCTTGAGGTCGTCAAGCTCTTGCGGATCGGAGGTAATCTCCATGCGCAGACGGGCCGCTGCTTCATCGATCAGGTCAATAGCTTTGTCGGGCAGGAACCGATCCGAGATGTAGCGATCCGAAAGCATTGCTGCCGCGATCAGCGCACCATCAGTAATGCGCACACCGTGATGGGTCTCGTAGCGCTCTTTCAGACCACGCAAGATCGAGATGGTGTCTTCAACCGAGGGTGGATCAACCATCACCGGTTGGAAGCGTCGTTCAAGCGCGGCATCTTTCTCGATGTGCTTCCGATACTCATCGAGTGTGGTTGCACCAACCATGTGCAGCTCACCGCGGGCTAGCATTGGCTTCAACATATTCCCGGCATCCATTGCCCCTTCGGCTGCGCCGGCACCGACTACCGTATGCAACTCATCGACGAACAGAATAATATCGTCGCGCTCCTGAATCTCTTTGAGAACTGCTTTCAGCCGTTCTTCAAACTCACCCCGATATTTAGCGCCGGCAATCAGAGCACCCAGATCAAGTGCAATCACCCGCTTATTCTTGAGTGCTTCCGGCACATCACCGCGTACAATGCGCTGAGCCAGTCCCTCTACGATGGCCGTCTTACCGACACCCGGCTCACCGATCAGCACAGGGTTGTTCTTCGTGCGCCGTGAGAGAATCTGGATCACACGCCGAATCTCTTCATCACGTCCGATCACAGGGTCGAGCTTGTTCCGTGCCGCCAGCTCGGTCAGATCACGTCCGTACTGTTCCAGCGCCGCATAGGTGCCTTCGGGCGTCGGGCTGGTAACGCGCTGAGCACCTCGTACTTCGCGCAGCGCCATCAACAGCTTATCGCGGGTCAAACCGGCCTGTTTGAGCACTCGCTCGGCGCCACCGCCGGCATGATCGAGCATCGCCAGCAAAAGATGTTCGGTGCTGACGTATTCATCACCGAATTGAGCCAGTTCATCGTGGGCTTTGATCAACACGGTGCGGAGCCGCGAACCGAGCTGTACCTGAGCGCCACCGCCACTCATCCGCGGAAAGCGGCTGATCTCATTATTAATCTGCTGCTTTAAAGCGCCAACCGGCAGGTTCAGCTTCGCCAGAACCTGGGGGACAACACCGTCGCTCTGGTCGAGCAGTGCATAGAGCAGGTGTTCCGGTTGAACTTCCGCATTGCCGAGCCGCTCGGCTGCTGCCTGTGCTGCGGCAATAGCCTCGTATGATTTTTGCGTAAAGCGATTTGTATTGAAGGACATACGTCCACCTCCTTAACAGTTTGTGCTGATGTTACTGTAGCATTGCGGTATCTGTCGTGCGATAGTGCAATGTTAACGTTCTATTGGAAATGTCAGAATTTTGCGTTACTTTTGCCCCTGATTCACGGTTTCTTATATGACGATACGTACAGAGCAAAGGGGACAACCGTGGACGAGCAATATATTCCTGCGTTACCCTGGTATCGCCGACCGCAACGGTTGATCGCGATTATGTGCGCTGTCATTGGGGGACTGTTAATTGCCTTTGGCCCAGAGATGCGGTTCATCATCGCGTCTGACGAAGCACCTGCTGTCCTCGATGATCAGATGCTGACACTACCAACCCCTACCGTCGCCTTGGCAGTCGTCTACGTTTCAGGGGCAGTCGCTGCGCCGGATGTCTACCGGCTACCGCTCAATGCACGGGTGATTGACGTACTGCAAGCAGCGGGTGGCCTGACCGATCAGGCAGACATCAGCGGTCTCAATTTAGCTGCTCTCGTTCGTGACGGCGAACATATCCGGGTGCCGTTTGCGGGTGAAGCTGTTGCGTTACCGGCAGCCGATGCGCAACAGCCAGGATTACTTGACCTTAATCGCGCGAGTGCTGCCGATCTCGAAGAGCTACCCGGTGTTGGGGTGACACTGGCTGCCCGCATTATTGAACGGCGTGAAACGCAAGGTCCTTACCGCAGCGTTGAAGAACTGCGGGAAGTGAGTGGGATTGGTGAGAAACTCTTTGCCCAGATTGCGCCGCTTGTCACAATCGGCCCGTAGGCAACTATTGCGTTTACAACCTTGCACAAAATAGCATAGTAGCATATACTCGCAGTGGTACATAGGTGATGGGGAGCAATGCCGGGCATACCCTCTGCCGGCAAGGTGGTGGTGCAAGTGCTTGTTGAGGCGCTGAGTGGATCAATATAAGGTGGTTCGGATATAGCTATCTTGCTACACGCTCTGATCTCTACTCATTGTACCGATGATTGCAAAGGGTATCTATGAACCCGACAACTGCTCAACTGCACCTGTGAAGCAGATGAAAGAAGCCGGTACAGGCATATAGCGTCAAATGTGGAGGTATATGCGTCGCACAAAGATTGTTGCCACTCTAGGGCCGTCGACCAGCACCCCTGAACGGATCGCCGGACTGATTCGGGCCGGTATGAACGTCGCTCGGCTCAACTTCTCGCATGGTACTCATGCCGAGCACGCAGCACGAATTGCAATGGTGCGACGGGCAGCGACGGAGGCTGGACGGCATGTAGCGATTCTGCAGGATTTGCAAGGCCCGAAGATTCGTACCGGGCCACTTGAAAATGGGCAACCGGTTGAGCTGGTTGCCGGACAGCGGTTTGTGATTACGACTGAGCCGATCATTGGCGATGCGCATCGAGTCAGTACCACCTATCGTGCGCTACCCCTCGATGTTCGTCCGCGGGATCGGATTCTTCTCTCAGATGGCCTGATTGAACTGGTTGTGATCGGCCATACCGACACCGAAGTGGAGACGGAAGTCGTTCACGGTGGTCGGCTCCGCGAACATCAAGGGATTAACCTGCCGGGAGTGCGGGTCAGTGCTCCGGCTGCAACCGAGAAAGACCTGGCCGATCTGGCGTTTGGTCTCGAACAGGGAGTAGATTATGTCGCGCTCTCGTTTGTTCGGTGCGCCAGTGATGTGCGTGAGGTGAAGGAGTTTATCCGGCGGGCAGGTAAACAAACACCGGTCATCGCCAAGATCGAGCGCCCGGAGGCGCTTGACGTGTTGCCAGAGATTCTGGCTGAAGCTGACGGGATCATGGTGGCGCGTGGTGATCTGGGAGTCGAAATGCCACCAGAGCGGGTGCCGATTGTGCAGAAACAGATTATTGCCGCCGCCAATCAGGCGCTGCTTCCGGTTATTACGGCGACCCAGATGCTCGAGTCGATGATCCATAACCCGCGACCGACACGGGCTGAGGCTAGTGATGTGGCGAATGCCATCATTGACGGCACTGATGCCGTTATGCTCAGTGGCGAAACCGCTGCCGGGGCCTATCCGATTGAAGCGGTGCAGATGATGGCATTAATTGCTGATGCGGTTGAAGCATCGTATACCGGTGGCCAGCACTCGACAACACCGCGGTGGTCGATTGCGCCGGCGCAATCGACGCCGCGTTCCATTGCTGCAGCAGCATGCACAATCGCCAACTCATTGCCGGTACGTTTTATTGTCGTTCTCACCCAAAGCGGTGCGAGTGCCCGTCTGGTTTCGCACTACCGGCCTGATGTGCCAATTCTGGCCTTCTGTCCCAGCGAAGAGACTGCCCGCCGTACCAGTCTCTACTGGGGTGTCACCCCCATTGTGATCGAGGCGCGTGATCGACTCGACGAACTTGAACAACAGATTGTACGCATGATGCGCGAAACCGGAATGGTTCGTAAAGGCGATTTGATCGTACTGAGCGGTGGTCATCCGGTGTACCGCTACGGGCCGACCAATTTCCTAAAGGTGATCACGATAGAGTAGGGTCCGTTGCAGAAACCTATAAGGCCGGGCAATGATGATCAGTGTCCACGATGACTATCGAGAACAAAAAGCCCGGCCACGAAGGGATCTGCAAGCCCCGTCATCTGGTCAAAAGACACTTGTCGGACGATTACAATCGAAGAACAGTGAGTGCGGAAGTCCGCCTTCCGCACTCCAAACGCGCCATACGTGTGTTCAGAGCGCAAAAGGGGATTAGCGAGAAAACACCTTGCCATTTCTCTACTTTAATCCAAGTTGCTACCTTACGTCACCACAGCGGTGCGGGGCGTTGAGCGCGACGGGGGGAGGGGTAGAACACGGATGGACGCGGGTTAAGCGGATGCACGCGGATAGATCGTCACCTAGGGTGCTCCCTTCTATCACCACAGCGACACGGCGGATGGGCATACCAGATGGCCGTGACGTAGTGCGTCTACGAAACTGGCTGCGACCCACACGATGCATACCGGTCAGGTACGCTGCACGATGTGGGGCGCAGGGTCGTGCTGTTCATCATCGCAGGTAGTCTTTCGTGGCCTGCTTACAGGGTAGGTGGCAACTTGGGTTACTTCCCTGTTTCCTATCTCCTATCTTCTCCTTCCTGCAAATCATGCTTCTTTCCGTCCAATATCACACGTCATACTTAATGATGGGTCACGAAACAATCAAAGCGTACATCCTTGACAGTCATCATATCGGGTGTTACGCTGTAGCAAAGAACAGACCATGTCAAGCGTGAAGACCATGCGGATTGCCTCGCTGCTACCAGGAACAACCGAAATCGTCTGTGCGTTAGGTCTGGCTGACCATCTGGTAGCTGTGACCCACGAATGTGATTATCCGCCGGAGGTGAAAGGACTACCGGTTGTAACCCGGAGCCTGCTCGACGAAACAGAGACTGCTTCCTCGTCCGAGATAGATACGGCTGTACGTGAACGTGCTCGCAATGAACTATCAATCTACGAGCTTGACATGGAGTTGCTATCATCGTTACAGCCCGATATTATCTTAACCCAGGCGCTGTGTGATGTCTGTGCTGTACCGCTGCATCAGGTCAAGGCCAGTCTGGCTAACCCGGCGATCCAGGTACTTTCATTTGAACCGGTTGATCTGGCCGGTATCTTTGGTTCGATCAAAGCGATTGGGCGTGCGTTGGGTGTAGCTGAACGGGCCGAACATCTCGTCAACGAACTCACAGCGCGGGTTGAGCGAGTGAAGACACTGGCAGCGCAGGCAATTTCACGGCCACGGGTGGTTTGTATCGAATGGCTTGATCCGGTTTTCGGTCCTGGCCACTGGGTGCCCGAAATGGTAGCAATTGCAGGTGGTCAGCCACTCCTTGGCACTGCGGGCGAGCGTTCGCGACGGATCATCTGGACTGATGTGATAGCGAGTGCGCCTGAAGTATTGATTGTGATGCCGTGTGGATTTACCCTTGAGCGAACGATTGCCGAAGCACGCGCTATTCTTCCCCAACGAGCCGGTTGGGACGCGCTACCGGCGGTACGAATGGGAAGAGTCTTTGCGGTAGATGGTAACGCTTACTTTAGCCGACCCGGGCCACGAATCGTTGATAGTCTGGAATTACTGGCTTCCATGATCCATCCCGAACTGTTTGCCGGTTGGGGACCGACAGGAGCGAGTGCTGTTATACAGTGAGTAGTGATCGATCCATCACATATACAAACCACGACGAGAGGGGATTATGGAGTCACCAAACATCACAATTGCGCTAGCCTTGCAAATACTGGCGACAGAAATAGATAAACCAATGCGCATTACGCAACTGTGTGATGTAATCAATGAGCGATGGTCGATCCGTTTTTCAGCCGGCTTCGTCCGTTCCCGCCTCAAGAATGATTATGCCCGGCTTGGATGGTTACGAATTAACCAGAGTCAATACCTGCCGCTGCGGGTAGCGCTTGAAGGAGTACAGTTTCGGTGCTGGCCTGGCCAGCAACATATTGAAAGTGGTTCGATACCTCTCATACTCTTATATCCTTTCGTGTCTCGTGTTGAGGATTCAATAACATGGATCTACGATGAGGAAAAGAAAACGCTAGCGGTTATCAGCCTTCAGGGCGATGTCGATAGTTATCACGTTGTTAAACTCCAGAAATGGTTTCAAAAGCAACATTTTGCTCCAGGCGATAGTATTATTGTGAAGATACACTATCGACAGATCGGTGTTCGACTCGAACAACATTTGTACTTTACCCATGAACGAGCGGCTGACTTCCGCGCTCAGGCAGTCATTGACCAGGAGCGTGAGTTGGTCGAGGCGGCGGTTGAACAGTACAGAAAACTCGGTCGTAACCAACCCACACCCTCTGATCAAATTGTGTTATCGGCCATTGCCGGTAAGCCATGGCGAACATCGTACCCTGGTCGACCGTGGCAATATTTGTTGCATGCAGATGGTCGTCTGGCATTGATCTCCGATGGCCTGCTTGTTCAGTCTACCGGATTGCAGATCTCTTCAGGCGGGCCGTTACATCAGCCGGCGACCATGAATAGTGACATTGCTACACGGCAATCACATCTGCCGATTGATCCCAAACCGGCTACTCCTTCGTCTACTTCGGCATTACGGAAGGTGCCTGCCTTATCGCCTGCCGATCAGCGTGCAAAAATACTGGCGGAAATTACTGCATTACAACAAGAAATTCAGCATTCGCGTGAACAGGATAGGCAAGCTGGAATCTGGGATGGTATACTGACCAACCGTTCACGGGAAGCAGATCTGAAAGAGGAAGAAGATGACCTGATGGAAGAATTGGACGATCTAGTCAACGACATCTTCTTCGAATGGCAAGATTCCATGCTGCGTGAAGCTGATCGGATCAGTGCGCGCTTAAATGAAGTCCTACCGTTAGAGGTAAAACGGAGACTGGCTCAAGCCGAACCGGAAGAAGTGGAAGGTATCTTGAGCAATCAACTGCCGTATCTGTTTCAAAAGGCGCCTGATCTCTTTCCCAGGATAGATTTACCGATGTCTTCGTGGCCAAAGTCTGTTGATACATCATTCAATCAACAGCAAAACCTTGAGGAAGTGGGTTTTTTGGAAATCGATGATTGGGATGATGATTTTTGGGATACAGAATTTGATGAAGATGATACAGAAGATGATATGGAAGATGATAGATACTTTCAATTGATCGATCAAAGTCTGACATTGATTAATCTTTATATAGATTATTTACAAGAGACTGGTAAAAAACTATCGACTGCTCGTAACTATGCAAGGTTCCCGCGACTTTATGCCGATTTTCTGGCATCATTTTACGAGCGTTCTCTGGATCAAGGCGATTACGCAACGCTTGATGAGTTTTTGTTTTATTATTATCCTTACCATTATGCTTACAACTCGGGGAGCGAGGTGCGTGAGATTTGCATAGCGCTCAAAAGATTCTATGCTTTTCTCAAAGAACGCGGTCTGATTGATAATGACCAGTTTGCCGAAGCGATATGGCAACGACGGTTTCAGGCAGCAAAACTCGCTAACCTTTACAAGCAACTGGCAGGTAAATATGCCGATCAGACCGAGCTACTAGAGCAACTGTTTGCGCCTTACTTCTATAGACACTAGAACCTGTTTCAAAAACATCTACGAGAAGGTATCTTCTTCATTGCCGCTCGATCCCATGTTCGTGACGAGCACACCCGGCATCCACGTGACCAGCCGGGTCAACGACATTGCACACGCCAGATCGTGAGCACGGCTGGCGCGGCAGCATGGCTGCCGCACTCTAAACGACGCCACACGCGGATGATGAGCGAGCAAGGCAACCAAT
>NZ_DAOUBI010000253.1:0-2206 GCF_034432675.1 Chloroflexus sp. | reverse complement strand
CACCGGCCCTGCCAGCACCGGCTTGAAATTGATCTCTCGAACTATTCCATCGTCAAACGTGATGCGCAGTGTGTATGGGCCGGTGATTTCACATCCAACCACCCGGTAGATTGCATGTCCCATCTCGCTCACCCCTTTAGCGCAGCGGTTCTATCTTGTATACTGCCCGTCCTGCTTGCAACCGCTCCCAATTCTCTTGCAGTTCGCTCTGGTGCAACTTTGCCCATGCTTCCACAAGTCGTTGTTCTCGACGCGGCAACTCACCACTTATCATCTCTATTGGGTCGATGCTGTATACCGCAGCATGGTTCTGGTAATACACGTGGAAGTGCGGAACGTGATGGGGTACACCTGGCTCCGGGTACATGCGGATGATAGAACCTATTTCAAAAATGTCTTCTTATGCTAGAATCTGTTTCAAAAAAACATTGAGAAGTTATCTCATCAATGACTGACAGACTCTACGATTGTGACCAGTACAAACGGCATTTTCGTGGCCATCCAGTTCAACTGCGGGCCACGGGCCGGATCGTAAGCACGGCTGGCGCGGCAGCATGGCTGCCGCACGCCAAACTTCGCGACACGTGTATGATAAGCGGGTAAGGCAACCCATCCAGCGCGTGATGGTACAACCGGAGCTGCGCTCTGCCAACGGGAAATGAGCAGGATCAACTATCGTTTTTTTGGGAAATAAGTTTTACTGATGGCTTGAGGCATGAGCGTTTTCTATATCATCCAGTTCGGCAGCACGTGGGAAAACGTTATAACGGCTTAAGTTGAGCAAAAACTCAACGCCTCATTAACCCCAACCCTCACCCCGCCTGCTGCGCCCGAAACCGCAGTGGATCGAACAGTCGGATCGGGTGGCGGGTGGTGCCATCAATGGCGAGGTCGGTCATGATTTCGCCCATCACGCTGGCGAATTTGAAGCCATGTCCAGAACACGGCGAGGCAATGACGACGTTGGGGTGTTGCGGGTGCAAACCGACGATGAAGTGCTGATCGGGGGTGGTGGTGTACATACAGACCACCGCAGTCAGGTGGTTGCCGTTCAGTGCCGGAATGCGGTCAGCGATGGCGTTACGCATGGTCGCGATCTCTGCCGGATGCACGACCCGATCAACCGTATCGGGATCGCACGGTTCACCGGCGCGGAAGAGGGCTACCTTGACGCCGCCGGGTGGCCCTTCCTGGTGGGGAAAACCGTAGAACTGGATGCCGTCCTCTGTCTCCCAGATATAGATCGGGAAGCGGTCGGGCAGAAATGGCTCCAGGCCACCGGTGGGGGCGAACCAGTGCAGGGTTTGGCGTTCGACCACCAGCGGCAGGTCGAGGTCAGCCAGGAGACGCGGTGCCCATGGGCCGGGTGTGATGATCAGGCGTTCGGCGACGTAGCGGCCACGCGAGGTTGTGACGGTCACGCTAGCGGTGTCGGCTTCCCAGGTCAGCACCGGTTCTTCAGCGTGAATCTCGGCGCCGAGCGCCGCTGCGCATTGTAGGTGCGCGATGACGCTGGCTTCCGGGCAGAGGAAGCCGGCCTGGTGTTCGTAGAGCGCAATGGTGCCCTCGGTCGGGTGCAGCGCCGGGAAGCGACGCCGGATCGCAGCGGCGTCGAGGAGTTCGTACTCCAGCCCGTGTTCCCGGGCACTGCGAAGCGCTCCGGCAACGGTGTGGCTGTCAGGGGGGCCGATCATCAAGCCGCCGGTGATGGTCAACAGGTGCGTACCGCTATCGTGTTCAATCTGCCGCCATAGCTCGTAAGCGCACAAAAGTAACGGCACATAGGCCGGGTCTTCAAAATATGCCTGGCGAATGATGCGGGAGCGTCCGTGGCTGGAGCCGAGGGTGTGGGCAAGGGTGTGGCGCTCGATACCAAGGACGCGCTGCCCGCGCCGGGCGGCGTGATACGCTGCCGCGCTTCCCATTCCGCCGAGGCCGATAATGATGATGTCGTAGGTCGGTTTCATACCGTGCATTGTACCACACGCTGCGGGCAGGGATGGTGGGTGAGCGGTTTGTTCCCCCGCTACCAGTGCTGCAAGCCGCAGGCATGGGTGAGGCGTCAGTATGGAGTGCGGCAGCCATGCGGCCGCGCCAGCCGTGGGGTAGCGCTAGCCTGCTCTGCCGTCTGTGTTCTGAGCCGTAGGCAGGGGTGAGGCGTCAGTATGGAGTGCGGCAGCCATGCGGCCGCGCCAGCCGTGCTGCG
>NZ_DAOUBI010000252.1:0-43567 GCF_034432675.1 Chloroflexus sp. | reverse complement strand
CTGGTATGCCCATCCTCCGTGTCGCTGTGGTGATAGAAGGGAGCACCTTGGGTGACGATCTATCCGCGTGCATCCACCTTACCCGCGTCCATCCGTGTTCCAGCCCTCCCCCGTCGCGCTCAACGACCCGCACCGCTGTAGTGACGTAAGGTGGCAACTTGGATTAATAATACTGTGATGCCCGTGTCGCATAGTTTGGTATGCGGCAGCCATACCTCCGCACCAACTGCGCACAATACCTGGTGTGGGTCTTACCGGTCAACCTGACAGTCACGAGTAGATTGCTGCGTTCTCTCACCGTAGACACTCTTGCGCTGCCCGCCGACCACTGTCAATTGCGCCGTGGACTGTTTGCGGGTTGCTGTCGAACGCGGTGGCTTCACCGGCAAAATGCAGCGATCCTTCTGCTGCGGCCAGTGCCGGTCGTGCCCAAGCCGTTCCCGGCGGCAGATGGGCATAGCCACCTCTGGCAAAGGGATCGTGCGCCCAACGATAGCGGCGACACCCGGTACACCGCCTGACCACATCGTCACGGCCCAGGATGCGGCTGAGTTCGGCGAGTCCCAGCGTTCGCACTGTATCATCGGGTAAGCGGTCAAGTATTTCGGCCCGACTGGCCGTTACGTAACAGCAGATTAGGGGCGCACTCAGATCGGGATGGGCCGGCGTCCACCAGCGGGCAAACAGGCCGCCGTGCGCAGCGTAGGCAAATCCGGCATCCCACAGCGGCTCATCGAACCAGAAGAAGTGTTTGGTGGCCGGTAAGGTGCGAAATGCGGTTATTGCCGCCTGTTTGGAAGCGGAAAGTGGCGGATCAAACCGAATCATCCCGGCAGCCAGCACTGCTACCGGTACTGTGATGATGCAGTGGTGCGCCCGCAAGATGCTGGCCAGCGTTTTGACCTGAACTTCATCAGCCTGATGAAGGATCGCGTGTACCGGCGATCCCAGGCGGATGTCAAGGTCTTGTGCTAGCCAGTTCAGCAGAGTATCGTAGCGTTCACGCAACCGGAATTCGCGGGGGCCGGCGCGATCGCCGCGTATTTCACGGGCCAGATCAACACAACTGAGCGTTTCCAGCTCAGCGCAACAGGTTTGCGCCAGGACAACATCGGCAATCGGTAGCCTGGCCGGGTCAAATCCGCGCAGCATCAATTCGGCGGCCAGGGAACGATCGGCAGCGTCATCAGCGTACTGTGTCGCCAGCTTATGCCACACATCCCGTGCCGCAGTGATTGTCTGCCGAGCCGGGTCTGTGGCCGGCAAATCCTGAACTAAGCGTGCAGGCGTGCCCCAACGCAACCCGTTGTAACGGTCAACCTCGTCAAGGGTCAGCCCGGCCATGTGCGCCAGCGCTACCGTACTGGTGTGCTCACCGTGGATCAACTCGGCCCCTAACTCGATTGGATAGGGGCCGCAGCTCCGTTCTGTCCAGACGCGACCTCCGATGCGTGGCCGGGCTTCAACAATGGTTACCCGCGCACCGGCGTTGTGCAAGGTGCGGGCCGCCGTCAGACCGGCTGCACCGGCGCCAACGACGACCACATCACATACATCAGATGCCAATCGAGACATACTTGATATCCAGATATTCGTCAATACCGGTTGGCCCGCCTTCGCGTCCGATTCCACTCTGCTTGACACCGCCAAACGGAGCCTGTGCTGTCGAGGGAATGGGATCGTTGATACCGATGATCCCGTATTCCAGCCCCTCCGCCAGACGCCAGACCCGACCAACATCGCGGGTGAAGGCGTAAGCTGCCAAGCCATACGGCGTGTCATTTGCCATCCGAATCACGTCTGTCTCGTCGTCGAAGGGAATGAGTGGGGCAACCGGGCCGAAGGTCTCTTCACGGGCAACCAGCATATCGCTGTGCGCATCAAGCAGCACCGTCGGCAACCAGAAATTGCCGCCGAGCGGGGCAGGTCCGCCGCCAACCAGAACCCGTGCACCGGCAGCAATCGCGTCGTGAACGTGACGTTCAACCTTCTGGCGGGCCTGATCATCGATGAGCGGGCCAATGTTGACCCCCGGCTGTAAGCCATCACCAACCGTCAGGCGGTTGACTTCAGCCGCAAACCGTTCGGCAAAGGCCGCATAGATAGGACGCTGCACAAAGATACGATTCGCACACACACAAGTCTGACCGGCATTACGGAACTTCGAGGCTACTGCGCCGCGAACCGCAGCATCGAGGTCGGCATCAGCGAAGACGATAAATGGCGCATTTCCGCCCAATTCCAGCGACACCCGCTTAAGGGTGTCGGCTGAGCGGCGCATCAGCTCTTTGCCAACCTCGGTGCTACCGGTAAAGCTAATCTTGCGCACGCGAGTATCGGCGAAGACCGTATCGGCGAAGGGGCGTGGGTCCTGACAGGTCAGGATATTGATCACGCCGGGTGGAGCACCGGCCTCGCTGAAGAGTTGACCTAGCGCCAGGGCCGAGAGCGGAGTCTGCTCGGCAGGCTTACAAATGACCGTACAACCGGCAGCCAGGGCCGGCCCCAGCTTGCGGGTTATCATCGCACTCGGAAAGTTCCAGGGTGTAATCATCGCCACTACACCCACCGGTTGACGTAACACCAGAATCCGTTTGGCGTTGGTCGAAGCGGGAATCGTCATGCCATAGATACGTTCGGCTTCACCGGCAAACCAGCTCAGAAAACTCGCAGCGTATGCGATTTCACCGCGGGCCTCGGCCAGTGGCTTACCTTGTTCGAGGGTCATAATAGTGGCGAGTTCTTGCTGCCGGTCAAGCATCATCTGCGCAACCCGCCGCAACAAGGCGGCCCGCTCACCGGCTGGGGTGGCTGCCCAGCCCGGCTGAGCGGCTACGGCTGCCGCAATTGCAGTTCGTGTCTCTTCGACGCCAGCGTTGGGGACATAACCCAACACTGTGCCATTTGCCGGATTGATCACCGCAAACGTTGCCCCATTGTTTGCATCACGCCATTCGCCATTTATCAGCAGACGCAATGGCAGCGTTGACAGCACGTCCTCTGCGGTTGCAGTCATCGCTCACTCCTTTCTCAACGGCACCTTCGGCGAACAGAATAACCAGTTTTCGGGTAACCTGTGCTTCTTCTATTGTACAGCGTTTGCCCAGAGAGTATACTAACAGTGGTATCGATAGTGGCGACGGGTGAACAAGGGCTGATCGCAAGCTAAATTACCTTGCTGTCAGGCCGACACTGTGTTCAGGTAACGGTGATCCTGACAGCACACTAATCTGTTCATGATCCGCAACATAGCCGTGGAGATAGTATGCAACCATTCTTCTCGATCTACCGCCACCATCTGGCTCGACTGGCCGTGGCTATCCCCGCAGTACGGATTGCCGAACCGGTCTTCAACGCTGAACGAACGATTGCTCTGGCCCGGCGTGCGGCGGCTGAAGGGGCTATTCTGGTACTGTTCCCCGAACTCGGCATCTCGGCCTACAGCAACGATGATCTCTTTCAGCAGTCAACCCTCCTCGATGCGGTTGAGCAGGCACTACTCACGATTGCTGCGGCGGCCAACGACATCAATGCCCTGCTGCTCGTCGGCGCTCCCCTTCGGCACGAAGGCCGGCTTTTCAACTGTGCGGTAGCCATCTACCGCGGACAGATTATTGGCGTTACGCCGAAGAGTTACTTACCGAATTACCGGGAATTTTACGAAAAACGCTATTTTGCCGCTGCCCGTGATGCCATCGGTGACACTATCCAACTGGCCGGTCAGAACGTACCGTTTGGCACCGATGTAATCTATGACGTTACCACGCTGCCCGGTCTTGCTGTGCACGTTGAAATTTGTGAGGATTTGTGGACGCCACTCCCGCCTAGCACCTTTGCGGCGCTGGCCGGCGCGACGATTCTCTGCAACCTGTCGGCATCAAACGTCACAATTGGCAAAGCTGATTACCGGCGGGCGTTATGTATGAATCAATCGGCGCGCACCCTTGCCGCCTACCTCTACTCGGCTGCCGGGCCGGGTGAGAGTACGACTGACCTGGCGTGGGATGGACACGCGCTGATCTGCGAAAACGGCGAGCTGTTGGCCGAGTCGCAGCGCTTCTACGACGAGGAACAGATCATTCTTGCCGATGTCGATCTGGAGCGCCTGCTCCAGGAGCGTGCCCGCCAGACCAGCTTTAGCGACAGTATTGGCGACCACCGCTCACACGTGCGTCACATGCGCCGTATCCCGCTCGCTATCACCCTGCCGGTTGTGACCGACTTGCGGCGCAGTGTTGCCCGCTTCCCCTTTGTGCCCAACGATCCGGCGACCCGTGATGAACGCTGCTACGAAGCCTACAACATCCAGATGCACGGTCTCATGCAGCGCATGCGCAGTGCTGGAGTGGAAAAAGTGGTGATTGGTGTTTCGGGCGGCCTCGACAGCACCCAGGCGCTGATCGTCGCGGCCCGCACGATGGATCGGCTGGGGTTACCGCGTCAGAATGTCCTGGCCTACACGATGCCCGGCTTTGCGACTAGCAGCCAAACCCGCCGCAACGCGCACGCGCTGATGACAGCGCTCGGCGTGAGTGCACATGAAATTGACATCCGCCCCTCGGCGTTGCAAATGCTCCGCGATCTGGGTCATCCGGCAGGCGAGGGCGCAGCCGTTTACGACGTCACCTTCGAGAATGTGCAGGCCGGCGAACGAACCTCGCACCTGTTTCGCCTCGCCAACTACCATAACGCGATTGTCGTCGGCACCGGTGATCTGAGTGAATTAGCACTCGGTTGGTGCACCTATGGGGTGGGTGATCAGATGGCGCACTATAACGTCAATGCGTCAGTGCCGAAAACCCTGATTCAGCACCTGATTCGCTATGTCATCCGTAGCGGTGAATTGGGAGATGAAGCCAACCGGGTGCTAGAGGCAATTCTGGCGACTGAAATCTCGCCTGAGCTGGTACCGGCTTCGAGCAGCGACGACAAACCGACGCAACGCACGGAAGAGATGATCGGGCCATACGTGCTTCAGGATTTCAACCTCTACTATATCACCCGCTACGGCTTTCGTCCGGGTAAAGTTGCCTTTCTCGCTATGCATGCCTGGGGTGATGCCGACGTTGGTGCCTGGCCAGAGGGGCTACCGGCAAACGAGCGGCGCACTTACGACCTGCCGACCATCCTGCACTGGTTACGGGTCTTCCTGTTCCGCTTCTTCCAGATCAGCCAGTTCAAGCGGTCGGCCATGCCCAACGGTCCCAAAGTCGGCTCCGGCGGCTCGCTCTCGCCGCGCGGTGATTGGCGAGCACCGAGTGATGCGCGGGCAACGGTGTGGCTGGCGGAGCTTGATCAGGTGGTGGCGGAGGTGAAAAAGGATTGGGATAGGTGGAATTCGGGATTGCACCGATCTGACGCATGAGAAAGCGAGATCATCACAAGCGTAGCGAAAGTTGGTGTCATCTACGCGAAGCTATCACACTGTACCACGACGAGTCTGGGCAAGACGGCATATAGTTCATTCGATGATCGATCAACAGGCGGGCAAAGGATACCTTCACGCAGATGTAGGATATTTCTGCATTCCATAGTGAAGGGCATTGGGGAAGTTTAGAATAGTACGGTTGCATCACAATACATATAATAATGATTAGGGTCTCTGCCCAGGGCAACTTAGAACCTATCCGAAACATCGCTTCTGAGACACTTTTCGTAGGGCGAGATGCCATCTCGCCCCACTTTTCGGATAGGCTCTTAGGGCTTATCCGAAAACGCTCCGTGGGAATCCTGCCAATGCTTGGGCGAAGATAGTACTGCCGCCTTCCCTGCTATCATGCCACGGATAGGCGCTTAGAATTCTACGCAAGGTGCTACGTGATGTCATTTGTTACAACGGCACGACGCTGGCTAGCCACGAACTCTTCACGGGTTTACTTAGAACGCTTTCTACAACAAGCTGCCCGCCAACTACCGCCAGGTAGCCGTGTGCTTGATGCGGGTGCCGGAGATTGTCGATACGCTGGCCTGTTTCAACATACCAACTACGTAGCCGTCGATTTTGCGAAAGTGGCAAAGCCATACGGTGCACTTGACGTCATTGCTGATCTGGTTCATTTACCATTTCCATCCGCGTATTTTGATGCGATTATCTGCACCCAGGTGCTTGAGCATCTGCCAAAACCGCAGATTGCATTGGGCGAACTACACCGACTGCTGCGTCCGGGCGGAAAGTTATGGCTTACCGCGCCGCTCTACTACGAAGAGCACGAGGTGCCATTTGACTTTTATCGCTACACCCGATTTGGTCTCGACCATCTGCTTTCCGCTGTCGGTTTTCAGATCACATCACTCACACCGTTGGAAGGCTATTGGGGAACCCTGGCCTACCAATGGCGCTCGGCAGCGTATCAGTTACCCTGGATACTGCCCTCCTCGTATGGCAATCCTATCGTGCGACTTGTTTCAATACCTTTTCTGATCACCATGAAACTGATGTTAGCAAGCGCGAGTGTGTTTGCCACGCATGTCGACCTGCGGTATTACGATACCTCACGCTGGCATTGTAAAAATTACAAGGTAGAAGCGTATAAACCAGATAGACCCCACAGGGCCTTACAGCAACAGTAGGTGTAAACAAAGAGCGCGGCACACATGTGCGTGCCGCGCTCTCACTGTCCCTTTAGCCTATCAAATTAGTTGATTGGAATAGCGTTGTAGTCTTCGGCGACAATATCTGCCGGGTTCGTTGCCGAGTTTGCCGATGCAACACGAACAACGGCGACAATCTGACAACCGGTTCCGGCACATTCAATTGTCGCACTGCCACCAAAGCCACCGATGTAGCCAAACTCCGCAAGGTCGGCTGTCGTCTTGCCTGCCGCAGGTGTGGCAGCGAAGGGGGTCGAGTTCGTCTTCTGACCAGAGTTGATAGAGGTGATCGTGTGGGTGCCAATTAGATTACCATTCAAATCGTAGTATTTGACCGTAATGGTGCCTGAAGCACCCGAACCGACATTCTGAATGGCAATAAATGCGCGTTGTCGGTTACCGGGGTTAATATCGAAGCGGGTTTGTGTCCAACGCACATATGGTGCTGCCAGCTTGCTGGCACCGGCAGACGCACCAACGAATGCGGTGGCCAGTGCGGCGTATGCCGGGCTGCCTGAAAAGACCTTACCAATGGCGACAATCGGTGCGCCCGAACTGGTAATGGTTGCTGAGCCACTAAAATTACTCGGGATACCGGAGGCACTGCATGTCTGGAAGCTGAATTTCGCGTTAGCCGGAATATTTGCGTTTTGACTTGCAACTGTATTGTTGTTTGTATCTTTATACGTCACAATGACAGTTGCTGGAGTTGTGGTGCTAGTGTTCTGCACAGCGTAGGCAGAGCGCTGCTGAGTGCTACCAAAATTGCAGAGGGCGCTTGGCATGTAGACCGTATTGCTCCCCTGGGCAACACCTTCAAACGCGCTCACTTTGTAAGAAGTATCGGTTGTTGCTTCAATCGCCGTAGCCACGACTTTACCGCTGGCTTGAATGGTTGCTGAGCCATTAAAGTTTGTGCCGAGCTGGCTGATGGTACCGGCATCGAAGAAGCGCGCGGTACCGACGGGCAACGCAAAGGTGTCGGTGTAGGTAGGCGTGGCTGAACCAACGGCAAAAAATCGCAACGTTACGTTAACATTTGTTGTGTCAGCATTTTGGATTGAGAACTTGGTGGTCTGATTAAACGTATTCTTCAACACCGTTGCAATCAGAACGTTGTTGCTACCATCATTGCTACCAAAGCCATTGGACAGGGGGCGATTGCGTACACTTGCATTCTGTGGCAATTGCACAACCGTCGCCACAATTGGCTGATCCGAGGAAATGACCGCCGAACCCTGCCCGGAAAAGCCGCTCAGCTCGTTTGTTGAGCCAACATTGAGCGATGCACCGGCATTAGCAGCAAGAGTGCGGTTGAATGAAATTGGCGTACCGCCCGATGTCGGGTAAAAGGTAAACGTAATGTTTGCGGTAGCGGTGCCGACGTTCTGGTACGTAATGGATGTGATAAAGTTGGTGTTGTAAGCACTACCTTGGGCACTCACCGGAAACGCAGAATGAGTTGCCAAGAGTAGTGTACACATTGCTAAAAGGATGTTGACCACACGACGCATAGCTATCTCCTCTCTTGAACTGATATGATCGTTCGGTCGTATCATACTGTTGCTGCGCAGGATTAGCGATACTACCAACAGGTTATTTGCGCTACTCGCTTTGGGTAATAGGCTTGCACTGAGCCTTGATTGCAAGTAACATTAGCGATACGAGATCGCGCTGGTTGTGCTTGTGTAAAAATGGAAGAAGCTACGTTCTTCTGAGATAACAAGATGTATTCGCTCGTTGCCAATGATGAGGTGGAGGGAGCCTTGCGTACCATTATCGTCTTGTGCCTGTTGTTGAGCTTGACCGCTTGCACCACAGCTCAACCTACACCCACGCCCACTGATGAATTAGTCATTCCAACCCCGGTAAGCGGACAGGCTGTTGTTTATGGTCGGGTACTTTCCAGTATTACGGGACAACCAATCTATCGAGTTCGGGTGGCTTTCGCGGAAGTGATTCGCAATGGTGAAACGGCGATCTTTGTCGATGACGCTGCCTTTAGTCCTTTCGCCGAAACTGACACCGATGGTCGTTTTGTGCTGCCTGATTTGCCACCCAAAGAGTACGTTATTGTCATCGGTGACCCGTTTGGCCTTAATGATGTGGTGCGTAATCCTGATGGATTACCAAAGGTGTGGAACATCGAAGCCGGTCAGCAGCTTGATATTGGCGAGGTGCGGGTTAATATTGGGGTCTAATACTTTTGGGTTATTGGCTTGTTTTGGGATATTAATGAGCGATACAGCCGTTCATATTGTCGCGCCGCAGCGGTGATCGAGAATTGTGCTGCTCGTTTGTGGGCAGATGCTGCTAATCGCTGCGCCAGCCCAGGATCGCTGATTAACCGGATCATTGCTTGCGCCAGTGCCGGTGGATTCTGCGGTGGCGCGAGCAAGCCGGTTTGTTCGTGTACCACAAGTTCACGTGTGCCGGGAATGTCAGTTGCCACAACGGGTGTGCCAATAGCCATCGCTTCCAGGATGACTGTTGGTAGTCCTTCCCATAGCGATGCTGAGAGCAGTACATCAAGACTGGCGATAATATCAATTGTATCGGGACGCGCCCCCAGCCAGAAGACTGCCTGAGACAAACCAAGAGCGATAGCTTGCTCCCTAAAGCGTTGCGGCTTTTCGCCGTAGCCATCTCCAACGATAATCAGTACAGCGTGGGGTAGCTGCTCGCGTACCAGCGCAAAAGCCTGCAAGGCAGCGGGGATACCTTTCTGTTCGGTCAGCCGTCCGACTAACCCAAAGAGGGGAATATTGGGATGTAACCCCAATTCCTGGCGAATGTTTGTCCCGCGTCGCTGCTGAATTATCCGCTCAATGTCAATCCCATTATTAATTGCCCAAATCGGTTGTCGGGTCATGCGCACCAGGAGATGGTGACGTACATTGTCAACAATCGCGCTCGATACACCAACCTGCACAGTGGCAAGGAATGGATAAAGCATTGCGGTGGCTAATCGCAATGGTGGATGATTGGGAAATTCGCAGGTGGTATGACAGGTACGAATCAAGGGGATAGACCAATTCGTTAATCGTAGGCCCATCCCAATCACACCGGCATATTCACCATGAGCATGAATAACGTCGGGTCGCAGACGTTTCATTAACGGGCGAAGATTCGTTAGTGATTGCACTACGGCGTGTGTCATGCGGGGATTGTAAGGCGGGCCATAATGGACCTCGATCCCATCCTGACGTAATTCGGTCTCCCACTGTTGTTCAACCGGTCGTTCAAAGCGCCACAGACAAACCATCTGTACGCGAAATAGCTGCCTATCTAGCGCCTGTGCTAGCCGGATACTGTAGAGTTCCAGCCCTCCGCCCAAGTCACCTACAATCAGTCCGGGTATCAATTGCACCACACTGATTCGCTTGTCCATAGTCCGACTTTTATGCCTTTCCATATCGATTGGCAAGTTCATGCTGGAGCACTTGCTGACGTGAACGAGCTGTCGCGATATAGGCTTTGATGTGCTCAGGCAGTCCTTCGCGCTGCAAGCGGCAAAATGCCTGCCAGAGATCTGCAATGTTCACATGTTGAATGTCAAGACAGCGATCAGGTAAACCCATATCGGATAGAATGCCGATACTCTTGGTCAGATAACCAATCGACAGGGCTGGTACGCCGGCATTTGTTGCCAAAATAAAAGAGTGAAGGCGGGTTGCGACAAAGTAATTCATGCACCCGTAAAGTGCCTGGAGCAGTGCCGGGTGAATGGGTTCATTGAGCATCACGACTCGTGCTTGATGTCGCACCTTGTGATACAGCCGCATATTGACCAGTCGGTCATCTTCTTCCCGACTAGGGCCACAGGTCTGGGCAAAGAGGACGACTACCGCTCCCTGCTCAGTTAGACGATTGATGAACTCAACTAATGTCTCTTCATAGTGTTGTTGTTGTCGAAAGTGTGAATTTTGGCCCTGCCAGTTGATTGCAGTAATACCGACGTACATTGTTACTGCGTCGGGTACTGATAGTCGCCAACGCAACCATGCCTCGGCCACTTCGCTGGGGGCCGAGGGAAAGGCGAATGCCAGATCTGGTTCGTAGCGTGCTTCTTTTGCTCCCAAATCTTGTGCGCGGCGGAGCGAGATTGACTCACGGGTGAGCACCAGATCGGCTCTGGCTACAATTTGCCTCGCCAGCCAGACTTGCAATGGATGATGGAATGGTCCAATGGATTGTGGCAGCATAACCAGCTTGCGCCGCATTACAAGTGCACTGAGGCTCAGGGCAGAGGCAAAGGTAAACCAGTGGTAGAGATACCCGCCACCACTTGCCACAACCAGATCGGCTGAGGCCAGTTCTGTGAGCAAGGCGTGTTTTTGAGGGTCGCGGAATACTCGGATTGGCTTGCCTGTCCAGCGTATCAGTAGTGCGCCGAGTAATAAGAGCAAAAGGTAGCCTCCGCGAACAAGCCGTGGTGCGTTCCACGATTGTCGGTGCTGGTTGAGTTCAACCCCCCAGGCTGGTGGTGCAGCGTAGATTCGATAGGTTGGGAGTAGTGCCCGGGCAAGTGCTGGCTCGTTGAAGGTTAAGCTAATATCAGCTTGCGGGAAAGCCTTGTGAAGCAGATTGAGAGTCTGGAGCAGAATTGCATAATCACCGGCATTTAACACTGAGTGATTATTGATCAAAACGATCTTCATATGCGTGTCTTGTGCAGTGTGTAGAGTGCTCCGATCCAATAAAACACACAAAGTGCTAGCTCAACCGCTATATATGCTGAGGTTGCACCTGTGACACCGAACGTTGGGATGATGATCAGTCCCAGGAGGAGGCTGAGGATGACAACAATACTCTGCATAACAACGCGTAAGCGTTGTGCGCTTAGTGCCAGCATAATGGCAACGGCAACGAAACTGAGAGATTTGAAGAGCGGCACAACGCTAAGTGGTGTCAGCAAAGGAATGACTGCTTCGTATTTATTGCCGTAGATGAGGCGTAGCAGGTCAGCGCCAAACCACCAAAAACCGAGCAAGGCAATGATTCCATAACAGGTAGCTAAACCAAATATGCCGAAAATTATATGATACCTCTGTCGTCGTTCAATGTTTTGACGACTCAATAGAGGTAGGCTCACATTGAACATTGCCATAGGTACCAGAAAACTCATAGTGATGAGATTGATCGCAGAGCGAAATATACCAACATCTACATCACTGGTAAACAATGCCAGAATAGCGATTTGGGCCTGAGAATAGATATTTGCCAGTACATCGGCTAAAACAAAAAAACCGGCACTCCGTATCAACTGCCCCAATCGTAGAGGCCGCCATGCGCCACGCCAGTGGTTGGCCAGTAGTATTGCCGCAATTATCAGGACAGTACCACTTACAATGCTCTGGCCGACAACCAGTGTCGCTACCTGGGGTGACCAGTTCATCAACAGAAGTATCAGCACCACTGCCAGCAAGGCGTCGAGACTCTGCAAAACAGCGACCACTCCATTTCGGCTGAGGGCATGGAACATTACATAACCGGTATTAAGGTAATTCTCGGCAATGATGCCGAGCATACCGATGATGACGAGCCAACTGAGATCACTCTGGTTCCAGGCCACTACTAATGCCCCAATGAGGATGCTGGCTGCACCGAATTTCAGGACTAGCAGGCGACGAGCATTGAACGATAATAGGCTGGGGTCACGACCACCTTCGCGGAGTAACCACGTGTCAAACCCAAGCCCAAGCAGGTTTGACATCAAGGTCAGAGTGGTAACCAGTGTCGCATATTGGCCATACAGGGCTGGCCCGTCAAAATAACGAACGAGGAGAATACCGGCAACTGCGCTGAGGATCCTTCCCAGAAGTGAGCCAGCAGCTACCGCTACAAAACCTCGAATGAGGATGAGCATTGCTGGTGAGGTGACATGGTGTAAGTGGTGTTTGATCGCAATAAGTTTAGGTGATGTCATTATTATTGTCTGATGTGTTGCTCAGTAAATCTTCGTTTCGGTTTGAGAGGTTTCTTTGAGTTCCGGTTGATAAATTCGATAAGTAAGTTTTGTCAACATTGTTATTAAAACATATTTGTATGTTATTAATAATGTTTGGTTTTTCCTTTTAAAAGACTTTGATTTATTTAAGAATGACGCGGAAGATTATACCAGATAGTGTGTATGATTGTCAATAACGTCGGTTCTTCCTTGCACAACAGTGATATGTGGTTGGGGGAAACGGTCTTCAGAGAAATATCTCTTTCAGGCCAGTCAGGTGTTTTTGTTTGGTGATATTGTCACGAACTCCAGATCCTCCAGGATGGTGCTGCATACGTCTCTTTTCTGCTTAATCCCTTTCCTGGATCGCTGATAGTGTTTTTCTGAATGCAAATGTGACCTCTGTATTTATTAATGTCATGACTTTCTATGCTATCTTACACTATCAGCGTGTGATATACTCTTAGGGGACAATCGTACTGCAATATCTTTCTACGAGGTTACTATGTATCGTCTCTTCATTGGCTTGCTCTGTCTACTTGTTATTTCTGGATGTGCAAACACAACCGTTCCAGAACCTTCACCTACGGCATCAGTTCCTTATCCGGCTTATCCAGTAGAACCAATTCCCCCCAATCCGGCTGCGAGTTATCCAGGACCTGATAGCAGTGGTCAGTCGCAGAATACTTTTTTCTTCTATATTACCGAACCGGTACGGGTATCTGATGGCCAGATTCAGGGTGGTGGTCCACCACAAGCACCGATCCGTGTAATCAATTTGTCGCGCGATAATGCGGTAATTGCCGATACAGTGGTGGGGGCTGACGGTCAGTTCATCGCACCGTTGCGTGATGTCGCAGCCGGTGATTCGGTGGCGATTATTTTTAATGAGCAGGTTAGTTCTGCGTTTACCCGTGAACAGTTGCAGCCGTTTAGTGTACAAGTGCTGCCTTCCGGTGAACTGGTGATGAGCAGTGTGGTTGTTGCTCCCTGATTTGATGTGACTGGATGTTCTACCTCACGCCCGTTGCTTGTGGGGTGATCGTAACAATCACCCCACTATTGATGACGATGTCCAGAGGGTGAGGAGAAAATTTGCCTTTGTTATGCCACAACAACATGTTGTTCCTTTTCAGGAATAGCCATGCGTGGTACTCTATTTGGGCCAGTCCTGCCCCCTCTCCCCTACTCCACCTGCCGTGGGCGATACTGAATCGCTTCGGCAACATGTACGGCGGCGATCTGTTCCGCACCGGCCAGGTCGGCGATAGTACGGGCCAGGCGTAGGATGCGGTGGAAACTGCGCGCCGAGAGGTTAAGCCGCTGGACTGCCGATTTGAGCAGGGATTGCCCGGCCTGATCAAGAGCGCAGAAGGTGCGAATTTCGGCAGGGCCGAGGTCGGCATTGCTCCGGCAGCGTGGATGACCGTTGAGTCGCTCGATTTGACGTTGACGTGCCGCAATGACGCGCTCTCGCACAACTGCTGATGGCTCTCCCGGGGCCAGGCTGCTCAGTTTGTCGTATTTGACCCGTGGCGCTTCGACGTGGATGTCGATCCGATCTAGCAGGGGCCCGCTGACCCGACGCTGGTACCGGCTGACCAGCGCCGGTGAGCAGTTGCAGGTACGTTCCGGGTCGCCGTGCCAGCCACAGGGACAGGGGTTCTGCGCTGCGACTAGCATGAAGGCCGCCGGATAGGTGATGCTGCCATGCGCCCGGCTAAGGGTGACGATCCGATCCTCAAGAGGTTGGCGCAAAACTTCTAGCCGATTGCCGAATTCGGGTAGTTCGTCGAGGAACAGGATGCCACGATGGGCCAGCGAGATCATGCCCGGCCGCACCCGACTCCCGCCACCGATCAGGCCAGCGGTCGAAACAGTATGATGTGGTGCGCAGAAGGGGCGCTCGCGGATAAGAGGGGTGTCGCGTGGAAGTTGTCCGGCAACGCTGTATATCTTGGTGACCTCCAATGCTTCAGCAAAGCTGAGCGGTGGTAGAATGGAATGGAGTGCTCTGGCCAGCATGGTTTTGCCGGCTCCCGGTGGCCCACTCATCAGGATGTTGTGTCCGCCCGCTGCTGCGACTTCCAGTGCTCGTTTAACGTGTTCCTGCCCGCGAACATCGGCAAAATCAACTGCCCCGCCTAGTGGGGCCGGGGTAAAGCCGGTGGTGCCGGTGTAGGGTCGTAATGGCCGTTCACCACTGAGATGGGCGATCAATTCTCGTAACGAACGTACCGGGAAGATGCGTAAGCCCTCGATGAGTGCGGCCTCTGCGGCGTCTTCAGCCGGTACGTAGATGGTCGAAATGCCATGGGAATGGGCTACGGCTGCCATCGGCAACATCCCGTCGGTATGGCGCAACGTGCCGTCTAGCCCCAATTCACCAATAAAGACAGCATCACTGACATCGGCTATCAATTGATCGGTGGCGATCAGTAATCCCAGTGCGATGGGGAGATCGTAGGCCGGACCGGCTTTGCGCAGATCGGCGGGAGCGAGATTGGCGGTGATGCGGCGCATCGGAAAGCTCATCCCGCTATTGCGCACGGCTGAACGTACCCGTTCGCGACTCTCGTGGACGGCGGCGTCACCCAGCCCGACAACGCTGAATGCCGGTAAACCACTCAGGACGTCAACTTCGACCGCAACCAGGACCCCATCCAGGCCAATGACAGCACAGCTCAGAACTTTGGCAAGCATCGCTTCTCCGGCTTTCGTCAGACTATCCTGCTACTTCTGATGTCCTATTAATAGAACCGGAGATCGGCTGCAAAAGGTGCGCGGTTTTAGCAATTTTGCTCAAAAATCATTGGCTGGTGGTCGAGAACGCCATCCTCAAGGGCTGCGTTCGTTACCGAGCCGGATGCGGGGGTCGAGCAGGGCATACATGAGATCGGCCAGCAGATTGGCGACAGTAAAGATCACGACGGTAATCATCGCTACCGCCTGTAGCAGCAAGAGATCGCGGCGGTCGATGGCAAAGGTCAACAGACGCCCAATACCCGGATAGTTGTAGACGTTTTCGACCACGATCAGGCCGCTAATCAGCCAGCCGAGGCTGATGGCAATCACCGTAATGGCCGGCAATAAGGCATTGCGTAAGACGTGTCGGCGGAGGATTGTTGCCGGTGACAGTCCTTTCAGCATCGCAGTGCGGACATATTCCTGTTCACGTTCGGCGATCACTCCGGTGCGCGTTAGCCGGGCGATGTAGGCCAGCAGCACCAGCGTGGCCGTGATCGCCGGTAATACCAGTTGGGGGAGTGTCTCGAAGAATGAGGTGTCTGGCCGGATCGATGAGTTGGCCGGTAGCCAGCGCAGGCGAAAGGCGAAGAGATCGATGAGCAAAAGGCCGGTGACAAACTCTGGTAGACCGGTGACCGCCAGGGTTGAGACGCTGATGACTGTGTCGTCGGGTTTGCCGGCCCGCCCGCCAGCCCATACCCCCAACCCAATCCCCAACGGCAGTGCGAGGGCTAATGTTGCGCCGGCCAGCAAGAGTGAATTGCTCAGTCGTTCCATGACCAGCGGTCGAATCGGTTGGCGTGTGCTGTACGCGATGCCCCAATCGCCAGTGAGGAATCCTCTCAGCCAATCAATGTATTGGAGTGGCAATGGCCGATCCAACCCCAGTTCGGCACGCAGTGCAGCCAGCGCCGCTTCACCGGCTTCGCGACCGAGGAGGACGCGGGCTACATCACCGGGTAAGAGGCGACAGATCAGAAAGATGATCAATGAGCTAATCAGCACAGTGCCGCCGAGCAACACTATTCGTCGTAACAGATAACGTATCATGGCGTGATTGCTTCAGGTTGTTGAATAGTTTGCAGTTCTTCGAGCGGAATATGACAGCGTAGACGATGCCCATTCCCGGCTTCGCGCCACGGCGGTGGCGTAGTCACGCAAATGTCGCCGAGTGCTCGTGGGCAGCGCGGTTGGAACGGGCAGCCATGGTGCGGTGGAGCAGCACCTTCTTCAACTTCGCGCAGACGGAGGCCGTGAGCATCGGTGGCGGTTAATAGCGCTTCGGTGTAAGGATGGAGCGGCGGTTGTAAGACAGCGGTGACCGGCCCCTCTTCGACGATCTGCCCACGGTACATCACGGCCACGTCATCTGCCAGGTAGCTCACGACGGCCAGATCGTGGGTGATGAACAGATAGGCAATGCCGGTGTCGGTTTTCACGGCGGCCAGCAGATTGAGGATTGCGGCCTGCACCGAGACATCAAGCGCCGAAACGGCTTCATCGAGCAAGAGCAGATCGGGTGCTGCGGCCAGGGCACGGGCAATAGCGACCCGCTGTTTCTCACCGCCACTCAGTTGAGCCGGTCGTCGTTCGGCGTAGCTGATCGGTAGTTTGACCAGTTGTAGCAGCTCTGGTACGCGCTGCAGGGCGCGTTGGCGATCCAGCCCTCCCAGACGGATGAGAGGGCGGATAAGCGCTTCGCCGACGGTAAGCGCCGGATTCAGGGCTTCTTGCGGATTTTGCAAGACCATCTGCAAGCGCCGTAGTTGTTCCCGACTACGGTGTTGAATGGTCGGCGCTAACGGCACATCGATCAGATCGATACTGCCGGAGGAAGGCTCTGTTAAGCCAATCACGCAACGGGCAAGGGTTGTCTTGCCGCTCCCACTTTCGCCAACAATCCCAAGTGTGCGATTGCGCCGTAGCTTCAGATCAACATTGGTTAGGGCCTGAACAACCGACGGCGGTTTCCGGCGCATCAGATCGGTCAATGAGCGATGCTGGGTGATGGTTTTTGTCAGTTGAGTCGTGGTTAGCAAGACCTCGCCATTGAGCGCGGTAATTGCCACAGTGAGAGAGGGAGATGGGCTATCTGTAGTCACCTGCTGCCAGTAGTGGCAGCGTGTCCACTGATTATTGTTCACGGCCAGAAGTGGTGGCCGTTCATTGCGGCAGCGGTCATCGGCCAGAGCGCAACGCGGTGCAAAGATACATCCCTTTGGAAGTGCGTCGGGTGCGGGGAGTGCGCCGTCGATGGGTTGTAAGGGATGATGATTATAGCGCAGGCCCGGACGTGGCAGGCTGCGCAGCAAGCCCTGGGTATAGGGATGGCGCGGTTGTTGAAAGAGCGATTCTGTCGGGGCAAGTTCCACCAGTTCGCCGGCGTACAGGACTGCGGTACGAGTAGCAATCCTCGCCACAAGGCCAAGATTATGCGAGATAAAGAGTGTCGCCGGTTGACGATCGGCGATTAATTCGGCCAGCAGATCAACCACTGCTGCCTCAGTGGTGACATCAAGGCTTGTCGTTGGTTCATCCAACACCAGCAGACGAGGTTCGCCGTGCAAGGCCATGGCAATCATCACCCGCTGCTGCATACCACCGCTCAGTTCGTGGGGATAGCTGCGCATCACGCGCACCGGATCGGTAATCTGGACACGGGTCAGCAGCGCTAATGCCTGCTGCGTTGCTATTGTCCGATCACCACCGATAGCCTCGATCAATTGATCGCCGATCCGCAGCGTAGGATTGAGCGCGGCCAGTGGATTTTGTGGCACCAATCGCAACGAACGCGCCCACAGTGGACGGAGCTCCGAGGCGGGCAGATGGGTCACATCCGCGCCATCAAGCAGTATTTGCCCGGAACTGATGTGGCCACTGGCCGGTAGTGCTCGCAAGACTGCCAGGCCAAGGGTGCTCTTGCCACTACCACTCTCGCCGACCACACCCAGCACGTCGCCGGCAGTGACTGTCAGGCTGATTTCACGCACAACCGGCAACATCTGCCGACCAACTCGATACGCCACGGTAAGATTATTAACAGCTAGAACTGGTGTTGTCATCAATAACCTGCCATCTCGCCGCGGATCGCTCGCCGCACGCCCTCGGCCATGAGGTTGATGCCGACTACCAGCAATGCAATGGCCGTTGCCGGTACATAGAGCGACCATGGAGCAAGCGCGAATTCATTGCGCGCTTCGAGCACCATCAAGCCCCAATCAGGGCTGGGAGGCTGAACACCAACGCCGAGGAAGCCCAGCGATGCGACGAGAAAGATCGCATACGAAAAGCGGAGGGCGGCTTCCACGGCCAGCGTCGGAGCTACCAGAGGCAACAACTCGCGCCACAAGATGTACCCAAGGCGTTCACCGCGCATACGCGCTGCCTCGATAAAACCTCGCGACTTGAGCGATAATACGACACTCCGCACAACGCGAGCCACGATTGGCGTGTAGACCAGTACAATCACCAGCAGCACACTGGTACGCGAAGGGCCAACCGCACCGAGAAGCAGCAGTGCCAGCAGTAATGCCGGCAGCGCGAGCAGGCCATCGAAGAGGCGAAAAACCAGCTCTTCCAACCAGCCGCCTAGATACGTTACGCTCACGCCAATCAGTGTGCCAAGTACCACTGCCAGCACGGTGCCTCCCCCGGCAAGCGACAGAATATCGCGTGCGCCGTACACGATCCGACTCAACAGATCGCGACCAAGCCGATCGGTGCCAAGCGGGTGTGCAAATGAGGGTGGCTGCCGGATTAGATCAGCGTTCTGTGCGGTCGGACTGTAGGGCGCGATCAGCGGCCCGAAGAGCGCCAGCCCCAGGAAGCAGAGCACGATTACGGTGCCGATTGCAGTTGTCGGGTCGGCAAAAAAGGCTCGTCTCAACGACTGAAGATTCATGTCTCGGTAACAGGATCAATGAGTAATTGCGACTTGCAAGACCAGCTTTATCAGAATGCCGTAACGCTGATCCGAAGAGACCTTGCCGGGATGGGAGAGGGTATGACTTTCGCCTCTCCATCCATACATCCCGTCCTCTTCAGACAGGTATTAGCGCCTGTTATGCACATTGGTTGAACGTACTACGCTCTTCTCTCGTTTATCTATCCGGCGAGCTGCCCAGCCGGTGGAACTCCTGCCACACTCAGTCGATACAGTCGTCGGTTTGGATGCGGAAGCCACGCTTCCGCGTCCATGTAATCTGCACCGAACGTGTTTGGTCACACCAGGTCACCATATGAATGGAAACAGTGTTCAGATAGCAGCCCAACTTCTCGTATCCTTCCGGGATCACACCGCAATTGCCGCCAGATCGGTGCGGCCGGGAAACGCTTTCGCTACATAACCGCGTAATCCTTCACGATGCGCACTGAGTTGGGCAAAGAAATAGGGAATGATAATCGGGCCGCGTTCGATCAGAATACGCTGAATCTCGCGGTAGGCACGTACCCGTTCTTCCTCATTGAGGGTGGTACGGGCCGTGGCTGCCAGGGCATCAAACTCGGGGTCGCTGAAATGACTCTCGTTCCATACGGCACCGCTGACGAGCATAACGTCGAGGTAGAACTGTGGAATCGGTCGCGAACCCCAACCGGTAATTCCCAAATCAACCTCAAGCCACCGGTCATCACCGTAGTACACACTTTCGGGTTCGACGATCACATTGATGTTGATGCCGGCTTCAGCCCATTGCTCCCTAAGCACTACCGCCAGATCGGGCCGATCACCCGAATCGGGCACGTGGAGATCGAGTTGCAAGCCATCAGGATACCCGGCGGTTGCCAGCAATTGCCGGGCCGTAGCCGGATCTCGGGCCGGCAGCGGTGTCTCTTCCGAATAATACGCGCTGAAGAGAGGGCCGATGGGGCTATCACGCCCGACCGCCCCAAGACCGGCTTTGACCTGGCGAAAGATCGCGTCACGATCAGTTGCCAGCTTAAGCGCCCGAATAACCTCTGGCTTATTACCCGGCTCACGGTCGGCCCGCAGGCGTATCAGATCAAAGCCATTTGTAGGTGTCTGGACGGTAACGACACCACCTGCTTGTTGCAATGTCTGGAAGAGTGGCGTGGGCATGCGCAGCACCAGATCAACCTGCCCGCCACGTAAGGCATCGACTGCTGCGGCCTGATCGGCAAAAAAGATAATCTCAAGGCTGGCAACGGCTGGCTTGCCGGACTGGAAATAGGCTGTATTTGCCGTCAGATCGATCCGATTCTCGGTACGGTATTCCACCACTTTGAAGGGGCCGGTGCCGTTAAACGCCGTTGCCGGATTTTGGGTATTGGCGCGCAGTATCAGGGCGTGGTTGTCAGACAGGTCGTACAGAAAGAATGGATTTGGCTCGGTAAGTGTGAAGACGACCGCGCTATCGCCATCAGCGGCAATATCGGCAATGTTGGCGTAGAGATCGGCGGTTGGTAACTGCAACGCGGGATCACGCAGTCGGTTAAACGTCCAGACCACATCTGCCGCCGTGAGCGGACTGCCATCGTGAAAGGAAACTCCGGCGGCCAGGTTGAGCCGATAACGCAAACCATCGTCGCTGATCGTCCATTCCCGTGCCAGTCGGGGCACGATAGCATTGCTCGCATCGATGTCAACCAGATAGTCGTACACGTGGTTGAGAATGAGGATTTCGGCGTCAGATGAGGCGAACGCCGGATCGAGTTGAACGGGAATCTCACTCGCCACCCGTAAACGCCCCGTTGGGCCGGCGGCTGGCGATGGTGGATTTGATGCAGGGGTCGGCGTAGATGCGCCACCGCCACAGGCAGCCAGCGCAGTTACACCCGCAGATAAGCCAAGGGCCAGACCCAGACGCAGGAAGGCTCGTCGGCTCATCCTGCCGGCCAGGACTTCGGAACGAGCCATCTGCAACAGGTGCAGTCGTTCGTCTGCATAGCTCATGAAACTATCCTTTCCTTCTAATGCAAATGTGCTTGGCACAACCTCCTGTGCGTCACCAATGACTTTCGAGCGTAGGATCGGGCAAATGGGATGATCGAGCGTGCCAGGCTACCATCCCCACGTTCCTGGCCCACCTTTGAAGGGGCCGACGACATCACTGGTGATCCAGCCACCGTAGAATCCACCCGGTTGCGGAGTGACTTGTTCATCATCAACGTAGCAGGCATCCATTGGCGCGGCGTAGAACGCGAGATACCCGCGGATTGGGACGAACGATGGTGTTGGATCGAGATACGACCAGGCTGCCTGCATGGCGGTGCGCTCACCAACAACTACGTCGTAGTACGCCGCAATTCCCTTAAACTCACAGAACGAACGCGCTGTATTTGGGCGCAAAAACGTCATCTGCACATCATCTGGCGGCACGTAGTAAACCGGCGGATGACTGGTTTCCAGCACCCGAAATGCGCACTGACTATCCACTATCGTGATACCAGCAAAGATCACCCGAATACGTCGCGATGTTAGTTCCAGTCGCGGGGGACGAGGGTAATCCCATACCGACTCCTGTCCGGGTCCTGGTGGAATGCGCTTAATCATCGGCAAGCTCCTGTGGCATATCACTGTGGACTATCTGCAATATACCACATTCGGCAAGGCATATCACCCTGAATCGTTCGTTGATAATACTGGTATTCCCGATCTGACCAGAACCTGTTTCAAACCGTACTGTACCCCAATGAGAAAGAAATGAACATCGGTGACGGGATTGCGGCAGGCGTGATGCCAGCGCTCCGTGCAGATGGTGCAACAGCAATGAGTATTCGATCCGCGACATCTGTATCTCTCTTGTATCACCACAATGAAGGGTCAGGTCAAATCTTGAATCCCTCCACACAATGCCACTTCAGGGGAGCAATGAGGTCGCTCTGGCTCACCCGACCGGGATTGCAGAGGTAGATCGTGTGTATGGTAAGAGATTTCTTGCCGAAAATCCGTAATCCAGTGCACCAAAGACGCAATGAGAGCGGTATACTAATAGGGAGGAAAAATCAACGACATCCCTCTTGCTGAAATCGCACACCTGTGCTATTATAGCACATATGTACGGGGTAGGCAACGGCGTTGACAGCGCCCTCCCCATCAAGTAGAGTAGCAAGAGGAGTGTACGAGTGAGCAAGAACAATGGAGGAGCGCCCGCGATGGCTATCACCCCGGAGAAAGAAAAAGCGCTCGCGGCAACAATGGCGCAGATCGACCGCAAGTTCGGTAAAGGTTCGATCATGAAGATGGGCGAGGCGAGCAGTCGGCTGGTCATTGAAGCCATCCCGACCGGTTCCATCGCGCTCGATATTGCCCTCGGCATTGGTGGTGTACCGCGAGGGCGCGTTGTCGAAATCTTTGGCCCTGAGAGCAGCGGTAAAACCACACTGGCCCAGCATATCATTGCAGAAGCGCAGAAGATGGGCGGAGTCTGTGCCTTCATCGACGCCGAGCATGCCTTTGACCCGGTCTACGCTGCGCGGTGTGGAGTCAACATTGATGACTTGCTCGTTTCGCAGCCGGACACCGGCGAACAGGCGCTCGAAATCTGTGAGATGCTGGTTCGCTCGAATGCAATTGACGTGATCGTTATCGACTCGGTTGCTGCCCTGGTACCGCGCGCCGAAATCGAGGGTGAGATGGGTGATTCGATGCCCGGTATGCAAGCCCGGCTGATGAGTCAGGCGTTGCGCAAGTTGTCAGGTGCCATCAGCAAGAGCCGTACAGTCGTAATCTTCATCAATCAGTTGCGCATGAAGATCGGCGTTATGTTCGGCTCGCCGGAAACCACGACCGGTGGCCAGGCCCTGAAATTCTATGCCTCAGTACGGCTTGATATTCGTCGTATTGAAACGCTCAAGCAAGGGCAGGAGGCAATCGGTTCGCGGGTACGAGTGAAGGTGATCAAGAACAAGGTTGCACCTCCCTTCCGCCAGGCTGAGTTCGATATTCTGGCCAACGAGGGTATCTCGCGTGAGGGCAATATCATCGATATCGGTACTGAATTGGGTATTATTCGCAAGAGTGGCGCATGGTTCTACCTCGGCGAGGATCGGCTCGGCCAGGGGCGGGAAAATGTGCGTGAGTTTCTGAAGAATAATCCTGCACTTACCGATGAGATCGAGCGCCTGATCAAAGCGCAGGCATTGACGAATCCAACGGCGATTGCGCCGAGTGTCGATATTGGCGACGATGACGCTGTTTTTGAAGAGTAGTAGTACGCTCGGTGTGCGAACGAAATAGCGATCTTGGGGGCAGGTTTTGAAACCTGCCCTTTTCTGTTGGTCCAATAGTAGTATGGTTATTGGAGGCAAGATTACTGTGTATTCGATTGCTATGCGGGTATGCAATGGGTTGGCGAGTCGGCGGTTGTTACGAGGTGGGTTGAGCAGCCGGCGGGTTAAGGGGGCAGCGGGTTAAAACCCTGCCTCAATACGTGGAAGGCTGGCGGGGCTGCCTGACAGCGGGGCAGGGGATAGCGGGCGTGCTCCTGGATAGCCCCGCAGGGGCTTGCACGTTGTCAGGGAGGGCTTTAGCCCGCCTGACGGCGGGGCTGATCTGACCGCTCCTGTCAGCGAGATATGAGCGAGCACTGCAACCGCATTCGATGGGTGCAGGTGGTGCAGAAGCCGGTCTGCCAGGTGCCGTATGGTGCGATACAGAGCAGGATAATTGCTACGCTTTACTCATCACCTACCTGTTGTTTGTCACTGCTGGTCTGGCTCAGCCGTAATATCGCTATCAGGACGATCAAGGGCTAAAGTGTTTTCAGGTGACACGATCTGGATAATCAATTGCAGCCGGCCCGGTGGCGTACCGATAACGTGCTGAAAGATAGCACTGACTTCGGCAGCAAATGCCTGCTTCCGGGTACGGTCTGGCGGTCGATCCCCGCTGTAGAAGACTTCGAGCATCGGCATACGACTCTCCTTCACACGAACCGTAGGTGGAGTGGTGGTTGATCATGCATTTCCAGCGTGAACAGATCGCCGCATTGCACCGGAATTGTTGCTGCCAAAGCTCCAGAGATCACAATATCACCGGCATGCAACGGAATCCCGAATGTGCGCAGTTTGTTCGCCAGCCATGCCACCGCCAGTGCCGGATGCCCAAGCGCGGCGGCACCGGTACCAAAGACGGTGGGCCGACCATTGTGATTCATCACCATACCGATGGTGCGCAGGTCGCTGCTGCGCATTGCCCTGCTCCAGGCGCCAATCGTCAATCCACCGTAGGAAGCGTTATCGGCAATCGTATCGGCCAGCTTAATACGCCAGCGATCAATGCGACTATCCACAATTTCGATAGCTGCCGCTAGTGCCTCGGTTGCTGCCAGCACCTGTTGCGGGGTAATATCCGGCCAGTCGAGGGTTTCTCCGATTAGAAACGCAATTTCACCCTCGACCCGCGGTTGGAGAAAGATCTCGAATGGGGCTTCAGCGCGTCCATTCTTGGCCGGAAAATAGCGCGAAGCCCATAGGGTGCCATAATCCGGCTCGTTGACGCCCATCTGCTCTTGCACAGCTTTGCTGGTCAGGCCGATTTTGCGCCCGATGATCCGCTCGCCGCGCTGAACGCGCATGTCCGTCCAATGCGTCTGAATCCGGTAAGCAATGTCTGCATTGGTAATGCCCTCGCTTTCGGTGAGGGGAAGTATGGTGAAGCGCTCTTCCCAGGCCTGATCGAGCCGTTGTGCCAGAGCGATAATAAGTGCGTCAGCGGTGGTTTGGGTTGTTACTGATTGCTCAGGCATATCGTCTTTGCCTCCGTGTAGAACTCAAGGCTGTAGTGCCCACCTTCCCGGCCAATTCCACTCTGTTTCATACCACCGAAAGGTACGCGCAGGTCGCGCACAAAAAAGTCGTTGATCCAGATCGTTCCGGCTTCCAGGGCCGATCCCATCCGTACTGCTCGTCCGACATCACGAGTCTGTACCACGGCGGAAAGTCCATAGCTGACGCCATTGGCGATAGCAATCGCTTCCTCTTCATCGTCAAAGGGCATAACCGTGACGACCGGACCAAAAATCTCGTCCTGGCAAACCTGATCATGCGGTTTGACGTCGGTAATGATGGTGGGCTGGAGAAAGTTGCCCTGGGCGAATGGTTCCGGCAAGACGGGAACTGTGCCACCGGTGAGGATGTGAGCGCCATCGGCGCGAGCCAGATCAATAAAACCGGTGACCCGTTCGTAATGTTCACGCGAAATGAGTGCCCCCACCCGCGTTTGGGGGGCAAAGGGATCGCCAACCTGAAGCTGAGATGTAGCCTTCTGAAAGCGGGTGAGAAATGCTTCGTAGATTGGCCGTTGTACGAGCAATCGCGGCCCGGCGAGACAGAACTCTCCCTGATTAAAGAATGAGGAGCGCAGGCTAATCGCAACGGCGCGGTCAAGATCAGCATCGGCGAAGATAATATTCGCCCCTTTTCCACCCAATTCAAACGAGACCCGTTTGAGAGTTGGTGCCGCAGCAGCCATGATGATCTTGCCGGTGGTGGTCTCACCGGTGAAAGAGATGAGCTTTACATCAGGGTGACGGGTCAGCAGCGCACCGGCCGAGTCGGGACCGAAGCCGTGGATCACATTAATCACCCCCGCCGGCACCCCGGCAGCATGAGCCAGTTGCGCCAGCCGCCAGGTACCGATTGGGGTCAGTTCAGCCGGCTTTAGTACGACGGTATTCCCAAAAGCCAGCGCTGGCCCCATTTTCCAGGTCGCCTGGAGGAGGGGAATATTCCAGGGCGCGATGAGCGCGGCAACGCCAACCGGTTGGCGCAGCACGTAGTTGATATAGCCGTTATCCATCGGATAGGACTCACTGCCGTGGGTAACGGCAAAATCGGCAAAAAAATCGATATTGGCGGCGATACGGGGGATGTAGCCGGATCGATTCTCGGTAATTGGACGCCCGACATCCCAGGTTTCGATGGCCGCCAGTTCTGCTTCGTGATCGCGGATCAATTGGGCAAACCGCTTGAGAATCAGACGACGTTCAGCCGCCGGCATCCGGCTCCATTGGCGAAAGGCACGGGAAGCGGCGGCGACGGCTGCATCTACCTCATCGGCTCCGGCCTCTGGTGCCGATCCAATAACCTGGTTGGTGGCCGGATAGAGAATATCAAACCGCGATCCTCCTTCAACGAACTGACCATCAATGTAGTGACTGACGTGAAAAAACGGGTAATCCATTATGTATCTCCTATCAATCGTGCCTGAAGGATGGTATTACCGCACGTAACTTCGAGGACACCGGCACTGGCCGGTACGGCCTGAGCCGGCGAACCGAGAAAGACGATTTGTCCGGCAGCCAGACCGCCGACAGCCTGCGTCAGCCAGCCCAGTTGTTGCTCGATATTGCCCAGAGCGGCGACCTGACCGGCAGTGCAGAGTTCACCGTTCAGGTACAAACATAACTCACCGGTTGGTACCTGGTCGAGGAGCGACTCACCGAGCAGAAATCCGCCACCAGAGGCATTATCCGCGATGACTTCAACGGCGCTGAAGCGGTATTCAGCCCACACGCTATCGAGCACATCCACACCCAGAAAGATGCCACCAATAGCACGAGCGATCATGCCAGGCTCGGCGTGTGCCGGCAGGCTGTGACGCAAGACGACAGCCAGTTCTGGTTCCAGGCGCGGCTGAATGAAGTGAGCGAGCTGTACCTCACGCTGGCAGATCATGGAACGGCTGATACGTCCATAGATTGGTTGCGCTAAGCCCATCTGGCGTTGCTTCGCCGGGCTAATCAGGCCAAGTTTGTATCCAATACACGCGGTATCCGGGTGATGCATGCCCTGAATACGATAAGCGCCATTGAGATCGACACCCCAATCGGTTGTGCGACCAACCAGGGTGCGGTGTGTCTCACGAGCGGTTTGAATTGCGTCGGCAAGACTTGCTTCGGCAGCAGTAAGATCCATAGTCATCTCCGTGCGGTGACACGTTATGCGGGTGAATCGCAAATGTTCTGAACAAACGAGTTATTGACCCTGGGTTGACGTAGAGGCTTGCTGGCGCAACTCAGCCATCGAAATCCCCCCGACAGTCCAGTGGGTTGGGGGAACCTCTTGAATGATCAAGCGCACCTCTGCCAGTGGCACGTCAAAGGCTGCTGCCGCTGCTGCCGAAAGCGCACGGGCCAGTTCAGCCTTTTGCTCTGTGCTCCTCCCCTCCAGCATCGTAATGCGCAGAAGTAGCATATCACCGTCCTCTCAGGTCTCGGCAAAAAATGTGCGCACAAGCTGATGAAAGCGTTGACTGTGTTCTATCTGGGTCCAGTGGCTACAGCGTCCTATCACATGGAGTTCAGCATTGGGAAGCCGGTTGAGCAAATAGTAGCTGGTATCAGCCGGAACAATGGCATCATCGCGTCCGTGGATCAGCAACACTGGATGGGTCATCCGGCGTAACGCGGCATCGGGTACGATCAATGCATCGAGGTGTTGCTGGCGGGGAGTCGGAAACATGGCAGTATACGAGCGCCGAACGTCAGTACGCATCGCTGCGGTATAGCGTACCCGCACAATCTCATCAAGCCGGTCGCGCACAAACGCATCATCGTAGACAAACCAGCGAATGGCCTGGGCCAGCAAGGCTGCCGATGGATCGTCGTAAAACCCCCACAGGCGATCAAGTTCTGGTGTCAGCCGACAGGGTGCGCCAATCGCGCCCATCAGTACCACCCGCCGAAATCGTTCCGGTGCTTCCAGCAACAAGTGCAACGCAACTGCCCCACCCATCGAATTGCCAACCAGATCAACCCTGGCTAATCCCAACGTATCGAGCAGAGCCAGCATCTGATCAACCCACAACCGCATCCAGCGCCGAATGTCTGTCGGCGGTGGATCGGGGTGCTGACTATCGCCAAATCCGATCAGGTCAGGCGCCAGACAGTACCACTGTTCACCCAGTGCCGGTAGCGCCAGGTTCCAGTTCGACCAGCCATTGGCACCTGGGCCGGAGCCGTGAATGAAGAGGATGGCCGGTGCATCGCTAGACCCCTGTCGGTGGAGGGCGGTTGTGAATTGACCGGTGATGATGTGTTCAACCATCGGTTTATCCTGTCTTGTACAGACTGTAGCTGTCTACCAGGTCTTGGAATGTAGATAATTATTAAGGATCGTGTATCCTCTCGCATCTACACGGCAGCCATCTTGCCGTACTGCCCCCGGAAGAAGAGCAGTGGACGCCCTTCGCGATGGTGTAGATACTCCACCTGGCCGATGAAAAGCGTGTGATCGCCTGCCGGATGAGCATCGGTAATGCGGGCTACCACATGCGCCAGCGCATCGGCAAGCAATGGTGTTTCGGCGTGCCAAATGAACGTGGGTTGCAGACCGGGAATTGGCTTGCCGCTAAAATGACGACTGAGCTGCTCTTGATCCTCGCTTAGTTTACTTACCCCGTAGCGACGGCCAGGGGCCAGCAGACTGTGCATGCGTGAATAGCAACCAATGGAAACTAGCACCAATGGAGGATCGAGTGACACCGACAGAAACGCATTCGCCGTCATGCCGTGAATCTGGCCTTCATAGGCTGTCGTGACGACCGTCACTCCGGTTGCAAAACAGCCCATCGTGGAGCGAAAGAGGCGTGGATCGATGGCCGGAACCTCTGCTCGTACTGATACTGCATTGCTCACGGGCGAGACTCCTTTCGCGCACTTGATTGATGCCGGCGACTCAGTTCGAGTGCAACATCGATAATCCAATCTTCCTGGCCCGCTACCGCCTGACGACGGCCCAACTCGACCAGAATTTCACGCGGATCGACGTTGTATTGAGCACCGGTGCGCTTGGCGTGTAGCAGAAATGTTGAATAGACACCGGCATAGCCGATGGTGATGGCATCCCGATCAGGGAACGGTTGGAAGGGCATGATAGGGGCAACCACATACTCAGCCGCATCCATGAGACTGAAGACATCAAGACCAGGATTGAGTCCCAGCCGGTCAAGCACTGCGGCCAGCAATTCGGTTGCCGCGTTGCCGGCACCGGCCCCCAAACCGCGTAAACAGCCATCGATCTGATCGGCACCGGCTTCGAGCGCTGCCAGGGTGTTGGCGATACCAAGCCCTAAGTTGTTGTGTGCGTGGAATCCAACCTGCACTGATAGGGTGTCTTTCAGCGCCTGCACCCGGTCTACTGCATCCTGGGGCAGCATGGCCCCGGCCGAGTCAACAATGTAAACGCAGTCGGCGCCGTAAGACTCCATTAATTTCGCCTGCCTGGCCAGCTCTTCGGGGGGGCGCATATGGGCCATCATCAGAAAGCCAACCGTCTCTAAACCCAGCTCTTTTGCCAGACCAAAATGCTGTTCAGAAATATCTGCCTCTGTACACTGTGTCGCAATCCGTACTACTTGCACCCCGCGGGCCACTGCCTCTTTCAAATCCTTCCGGGTGCCGATGCCCGGTAGCATCAGGGCAGCAATTTTCGCTCTTTCGGCATGTTGACGAGCCGTTTCAATTAAATCAAATTCTGATGTGTGCGAGAAGCCATATTGCAGCGACGAACCGGCCAATCCATCGCCGTGACTCACCTCAATCACCGGCACGCCGGCCCGGTCGAGAGTCTGGACAATCGTAGCTACCTGCTGGCGGGTAAACTGATGGCGCATTGGATGTGAGCCATCACGAAGCGTTGTATCGGTCAGCCGTGGTGGTTTCATACGGTCACCTCCAGCTTTGACAAGAGGTGTGCGGCAAATAGTTCACCCACCTGTCGGGCGGCGGCAGTCATGATGTCGAGATTCCCAGCATACGTTGGGAGAAAATCACCTGCACCTTCAACTTCCAGGAGCATAATAAAGACTGGTCGCTCACCCCACGGCGTTGATCGTTGTTCGATGACGGGCAAACTCTTTAACCGATAGCCGGGAACATACTGTTGTACATCAGCGACCATCTGCGCCACCGATTGGCGGACGGCTTCTTCATCAAAATCGCCTTCTGGTACAACATAGATGGTATTCCGCATCAGAATCGGTGGATGCGCCGGATTCAAAATAATAATCGCCTTCGCTTCACGGGCACCGCCGATGGCTTCTAACCCCCGTGCTGTAGTAAAGGTAAATTCATCGATATTCTGGCGCGTACCTGGCCCGGCTGAGCGACTCGCAATGGTACTCACCATCTCGGCATAGCGAACGGCTGTTACCCTGCTCACCGCATAAACAAGCGGAATGGTTGCCTGTCCGCCACAGGTAATGAGGTTCACATTATGTGCCTCAAGATGCTCACCGAGATTGACCGGTGGAACTACATACGGCCCCCGTGCAGCCGGTGTCAAATCGATAGCGATGCGTCCATGATCGCACAAAAGCCTGGCGTGGCGCACGTGTGCCTTCGCGCTGGTGGCATCAAATACAATACGAATATCGGGATCGGCCAGAATCGATTCAATGCCGTCAGTTGCGGTCGGAATACCGATCTGTCTGGCGCGAGCCAACCCTTCAGAGGCCGGATCGATACCTGCAACGAGCGCCAGCTCCATTCTGCCCGGCTGCTTCAGCAGTTTGTACATCAAATCGGTGCCTATATTGCCGGAACCGAGGATGGCGACTTTAACTTTGTCGATTTGCATGCAGATGTTCCTCCATAGTATCCCAACCGCTCAGAGATACGTTGCGCACCTTCAACGATTGCGCGCGTGTATTGTTCGCGATGCTTGCGAAAGCGGTGGGTGGGAGTCGAGAAGCTGATGGCAGCAATCACATTCCCCTCATAATCACGGATTGGAGCTGCCACACAACAGAGGCCAATCGAGACCTCTTCCAGATCGTATGCATACCCACGTTGGCGCACATAGGCTAACTCTTCGGCCAGTGCGTCAAGGGAGGTGATGGTGTTGGCGGTAAACGGGTAGAGTTGATCATCACCAACCACCCGCAGAACCTCTGGCCAGGGTTGGTGTGCCAGCAAGACCTTACCCACGCCAGAGCAGTGAGCCGGCAAGCGCACACCAATCCCCGACAGCTCGACCTGCAACCCCTGCTGGCCGCGTAATTTCTCTAAATAGACAACCGTCCCTGCTTCGAGCACGGCCAGATGCATCGTCTCACCCCATGCTGCAACCATCTCTTGCATCACGGCCCGCGCCTCTTCGCGAAACTCTGTCGTTTTGAGCAGGGTTTGGCCCAATTCGAGCAGGCGCCATCCTAATCGATAACGTCCCGGCCCCACCCGGCGGAGCAGATTTTGTTCGGCCAGACTACTCAACAATTCCGAGACGCTTGATTTGGGTAATTCGAGCGCTTTCGCCATATCGCCAACACTCCATTCCGGGTGCATCGGCGTAAATAGCGTGAGCGCTCGCGCCGCTTTTTGCAGAGTTTGCAGCATAGGGTGCTCCTTCCTGCCTGATCACCGTTGTGAGGTAAGGCATTGACGGAAAGCGCAATCATGCAGGGTGCTTGCGCTTTCCGCGAGTAGTGATTATGCCGATGCCAGTGCCGGCTCTTGTTCGTGAACAACCGGCGTGCCGTAGAGGAAAAATTCACCCGGTAGATTACCACCGAACCAGACAATCCCGGCTGCCAGGGTCTCTTCCGTCCAGACAATCGGCTTCCACGCCGGATCGAAGATCATGTAGCCAGGATCGCCAAACAGTTCAACCCGATTGCCACCCGGTTCGTAGACGTACATAAACATCGCCTGGCTGATGCCGTGCTTGCCGGGGCCGGCTTCAATGAAAATACCTTGCTCACGGAAGACATCGGCCAGATCGTTGAGATTCTGGGGATAGCCGTACCAGTAGCAGACGTGGTGCAATCGGCCACGGGCACCCTTGCCGTCGCGCATGAGCGCCACTTCGTGCACTAACGGCGAGACACTCAACCAGCAACCGGCTTCGATACCATTGTTGAGCACAATGTGCTCACGGAGCCGGAAGCCCAATTGATCCATCATAAATTGCTTGTTGACGGTCACATCTGAGGCGAGCAGATTGACGTGATCGAGACGGCGGACCGGTACGCCGCGCAAGGGACGCTTCTGGGGTCGATTGAGCAGTGGCGACTTCTGATCCTCTGCCGGCTGGAAGTAGTCAACTTCCCATAGAATCTCCATCGAGTGACCATCGGGGGTCGCGAATTGATAGGCCGGCCCATGGCCGAGATCGCCGTCCAGCCAGCCGCGACCAAAGCCAGATGCTTCAAGCGCCTTCACCCGTCGCTCCAACGCCTGTGGTGAACTGGCCCGCCAGGCGACGTGGCCCAGACCCGGCTCTCTGGCTTCGGTAATCTTGAGGGTATGATGGTACCAGTCTTCATAGGCCCGCAGATAGACTGACTGGCCTTGTTGGGTTGTCACCTCCATACCGAGCAGGTCGCGGAAAAACCAGAGTGTCTGATCAGGTTTGGGCGTTAAGATTTCGACGTGGGCTAACTGGTGAGTGTCAAAGATCGGCTCGCTCATACATCCCTCCTTTGTGCTTAACTAATGCTGACCCATCACAACATTGACATCGGTTGGGTTGATCAGATCACTCGTTGTCCAGCCATCGAGGTCATACTCGGCCATGCAGCGTTCGGCAAACGATTTCATTTGGGCCGTTACACCCATAGCCATCGCCGCGCCTAGGGTCTCGATCCGGATATTCTCGTGATTGCCGGCGTAGTTCCGCTCGTACAACTCGTGGCGACCACCAAATTCGGTACCTATGGCATCCCAGAGCAGTTTCATCAACTTAATCCGCTCCAGAGCACTGTAGCCGTTTGATCCGCGCACAAACCGATCCAGGTAACCACGCACTTCGGGGTTCTTCAGATCGGCGGCGTGCGAAGGGAGATAGATCAAGGCGCTGGCCACATCTTTCTCGATCAAATCTTTGATCTTGACGTAGGCGTCCGGTGCCATGACCCGATACGCGAAGGCAGCTTCGAGATTTGGCAGCAGGTAACCATCAACCCACGGCATCGGGTTACGTACCATCGCCTCTGTCATTTGCCAGAAGAGATTGCGATAAGTGACAATCTCACCCAATCGCGCCTGAACACCTCGAAACTCGGCAACGCCGGTGGCTTCTACCGCTTTGAGCATCAGGCCGGTGATGAAGTCAAGTTTGACGGCAAAACGTACCCCGCCGTGGAGGGGGAAGCGATGACCAAAACCGGACAGCGGGAAGAAGGTGTTGACCTTCTCAATGTCGCCGTAGACAAACACGTTTTCCCAGGGGATCAAGACTTGATCGAACACCAGGATAGAGTCGTTCTCATCGAGACGGCTTGAGAGCGGGTAATCGAAAGGACTGCCGGTGACTGCCGCATTATACTCGTAGGATGTGCGAGCGATCAGCTTGATACCGGGCGCATTCATGGGAACGGCGAAGATCAGCGCAAATTGCTTCTCTTTGATGGGGAGCGGCCCGTAATGCGCAATAAAATTGACATGGGTCAGGGCACTGCCGGTTGCTACAACCTTTGCCCCTGAAACGATTAGACCAGCATCAGTTTCGCGCTCAACGTGCATATACACGTCACGAACCTCGTCTGGAGGCCGGTTGCGGTCAATCGGTGGGTTGACAATGGCGTGGTTCCAGTAAATCAGCTCTTCCTGGGTCTTCCGATACCAGCGGCGAGCATTTTCCTGGTAGGGAGCATAAAATTCAGCATTAGCTCCTAACGTACCAGTAAATGCGGCTTTGTAATCAGGTGCGCGCCCCATCCAGCCATAGACGGCTCGCTGTAACTCGGCAATGGTGTCTCGTGCCCGCACCAGATCGGCAACCGTTCGCGAGCCAACGAAGAAGGGATGTGTCCAGCCGCCACTGCCGGTATCGGTTGGCATTGTCCACTTCCAGTCTTCAGGCCCACCTCGTGCCATGTCTTCCTGGTGCAATTCGTGCAGACGATCATACCAGCGTGCCACCATACGCACCGAGTTGCGAAACGCCGGATGGGTAGTAACATCCTTCACCCGCTCCCCTTGAAAGTAGATCACTCGATCATCGCGCAGGCTGTCCAGATACTCACGCCCGTTCATCGGGCGCACACCGGCTACGGTAGTCTCCGTCATCGCTTCGGATACCGTCATAACCTCACCTCCCTGTGAAATGAATCCCAGCGCCGTTGCCGCGTTGTGGTATATCCCTGGCTTTTTATCTTCGCGGTGATTTTGATTATAGGGGGAGCACGGGTCGGTGTCGATAATGAAATTCGACATAGTCGAACGCGGGTTGAGATTGTGGAAAATGTGCGTGACAACCTGTCTTCGTGTACAATGGTGACAGTTACCCCAAACCATATTCATACGGAGGTCTACGATGGAAGGACACGAAGTTGCTGTCGAACCATTCGTCTTGAGCGAGATTGATGGACGTGGAGTGGTTCGCCTTACCCTCAACCGGCCACGCCAGTTCAATGCCCTGTCGGAAGAGATGCTCGAAGCACTGCAACGTGAACTCGATGCGATTGCCGCCAATCCGCAGGCACGGGTGGTGGTGTTGGCGGGCGCCGGTAAAGCCTTTTGCGCCGGTCATGACCTCAAGCAGATGCAGGCGCATCCCGATCAGGCGTACTACGAAGACCTCTTTGCCCGTTGCACTCAGATGATGCTGACGATACAGCGCCTGCCGCAACCGGTCATTGCACGTGTGCACGGGATTGCCACTGCCGCCGGATGCCAGTTGGTAGCAATGTGTGACCTGGCCGTTGCGTCGACTGAAGCACGGTTTGCCGTGTCGGGGATTACGGTTGGTCTGTTCTGCTCGACACCATCGGTTGCGCTGTCGCGCAATATCGGGCGCAAGGCCGCTTTCGAGATGCTGGTTACCGGTGAGTTTATCGATGCTGTCACCGCACAGCGGTTAGGGCTGGTCAATCGGGTAGCAGCACCGGCAGACCTCGATGCCGAGGTGCAGCGTCTGGTGGATGCGATTTTGGCGAAGCCGGCAGAGTCGATTGCTATTGGCAAGTCGCTCTTCTACCGCCAGCTTGAACTGCCAATGGCAGAAGCTTACCGGCTGGCCGGGCAGACGATGGCATGCAATATGATGGAACCGTGTGCGCAAGAGGGGGTCAGTGCATTTGTCGAGAAGCGTCCGCCGGCGTGGGCGAATGTCGAACGCTAACAACAAGAGCTGTACTAACCCGAGTTGTTACCTTGTATTACCATAGAGGCACGGAGGACACAGAGGTATGGATGTAACCTGAGTTGCTGCCTTGAGGCATGACGTAGTGCATCTATGGGAACTGACCACCCATATCGTTCATGCAGGTACGCTACATGGTGCTGAACGCAATAATGCTGTGCTGTTCGTCCTGATAGTCAACCTCTGTAGCCTGCTTACAGCATGGGTGGCAACTTAGGACAAAGTATCAGCGTCGTGCTGCTGGCGAGATATTAGAACCTATTTCAAAAAACATCTACGAGAAGGTATCTTCTGCATTGCCGCTCGATTCCATGTTCATGACGAGCACACCCGGCCTCCGTGTGACCAGCCGGGTCAACGACGTTGCACGCGCCAGATCGCGAGCACGGCTGGCGCGGCAGCATGGCTGCCGCACGCCAAACGTCACGATACGCGCATAACGTGCGGACAAGACACTCAATCTAGCGAATGATTACACGAACGAAGTTGCTCTTCCCCACACCAACGGGTTGGGAGCAGGACAGGCAATCGTCGGTGATTGGCAAACGTTCATGCGCCTGGATGACAGTTTAATAGCACGGTAGCACAACTTTATGAAATAAGTGCTATTGTTGGTGATTGGTAAGTATGCATGAGCCTGTGCGACTGTCTGGGTACATACCATTGTGTACTTCTACCAGCGGAAGCATGGCTTTCTAGTGCCTGTTCGTAACATACTATCGAGCAATATCAAATCTGCATCACCATGCGCTACGCTCACCCCCTATCTGGCAACGAGATCGATTCCAGGTGTCTCGGAGGGAAATAGCTTCCCTCCGCACCAGATCGTGAGCACGGTTGACGGACTCCTCACGATACGCCACGGGTATCGCTGTCTCGTAACGGGACTCTCTCCGGGTGCTCCGTAGGGAACCCTCGGCACCCCGTTTGTTGAGAAACGGTCTCAGAAAATAACCACACGCCAAAATTCAACCAAAAAATCTCAAAAATTCCGCGCACCGTTTTGGCATGTTTCACGGTTCTATATGTGTACACGTTTTTTCCGCAATGAGGTGTTGCATGCGAATCGTCCAGCTACTTGTTCTACTCGTTCTACTTACTGCCTGTACGCTATCGCCGGGAGCAACCACACCTGCAAGTAAACCACCATCGGTTTCACAGTCTATTTCTACCGGAAAACTGACAAGTCCGCTTGAACCGCGCCTCTGGTTGGTCACCGATCCGGATGTGGTACTGGCGAGTGTTCCTGACAATCCCGTCCCAGAAGGTATTCCAACTGCGCCACCGTCTGGTTTTGTCAACAAGTTTGTTGTCAGTTGGGTAAAAACCGCTATCGGCTACATTGCCCGTGACGGGTTACCGCCAACGCGGGCAGCACGCGAACTGATGCTGATCTCGGTGGCATTGAATGACGCACTCATTATTAGCAATGAAGCTGCTCAGGAAGGCGCTATCAATCAGACTGCCGTACTGGCCGGTGCAGCCTGGCCGGTACTACGCTACCTGCATTCGCAACACAGTGTCGAGATTGATCAGGATGTTCACGATGCACGCTGGTATGGGTTATGGCAGCGTGATCCGATGTCACCGGTGGAGCTTGAACGTAGTTTTCAGATCGGGCGAGCGGTTGGTGAACAGGTCGTGATGTGGGCACAGCATGACGGAAGCGATGTGGCGGTAGAGGTTGCTTTACCAGCAGCAGGTGGATGGGCAACCGATCAATTGCCGCTGGACGCTCACTGGGGCTCGGTTAGAACAGTTGCCCTGCCTGATGGCAGTGCTGTAACGCTACCTGCCCCTCCGGCCTGGGACAGCAGCGCCATGGAACAGGAGCGTACGACCTTTCGAGCTGCACAGCAAGTGCTGACCGAGGAACATCGTTCGCTAGCGTGGCACTGGCATGCCGACGTGGGTACTGCAACCGTGCCTGGTATCTGGTTTGAGACAGCGATCACGACCGCGGTGGTTCAGAATCTCGATGAACTACAGACAGCTTCGCTGCTAGCGCACCTCGGCGTGGCCATGCACGATACGGCGGTCGCCTGCTGGTACAACAAGTATCTTTATGGGTTTGCCCGCCCTGAGCAGTGGATGAACATTGTCGAACCGGGCTGGCAGCCGGTGTTGCCCACCCCACCGCACCCTTCATACCCCTCCGGTCATGCGGCATTCAGCTCTGCTGCTGCCAATTTGTTGATGGTTGCTTTTCCGCAACACAAAGACCTTTTCATTAGAGAAGCAGCCGATGCAACTCGTTCACGCATTATTGGGGGGGTACATTGGGTCATGGATGGGAAGCAGGGAATGGCGTTAGGGAGTGAAGTTGCCCGTTATGTACTGAGTCGCTAAGAGGAGTTGCAACAATGTTGCTCAGCAATCATCGTCGCTCGCTATGGATCATCTGCTGGGGATTGGTGTGGATGTTATTGTTGCTTTCGCAGCCGACTGCTGCTCAATCAACGCAGCCCCAGATGCAGATTGACGATCACATCTTAGTTACAGGCTGGATTGAAGTGACATTTACCGGATTGCCCTCAACTATAGATCAAGTACGCTGGAGCTGGCACCAGGAACCTACCGACGAAGTAAGCTGGACATGGATTGAGGTTGCAAATGGCAACGCAACCAAACTGGTCAATCCCCCTGACGATTCCGCGGGTGAAGAACCGCCAATGCTCTACGTGCAGTTACTTGATCTTGATGGGACTATCATCTCACTGCATGCACCGTTCATCAAAGCGCGGCCGATTGAAGTATCTATCGAATTCATACCACCTGAACGGGCTATGAACGGTTATACCAATCAAAACCAGACAACGATCCGTATGGTCAACATCTTCGGATGTAAAACGGGATTTTTGTTAGCTTTGCCCTCAGATGACATTCATGACTTTTTCTTCGACGATCAACCTGTGCTCCAACAGGAGTATCCATTGCCGGCATTAGAGGGAGAAATCTGGATTTATGTTGTAGTACAGGGAGAAAACACTGCAAACTCACGGAGTAACTGGCTTTCTCTAATTCGCGACATCACTCCGCCGACGTTAACGCACACTCAGGCTGACATAGATACGGCTGATACACACGCCCGACTAATGATGAGCGGTAAATTTGCCGATACATTCGCACCCCTACCGCACGCTATTGAGTGGCAATTTGTTGCCTCAGATGGATCAACCATTGGAGTGCCGGTGTTTCATGTGTTGCGTGAGACTGAGGTGTGGATGACAACTACGGCTACTCTTGGAACAGAAGGTACACCGTACCAACTGCAGGTTGCCTTAGACACCATTCCCGTGCAAGCGCGCATGCTTCAAGTCAGGTTATTTGATCGGGCCGGTAATTCGCAAGCTATAGAACCAATTCAACTAACTAATACCTCACACACCGTGCACATTCCTTTCATCGGACGATAGGAATTTCTCTGGGAGGAAAACAGGCACTCATCGGGTGACGCTTCTAGCGTCACCTTGGGCGAGTGCATGTCCGAAAACAAGGTAAGGAGACGCAGCATGGATATTCGTGCACCTGTACCCGTGCTCTCACGTTGGCTGGCAGTAGTGACGATCTTCAGTATCCTCCTAATCGGGCTATCTGTTCTATCGCCGATTCCGGCAGTAGCACAGAGTGAGACATCCGGTTTTGCCAGTGCTGTTCCATGTCTCAACGGTGATCTTTCACTGGCAACTACCTGTTTTGCTGACACGATGTATAAGCCAGTCGCTGCTAACGACCCAGCACTGGTACGGGTGACTATCAGCAGCACAAAGCAGATCCTGGCGCCTATTGGTACAACCAGTGGGGGTTATCAGCAGCGAATGGCCGGTAATAGTGGTATCGGCTCTGTCTATGGTCTGGCCTATGATGATGGAGCAATCAGCGGTATTCGTCGCTTGTTTGCAGGCGCATTTACCCGTCGCTTCACCAGTTTTGGCCCACTCGGCCCTGGCGGTGTGTATGAATATCGTTTCGACAATGGGCAATGGCTCCCATCGTTCACCGTGCCTAACGCCGGCTCAGATCGTTTGTCTAATGATCCGAACGATACGGCAATTCTCAATGCGGTGGGTAAAACTGGCCTTGGAGATATGGAGATCAGCCCCGATGGTACAACGCTCTACATTGTTAATCTGCACACTCGTCAGCTAGAACGATACGATATTACAAAGGAAACGCCTCAACGCTTGGCACCGGTTAACGTTCCGCTACATCTCATCAGTCAAAATCAGCAGACATTGGCGAATCTGCGCCCTTTTGCGCTGGAATTTGCACCGAATGCCGACTCAACACACGGTAGCCCGCGTTTAATGGTTGGTGTTACGGACACAGCCGTACCCAATGGTGAACCGCAGGTGTTCGTACTGGAATGGAAAATTAATTCGGATAGCTGGCAGGTTATTTTACATCAACCACTGGTGAACGCTGTCTTCAATGTTCGGTTTGTTGGTTCGACGTACTTCCGTGAACTTAAAAAACTGAGTCCTAATGGCTCAGTGGTTGGATGGAATGCCTGGAATGAAACTTTACACAGACTTAAAATTTATCGAAAAAGCAATACCATCTTTGATGCCCAACCATTTTTGACCGATATTGAATTTAGTTCTGATGGTCAGTTTATGCGTCTTGGGTTGCGAGATCGAATTGGTGATTTAACGTTCTTTGGCGAACCACCACAAGGACACTACACGGCCACTGCTCAAGGCGACAGCCTTAATTATCGATTTAGCAATGGTAGATGGGTACTAGAATTATCTCCTATTAGTCGTATTGATCCGGTGCATATTCATGACTCAAGTACAAGGCTCTTGGCAAATCTAGCCGACTGGCTGAATGACAACTTGCATAAATATCCCGGTACTTATCCGGCGCATGTTGAAAATCATATGGGTAGCTTACTAGCTATCCCAAACCCTGATGGTACCGAGACGATTGTGGCAACGTCATTGCTGGGTGATAATGCATCAGGGTTAATGGTGTACACCTCAAATCAACCGTATCCATTCCGTACCATTACCCTAATTCCGTCTGACAGTAATAAACTGGCAGCGCTTGGTGATCTCGAACTCCTCTGCACGTATGCATTTATCAGCGGACAGCTCTGGAATGATCTTAACGGGAATGGCATCCGTGAAGCAGGTGAACCACCATTGGGTGGTATACAACTTGAGGTCTTTGAACCTGGTCAATCAATGCCGCTTGGTCATGTGGTAACGGCTACTGATGGCAGATATGTGGTTGCAGTGCCACCCAACCGAGCGTTGCACATGCGTGTAACTCCGAATCAATTCCTGAACGGCCAGCCGCTGGCCGGGATGACCTACTCGCCACAACGTGCCGGCCCCACGACCCTTGATAGCGACGCTCATCCCATCTTCGGCATCGTTGAGTTTGCCGGTCGTCACGTCGGGAATGGCGTGACCGGCAATGCACTGATGATGCCGGTGCGTGGTGAACGGATTCAGCATGTCGATATTGGGCTTACCCGGCAATTTCGTCCGGCTACCATCGGTGATCGGGTCTGGCACGATGTCAATCGTAATGGCATACAAGACGCCAATGAGCCTGGACTTGGCGGCGTGATGATCCGGCTGGAGCGTCTGCCCGGTTCTTCGCCTGCTGTGAATAGCTATCCTCGCACAACTTCCAGTGATGCGCAGGGACGCTATATATTCACCAATCTTGAACCAGGCCAGTATCGCTTGTTCGTGACTTTGCCGGGAGGTTACACCTTTGCACTGGCAGGTCGCGGTGGAAACGCACAGCTCGACAGTGATATTGATGAACGTAGTGGTTTCAGTCAAGTAATAGCTGTTAATCACGGTGCGACACAAACAGATATTGATGTTGGTCTAGTGGCGCTTCAGGCGACAATGGATCTCAGCGTAGAGCTGAATGCACCCGCTGAAGCAGTGGTCGGCGACGAATTGCGCTACACCATCCTTTATCGCCATACCGGTTTGGCTCCAGCGACAAATGTGACGATTCAGATGTCAGTGCCAACCGGATCACAGTTGATTAGTGCCAGCATGCCGGTTCAGCAGCGGGGAACAACTTTGAGTTGGCAGATTGGGCAACTAAATCCGAATAGTAACGGCAGGATTGAGGTGCGGGTACGTGCCCCAACAACGATTGGCAGCAATCTGAGCCAGACCGTTGCAGCTACTGCTGTTATTGCCTCCAGGCCGCCTGACAGCAACATCACGAACAATAGCTCCATGCAGCTTACCCGCCTGACACGCGCCGAGGTTAGCATTTCTAAAACAGCACCGGCAACAGTGCTGAGTGGCGACATGCTCTTCTACACACTGCGGGTTGTGAATCGCGGTAGTGCAACCGCGTCACAGGTAACAATTGCCGATCCGTTACCAGATCGGGTTGATTTTGTCAGTTTGTTGCAGGCGCCGGCAGGAGCTTGTCGCTATGCAGGAGCAGAGCGGACACTCCGCTGTATGATGAGCAGCTTGGCGCCGCAGCAGGAAGCAATCATCAGTTTTCAAGCTCGCCCGCGACCAGATGCAGCCAGTCGGCTTGATAACCGGGCGACGGTAACGACAACGACGGCAGGTGACTCTCCGACCGATAATTCGGCAATGGCCAGCACTGCTTATCTACGGCCAAATCCAGCAATTCGGTTGACCTTCGGGCCAGATCCGGCGGGAGCGGGTGAATCAGTCCGGTTATTGGTCGGCTATCAGAATCACGGTACAGGTGTGGCACGTCAGACGACGATTACTGTACTCTTGCCGGCATCTGTGACGCTCTCCACGCTACCGACCGGATGCCAGCAACAGGGAAATCAATTGCGCTGTGCGCTCGGTGATCTGGTTCCTGCGGCCAGTGGTGAGCTGCGGCTGGATATGTATATACCGGCTACGCCAACCATTGATCAGTTGAATGTGCAGGCATCGATTAGCACGATAACCCCGGAACGGATTGTTGATCAGCAGGATAATCAGGCCAGTGCAACCGTAGCTGTTGTCCGCCCAAATCCGTTTGTCCTGCTCCGTGCGCCGACCAGCATTGTCGGTCAGGGCAGCGTGTTTGCTTACACAATTGACTATGGCAATCTCTACCGACGCCGTCCAGCGCAAACGCGACCGGCAGCCAACACCGTGCTTGAATTTGAGTTGCCATCCGATGTGCAACTGGTTGGCGCCAGTCGTACACCTACAACCCAGCAGGGGCGTTTACTGCGATGGGAGCTGGGAACGCTGGATGGGCAAACTGCGGCAAGGATTGAGGTCGTCGTGCAGACCCGTGTTCCGGCTGGCACAGTCTTGCCGGCAACAGCACGGATTTCTACGCTGACGCCTGCCGATGATCCGGTTGACAATCTGGCTTCGTTGAACATCAACGTTGTCCCACCACCGACTACTATCGGTACTGCAACCGGCGATCTGCGGATTGCCATTCGCTCGACCCTGGACCCGGCAGCACGCGATGGCAGTCAGACCAACGGTGTTTACCTCTCTGAAGGTACTGCTATTGCCTGGCCGACCGGCGAAGTGATCGATTTAACACCACAATTGACCAATCTGCAATTCAGTGATGAACCATTACCGTGGCCCTACGCCTATCAGGTGCGGGTGGTCGGCTGGAGTCTGTCCGGGGTAGAGGTGGGTGGTCAGCGCTTCGATCCACGAGCCGCCGATAGTCGCGGCAACACCGGTTGTCGTCCGGGGGCGCGACCGCTACTGACACCAAAACTGCTCAGTGGCTGCGTGTATCGCTATCTCGGTGGGGAAAGTCGGGATCAACCCGGTGCAGCCATCATTCGCGAACGCGATCTCGATGATCAGGTACATCTCTACTGGAGTAGACCTCCGATACCGCCCATGCGCTCTGATGTCTATCTGTACGCCACCGACCAGATAAACCGGGCGCGGCTGACGATCCAGGTTGAGCTTGAGGTGCAGATTATCAATCAGGCACCGGGCAGTATCGGTGGCGTCCCGCTGCCTCCCGTTCCGGTTGCACCACTGCCTGATCCGGCACGCCAGATCGTATCCGGGCAGATTGACATCACCATGCTGGCACCGCGATCACTGGTTGGGCCGGGGAGCTAAGCGATGAGTTCTGGTCAGGATGTACGTCTGGCGAAACCAAGGGCATCTGGCAGGTACAGCCGTTCGCCACCGGTAGGAAGGCGTCATCAGCTCACCAAGCCCAGCCGGTCGGGCCAGGGAGTTAAGCGATGAGTTCTGGTCAGGATGTACGTCTGGCGAAACCAAG
>NZ_DAOUBI010000251.1:0-3948 GCF_034432675.1 Chloroflexus sp. | reverse complement strand
CTGTCCCACACACTTGCCAGCAACCCCTTCAGCGTGGGTCGCCCCTCGTGCGCGATCAGCCCGAGAAGGACGGTCGCGAAGTCCTTCCATTGGCGGCGGCTGACGCACGGGCGAAACAGCTCCGGGGAATAGCGCAGTGCTGGGAAAAGGCATAGAATGGGCGTAGGCCTGGTCCACCTCCGGGACAATGGTTTGCCGGTGTATTTCATTATCCACGAAAGAGGCCGTGCCCGCTACTTCAGATTATCAAAGTGCAAAGATAGTGATGTGCATGCTGGCTTCAAGCTGGTGGGTGTGGACGATAATCAGTTCGGCGATCTGGCGATTGAGCGTTAACATCGAACCGATAGGGGTTGCGAGATCACGAGCGGCGATAGCATCACGCTTTACCGCTGTCGTGATCACCCCCATACCGAGCGGTTTATCGAGTAACAGTCGATCGCCCGGTTGGGTACCGGCTTTCGTAATAATCCGCCGTGGAACAATCGTACCGACATCACCGCCTGATCCAAATCATTGGGTAAGGCAGCGATGGCAAGCGCAAGTAATGACTTTCCTCTTATCGTGTAGATATCGCTCAGGGCATTGGCAGTAACGATAGCGTCATAGGTGTACGGATCATCAACAATGAGCGGAAAGAAATCAACCGTTTGCACCAGAACAGTATCGCTATTCAATTGGTAGACTGCCGCGTTATCTCCGTCGGTCAAGCCAATCAAGACCTGGGCATGATGTGGAATGCGGAGCGTCGTTAGGGCATCCAGCCCCAATTTCGCTACTCAGCCAGCGCATGCAGCCAGTGTTGTCAAACGAATCTGTTCGCGTTTGTCCATGGTTTGTGTCTCAGCAACAGTTATCGGTTCAATCGTATTATAGCGTATTGGTGTCAGGCAGTGCTGCTTCGTATGATCGCGACGTGGCTGCAATCACTTGGCGGCAGCAACCGGTGTCGAAGATGCTCCTATGCCGAACCAGGGCAGGTTGGGATGGGGCGATACAAGGCGGGAGACAAGGAAGAGGGATGTAGCGTGTTTGAGGCGCTGCACTTCCTGCCTCTGGTAGATCAGAGATGGACAGACAATACGAGTTAATACAACGGCCACCCAATCAGGGAGACTCAGCACAGGACTCTGCTTTCCCTTCTTCCGCTCGGCGGGAGAGGGGCTAGGGGTGAGGACGTTCAAGGTATTGCCAGGCTCTACCTTTTGTATGAGATCGTATGTTCTACCTACCCTTGAACGAGGTGGGCTGGAGTAGGAGCGATTTGCTATCAACCACTCGGCGAGTACTGACGTGGTCTTCACAATGTTTTGTTCCGGCAAGTTTGCCACTAGCAAACTTGCCGTGTATCAACCACTCGGTGAGTACTGGCGTAGTTTTCGCAATGCACGCGATACACACCGGCTATTTCATAATCCTGACGTTACCATTCCTCGTTGATTGTTTGATGCGCTGGTGATTGAACGCGAAGGCAATCCCCTCTTGCAGCGTAGCTTTTGTCACTATATTACCCAGATCAGCACCGATATACACCATTGTCTGCGCAATTTCCGATCGAATCCCGGTAATAACAACCTGAGCGCCTAACATCGCTGCCGCTTGTGCAGTACGCAGCAATGCTCCCGCTACCTGGGTATCTACCACCTTAACACCGGTAATGTCGATAATTGCTATCGACGCCCGATATTCAGCCACACCGTTGAGCAGGGATTCCATCACGAGCTGGGCACGGCTTGAGTCGATGGCACCAATGAGTGGCATCGCCACGATCCCATTGGCAATCGGTAACAACGGTGTGCTCAGTTCCTGCAAGATAGCCTGCTGAGCGGCAATGCGCTGCTCTTGCATTACAATAGTCTGACGTTCACGCTCAACCTGACGCTGATCGGTAATGTCACGAATCGCGACCAAGACATCCTTCCCGCTCAGCGTCATACGCGCCTCGTAGTCGCGTACCTGGCCATCGACCTGCATTTGATATTCGTAGCGTTGCATGCTGCCGGTGCGTCTCAGTTCTGCCAGGTTACGTGCCGTCAAATCGGCCAGTTCTGGTGGTAATACCTCGGCAAAATGCCGTTTGAGAAAGTATTCTAGAGGGAAGCCAGGTGTGATATCATTGGTGTGATAATCCAGGAAAACGCCATCCAGGGTCATGATAAAAATCAGGTCAGGAATTGCCTGCAAGAGTGCGCGTTGGCGCTGTTCGCTGGCCCTGATCCGCTCCGCTGACTTTAATTCTTCAGTAATATCGTGGTTGATAAGGCCATAACCGGTGATCGTACCCTGGCGATTGCGTAATACCAGCAACGCTATATATGCGGTTATCACCGAACCATAGCTGTGTATATATCGTAACCTGGTACGAGGACTGCTGCCGATCATCGCTTGCTGAACGATGGTTTCGATCTGCGGACGGTCATCAGGATGTACAAGCTCAATCCATGATTGTCCAACCAGTTCGTGCTTACCTAGCATCGTCGCACATGCCGGGTTAGCATAGGTGATGGTTAGCTGCGGATTGAGGAGCGCAATCCCATCAGGGGCATTCGCTACGAGCAAGAGCAACGTTCGCCGTTCTTGTTCTTTCTCTTGCTGTTCGGTAATATCTTCGTAGAAGCCAATGACACCGGCAACCTGTTGATTGCGGATCAGTGGTACTTTGCCGGTTCGCAACCAGATGGAACTTCCATCACCGCGAACAAGGGTCTCTTCGATATTCAGCTGCGGTCCAGAGGTTAGTACGACCTGATCATGGGACTGATAGGCGGCTGCCTTATTCCGCCATGGCAACTCAAAATCGGTTTTGCCAATAATCTCAGCGAAACTACTGAGCCCGGCATCCTGAAGGACACGTCGATTACAACCCAGAAAGCGCGACTCTTTGTCTTTCCAGAAAATGCCTAGGGGGAGATTATCGATCACGTTGTAGAGAATTTCGCGTTTTTCGTACAATTTATCACGCAATCGATGAAGGGCTGAAATATCCTGGCCAATGGATGTGAATCCGTTCAGGTTGCCATTGTCGTCATAGTGGATGACGATTGACCAGAGGAATGCACAAACGGTACCATCACGATGAATCACCCGATTTTCGATCTCTGCTGAGTGTTGCTGCCTATTAGCGAGTTCGATCATCGTCTGCTGAAGTGTTTCACGATCATCGGGGTGGGTAAAGGCTAGAACCGACTTTCCAATACATTCCTCTGGTGCGTAGCCGAAGTAGCGGCGGGCAGCCTGATTGATATAGGTGATGTTTCCTTGCGCATCTGACTCAGTGAAGATCAGACCAGCAAATTCGAGAACCTTGGAGAAATGTTCGAGTTGGTGAGGGGTAAGAGAAAGCGATGAACTCGATTGATGTGTCATTTCGATAGCTCCTGCATGGCTTGGTTGTTGTTACAAAGCGGTAGAGTACGGCAGGATGGTTTATTTGGTTTTGTATCTGCGCTTTTCAGAGCACTTCATGCAGAACTGATTGTGCATCTCTTGCCTCATGCTCAATTTTACCACTTTTTAACGGTGGTACGGCCTGGAAGTTCGACGATGGTTGGGATGAATGCTGTCTGTCTTTGTCAGCAGTAACAGATATTCAGTCCCTCATACGCTCCCAGTGCGTGCCAGCACCTCCAATCCTGTCACGCATATTCACACCTGGAGATATATCAACGCATACTTCTTCTAAAAAATCCCCTGTTCCTCTCCCCTCAAGGTGGAGAAGCAGGGTCAGATCATTAATCGCCACTCCCAGACCGCATGCAACGCGCAATAAATCTCCGCACCCACTCAGCACACCACTCTTTTCTTCCCTCTCCTCTTTCCTAATTTTCTCTCCCACTCTCCCACTATCTCAAGCCTCAGAACCTCGGATGTGTCTCAAGCTGCTGCACCAGCGCCTCGAACAGATCGCTCTCGGTGATGATGCCAATCACACGCTTGTTTTCGTCAATC
>NZ_DAOUBI010000250.1:0-34853 GCF_034432675.1 Chloroflexus sp. | reverse complement strand
ATCATCAGGGGCACGTACCGGCGCGGGAGTCCGCTGCAATCCGCGCCGGATCGTGAGTACGGCTGGCGCGGCAGCCATGCTGTCGCCTGCCACACCGCGCGACACACGTATGACGAACGGGTAAAGCAATTCATCCAGCACGTGCCGGCACGGCTGGAGCGGCGCACTGTCACCTGGTCAGTCGCCCGCAACAGCATACATGGCGATCATACCCGCTGATACACCCATGGTTGACACCAGTTGTGGGTAATGCATAGCCCGCTGGGGGCGGGAAGCGCTAGTGCATAATGGCTCTCGCTATCGCGAGCTGGTTCAGGTGGGGAGCGAGCCGCAGGCGCACGCTCCCAGTGCTGCCGGTGAGCGAGCCGCAGGCGCGTGCTCGCAGGGTATGCCAGCGCTTGACCACCGTGGCATAGCGCTTACAACCACAGAGTCAGGATAACGGTAAATAGCGTGTTATGACTGACACTAAACCAGATTTGAGACAAGCTTTAAGCGGTTATACAGCCTGCACGAGGCGAGATGATCTATGCCCGCAACGAGCGCTGAAATAGTGTCAGCGCAAACACCATGCTGACAGCAGCAAAGCCGATCAGGATCAGGCCGCTAAGCCAGAGCGGTAAGGTAGCCGCAGTACCAAACGCCAGTGCCCGTACCGCATCAATGAAGTAGGTAGCCGGATTAATCAGCACAATCACCCGCATCCAGTCCGGTAATACATCGAGCGGGTAGAGTGCGTTGGAGGCGAACAACAGGGGTAAGTTAAAGAGAAAAATCATCCCGTGATACCCGGCAATACTGCGCGATATAGCCGCTACACCGAGAGCTAAGCCACTGAAACCAATTGCAAATACCCCCAGTAACGCCAACGCGCCTAGCCAACCGATAGGATTAACGCTTAAACGCGCTCCCATCAGTAAACCAACCACCAGCATTAGAGCAGCCTGGAAGAGGGCTTTAGTTGCAGTACTGGCAGCACTGCCCAACAAAATACTCAGCCGTGGAATCGGTGCAGCCAAATACTCCTTTACAATCCCACGCAGGCGCTCGTCGAGTAAGACCATGCCACCGCCAACGGCCCCGCCAAGTGCGCTCAGGGCAATGATGCCCGGCAGGATAAACGACATATAGTCGTTGCCGCCAACCGCACCGATCATGCCACGCATCCCAACTCCAAAGAGCACCACCCACAACACCGATTGCAGCGCCAGCCCAAACAACTCTTCGGTCTGCTGAACGAACTTGCGCATGTGGCGCGTCCAGATAACGTAGGTTGCGTACATATCTCTTTCACCTAATCACGTAAAGCGGTGCCGGTATAATGCAGAAAGACATCACCGAGCGATGGCTGCGCCAGGGTGACATCTTCAATCGCAAAGCCGTTGCCACTTACGGCACTCAAGACCACCGGCAAACGCCGACTCCCATTGTCGGTGTAGATGAGTATCAATCCTTCTGTCGGATCGGTTTCAACCCGCTGCACACCGTCAATATCACGTATCGCGCTGGTCAGATGGTGAGAGTCACCCCGCCCGCGCAACCGAATCACATCCGAACCGAGAGATGCGATCAAGTCGGTTGGTTGACCTTCAACAATTAGGCGACCGTGGTCGATAATTCCTACCAGATCGGCCAGCGCTTCCGCTTCATCCATCGCATGCGTGGTGAGCAAGATGGTCATACCATGCTGCCGGTTCAGATCGCGCACATACTGCCAGATATTCACCCGGTTTTGCGGATCGAGACCCTGTGTCGGCTCATCGAGCACCAACACCCGTGGATCGGTCATCAAACCACGGGCCAGCTCAAGGCGACGCTTCATGCCGCCAGAATAGCTCTTGACCGGACGATCAATCGCGTCGGTCAATTGAACCAGCTCTACTAGATCGCGTATCCGTTCTCGCCGCATCGCTGCCGGCAAGCGGTAGAGACGACCATGAAAATCAAGCGTCTCACGACCGGTCAGAAGAGGATCGAGCACCATCTCTTGAAATGTTACTCCGATACGGCGGCGCACCTCAGCAGCCTCGCGATTGACATCATAGCCGAGGATGCGTGCTGTACCTGCCGTAGGCGGCAACAATGTGGTCAGGATGCTAAGGAGTGTTGTTTTGCCGGCCCCGTTTGGGCCAAGCAACGCATATATCTTTCCAGAGGGGGTTTGTAGATTGACATGATCAAGAGCCGTGAGGTTACCGTAGCGCTTGACCAGATCAATTGTCTCGATTGCCGGTGTATCCATAGCGTAGCTCGCGTGCAAAGAGCGTGATAATTGTCACATTTCGATTATATCACTACTCGCAGATCGAGTAACTTGAGCGCGATGAGACACTCTGCCCAGTGAACAGCGCTACAGGATGGCACAACCCCGGTATCCACGGCGCAAAACTGGTGTGGAAGTCATGCTGCTACCTTCACCACACGACACAGCGAATGCCTGATACACGGCCAGCCTGTTATCACACATAATAACACCATCGAGTCTATTTCCTATCTACTCTTTTTCTATTTTCTATGGCAACGTTCACTGCTGCAACTTACTGACATTTCTGGCGTATCAGTAAGTGTACAGGTACTGGAAAGGAGGCAAACTGTGCAACAGCAGCCAATCCGAATTGAACAACGCAGCGGCCCCAACATCCTGATCCGCGTGATCTATTTCTTCGTCTTCGGATTATGGTTTAGCGGGATTTGGGCCACGATTGCGTGGATTTTGTGCGTGACCATCGTTGGGCTACCGATTGGGCTATGGATGCTTAATCGGATGCCGCAGGTGGTCACGCTTGCCCCACAGCGAAATAACCTTGTCATCGTCGGCAATCAGGTCTACCAGAGCAGTGTCCCGCAGCGTCCATTCCTGATCCGTGCGCTCTGGTTTGTCCTGGTGGGATGGTGGCTGAGCGCACTATGGTTGCTAGTCGCGTGGGCATTAAGTGTTTCAATCATCGGTATGGTCTTCGCGTTCTGGATGTTCGACCGGGTGCCGGCTATTATCACACTCGCTCGTCGGTAGGGGAACGCAGGTTATGCAAACGTAGGAATAGGATATGAAGCGTCTTCAGCTCACAAATCCATGCTAAGATCAGCTTACCGGACCGGCGCATAGAGTAAATACGTGACGAGCACACCCGGCATCTCAGTGACCAGTAGGGGCAACAGTGTGACACGTGCTTGATCGTGACCATGGCTGCCGCACTCCAAACGCCGCGATACGCGCATGACGAGTGGGCAAGGCCATCAATCCGCGTGATGGCACTAGAGATGGTTGCCGACACTGCTCGCTTCTATACCGACAACCCAGGGGCAGAATAATCCTGATGCTGCACTTAAACGATATACCGCTAAATGACAGTAGGGGCGACGCATGCGTCGCCCCTACAACGCCGACGACAACCCACCAGTGTCTCGCCAGTAGCACACCTGGTAACGTTTCAGCACGAGGATTACACCTGAACAATGCACATCATTGAACAAGACTTGGTCTTCTGGTCAAGAACACCTCTATATCCTCATTAATGAGCTTATCTTATCGCCTACATTCGCTGGTAAAGCCGAACTGACTTCGCTGCTGTGCATTGTTAGATTCCACAAAATAGTCGTTTTTGCACTATAATTAATATAACCTGGTGCTAAAGAGGATTGACGAATAGTCAAAACTGTGATATATAGTTATAACAATCATCCAAAGATTATTATCAAGAAACCTATCGCACCGGTATGAGAACATCCTGGCATCTGATGAGTGTAACGATGAGGTTGCATAATGCCCGTTGCAAACCACATAGAAAAGGTTCGCGAACGTTTACGACGTGGTGAGTTTCCATCTGAGGCTGCGGTATCTCAAGGAGTTGTACTTCCTTCCCTGCACGAACTTGGATGGCCTGTATTTGACACAAATGTAGTGATTCCAGAGTATTCGGTCGAAGGGCGGCGAGTCGATTTTGCCCTTTGCCATCCGGTTAACCGTCGGCCCTTGATATATATCGAGGTAAAAAAGGTTGGTATTTCTGATGGGGCGGATCGGCAACTGTTTGAATATGCTTTTCTTCAGGGGGTCCCTATGGCCATTTTCACCAATGGCCAGGAATGGAATTTCTATCTTCCCGGTGAACAGGGTCGCTACGATGAAAGAAGAGTGTACAAACTCGACCTTCTGGAACGCGATATTGAAGAATCTGTCTACCGACTTGAGCGATACCTGCAATACGAGCGGGTCTGTTCCGGTGAAGCAATGAAAGCTGCACGTTCCGATTACCAAAATGTTGCCCGTGCCAGAGAGATAGAGGCAACACTCCCGAAAGCCTGGAAAAGTTTGCTTGAAGAGCCGGATTCGTTGTTATTGGAACTGCTTGCGGACAAAGTTGAAGACTTGTGTGGTTACAAGCCTGACCTGGACGTGTGCAGTAGATTTATCACAACTGTGATGCGAAATCACGTTGATGTACCTCCTCAATATCCGACCTTACCACGAACTCGAAATTCCCTGCTGGCGGAAAGGATTGAGACAGATGATCGGGTCAGAGCCGATAGTGAATGTTTCATTATGTTTGAAGGCAAAACATATAAACCTGGATCAGCAATTAAAACTATGCTCAAGCTCTTCCAACTGCTGGCAGAAGCTGACCCGGGTTTTCTTGACCGTTTTGCTGCAATGAAGCACGGCAGTAAACGGAAATACATAGCCCGCAACAGGCTAGAACTCTATCCCGATCGGCCTGATTTGGCTAACCAATGCTCCGTTGAAATTATTCCTGGATGGTGGATGGGAAAAAATTACAGTAAGCGTGATATCAAGCATATCATAGAAATGGCGCTCGGAATTGTATCTCCAACGCTGCGGGCCAAAATACAATACGAATTGTAAGAAATATCCTGGAGGTTATGCACTTGTATCGTCACCCAGGATCATGAAGTGGAAAATCGGTCAGACACCGACCGTAAGCGGCTGAGTGTGCCGGTATTCGTTGAATGATGGTCCGACCTCGGTCATCAAGCAGAACCCCCCCATTGACGCTAGGGAACAAAAGTGCTATGATCCGATGAGCGTCAAGGATGATGCGCAGGTTGATGATCCATCGACTCTGCGACCGACAGCCGACGGAACGCCGACTGCCGTGCGCGGTTTGCGTTCCGTTTTTTATGTGGAAAACGAATCAACGGCACCTTAGCAGGGAATTTGTGGCTATGTTTGCCCAGCTTAAACGCATTCTCGTTGGAAGACCGATTGCAACTGAACACCAACATCACGAACGTCTTAACAAAGCAACTGCCCTGGCTGTCTTCTCTTCTGATGCGTTGTCCTCGGTTTCGTATGCAACAGAAGCAATCCTCACGATCCTGATTTTAGGCGGCAGTGTCGCATTAGGACTTTCACTACCAATTGCAGCAGCGATTGCCGGATTGCTGTTGATTGTCGGTTTTTCCTACCGGCAAACAATTCATGCCTATCCGCAAGGCGGTGGTGGGTATATCGTCACCCGCGATAATCTGGGCGATCTACCGGGTCTGGTTGCTGCCGGTGCGCTGCTGATCGATTATGTCCTGACGGTTGCTGTGAGTATCTCTGCCGGTGTGGCAGCCATTACCTCACTCGCAACGAACTGGGGTTTCCCAACACTGCGCGATCATGCGGTTGAGATTGCGTTGGTTTGTATTTTGATCGTTACGATTGCCAATCTGCGCGGTGCTAAAGAGAGCGGTTTTGTCTTCTCGATCCCAACATATGCGTTCATCAGCGGTATTTTGTCAATGATTTTCTTTGGCATCGTCCATGATTTCATGTTCGGTGCCGACCCTGTTGTTCATTCGATTGATCCCGACATTCCACCGACCGGTGAGGCATTATCGCTTTGGCTCATTCTGCGTGCTTTCGCCGCCGGTTGTACGGCACTCACCGGGATTGAGGCCATCAGTGATGGTGTGCAGGCGTTCAAGCCACCGGAGGCGCGTAACGCTGCTATTACGCTGACCTTGATGATTAGCCTGCTGGTGACGATGTTTCTTGGGATTACCTGGCTGGCCTATACGCATCAGGCCGTGCCGAATAAGTTTACCCACGAGACGATTGTCTCGCAAATTGCCCGCACGATCTTTGGGGTGGGGCCGCTCTACGTCTTCATCCAGATAGCAACCGCCCTGATCTTAGTATTAGCCGCTAACACCGCCTTTGCCGATTTTCCGCGCCTCGCGTCATTTCTATCGCGTGATCGCTTCTTGCCGCGTCAGTTCTCTTCGCGCGGTGACCGGCTGGTCTTTTCCAACGGGATTCTGGTGCTGGGGTTGTGCTCTGCGGTGCTGGTTGTGATCTTTCAGGCAAATGAGATCGCGATGCTGCCGCTGTACGCGGTAGGTGTATTCACTTCATTTACCCTCTCGCAATCAGGGATGGTGCGCCGGCATTTTCGCCGCAAGCAACCGGGCTGGCACTACAGTGCGATGATTAACGGTATCGGGGCTACGCTGACGGGTATTGTGCTGGTGATTTTGATGGTCACCAAGTTCGTTCATGGCGCATGGATGGTAATTACAGCGATTCCGATCCTGGTGATGGTCTTTCGCGCCATCAATCATCACTACCAGCGTGTGGCGGAGCAGTTGTCGCTGAGCGGTGCTATCCTGCCGCCGGAACTGCGTCGGCATACGGCAATTGTGCTGGTGAGTGGGATTCATCGCGGCGTTCTCCCCGCTTTACAATACGCCCGTTCGATTGCGCCCGATAATGTGACAGCGGTGTATGTCGATCTTGACCCGGAAGCGACGGAGAAGCTCCGCCAGCGCTGGCAGAATTGGGGATGTGATATTCCGCTCGTAGTGCTTGAGTCGCCGTATCGCTCGTTGATCAACCCGATCTTACGCTACATCGAAGAGGTTGAGACACGCTATGGTGATGATGTGATCACGGTTATCTTGCCCGAATTTGTGCCGGCGCGGTGGTGGGAGCATCTCTTGCATAACCAGACCGGATTGCTGATCAAAACGGCTTTGCGCTTGCGCGGTACAGTCGTGACCAGCGTACCATACCGCTTAGCGCGTTGATCTGTCCGCAATGATGCTAGCCGTGATCGGAGACACGAGCCATCCGTTGGGCGATCTGTACCCGATCCGGTAATATCATATCACCGACTCCCTCAACAACACACGCCGCCGCAGCAGCAGCAAAGTGAGCCGCTCCTACCGGATCGCCGGTTTCCCACAGGCGAATCAGAAACGCGGTGGTGAAGACATCACCGGCGCCGGTTGGATCACTCTCCTGGGCAGGAAACGCCGGAATGTGATGCGGTTTACCGTGGATGAAGAGGGTGGCACCCGCTGCCCCGTGGGTCACGATCCCGATTGGTACCAGCCGGGCGTAATACGCAGCCAGCTCATCATCACCGGCGACATCCTCGCTGCTGAGCGTTAGAACGTGGAGACGACTCAGTTCCGCAGGCGTCGGTCGCCAGCGTCGGGGTCGGATCGGCGTTGGCAGATCGGTATTCCAATCGCGTAACCAACCTTGTGCAGTTGCGCCAATCAGGGCACTAGGAAACGCACCGGCCAGGTCTGGTGAACACTCGTGCAGTACCGGCCCCAACAGCACGATTGGCGCTGTCCGCCACGCTGCCGGTAGAGCGGTGACCGGGATAGACGGCGCGATCGCATGTAGCCATTGCTGCCGTCCGGCAGGTGTGTAGCGATTCTCGAAGGTAGAACTGACCGTTGTGGGCAGGCTGATCCAGGCAACTCCAGGCGGAGCAGGTTCGACGCTGGCCGTCACAATGGCTGCCCGTAGACCAAGGCGCTGGGCCAGCAGAGCAGCAAAGCGAGCTGTACCGCCAGGAGCAGTAGTCTGCTGCGGTAACAAATCACGGGTAACGTGGCCGATGGCAACAAATTCGATCATTGTGGAGTGACTCCGATAACATCGAACGATGCATAATGGTGTGCAGATTATACCAGAGAGGTGCACGAAGACGAGGTGGATTCGGCGGGTCGGCGGCTTGAAACCCGGCCTTAGAACCTATCCGAAACGTGGGGCATTCCAAGCTACAGCCTGCGGTACAGGGTAAAGCCTACGCTGTATTTCGTACCGCCGCCTTCAGGTGGTGCATTACAGGCTACAGCCTGCAGTACAGGCTGAAACGTGCCTCAGAAGCGATGTTTCGGATGGGTTTTTAGAGCCTATCCGAAACGTGGGGCGAGATGGCATCTCGCCCTACGAAACGTGCCTCAGAAGCGATGTTTCGGATAGGTTCTTAGTTCGTGTAAGACCCTTCGGAGCTACCGAGTGGCGGGGAGGGTGTTAGCCCGTCTGACCCGGCGCGGCTGGTCAGGCGGCAGTGTCGGGTGGGGCACTAAGCCATCACACTCTGCTCACCAACTTTACGCAACCACGGCAAGAGCGTATCGAGAAATGCAGCCGGTGTCTCATCGAACGGACAATGACCGCTATCGGGGATGATTTTGATCTCGGCGTGTGGGATCATCCGTTGCCTGATAATTTCGGCATGGGCGGGCGGAATTGAGCGATCTTCGGCTCCCCAGATGAGGAGCGTGGGTTGTTTGATCTCGCCGGGCGTAAGGTCGAGGACTAAATTGGCAAATTCACGGCTGACTTTCAGGTATGATCCTGCACCGTAACGGCGAAGCGGGCCACTAAATAGTTCAACCAGCTCAGGGGTGACACATTCTTTGCGATGGTACGCCGACAACAACCCCTGCCGTACCCCCCAGCGATTGCCGAATACGCCGGCTAGTGCCTCGCCAATCAGCGGTGAACCGATGGCATCGAGCATGAACCGATCAAAGGTACTGAGTGGCCGTGCCTGCAACTGTGCTCCTGAACTGTTGACCAGCACCAGGGCGTGTACCAGATCAGGGTAGGCACGTGCCAGTTGCGCACTGACCACACCACCCATCGAGTGACCAACCACCACCGCCGGACGGCCAATCGTGTTGCGGATCAGTGCCGCGGCCTGGGCTGCCCACCGTTCACGACTGGGCCGACCGGCAGGTCGCGCCGAGTAACCGAAATAGTAGAGATCGAGAGCATATAGCGTCTGTTCACCGGCAATTGCTCTCATCACCGGACGCCAGTGTTCGATGAGGGCACCATACCCATGGATCAAGAGCACCGGCAAGCCCTGGACGGGTGAGGACATCCAGACCCGCATTAAGCCATCAGGGCCACTGCGGTAGTCCTCGCGAATTTCAAATTTGCGGGTGGTATTGATTTCGGTTGGGGTTGACATGATCTATATCCTTAATCTAATTTGGGTCACTTAAAGTAACGAACGTAGTATGCCTGTTATCAGGATACCACGTTTGCAAATACTATGCACAGATTTTGCCTGCGATTATTTGTACAGGCGGAGGGTAATGTCGCCAGAAGTTGTGTTGGTCTTCAGAACGGTGCGGCCCTGGCCGAACGTGGCCGTAAATGAGCGTGAGTTAGCCGACAGCGCAGACAGTTCCGACGGAATGTTTATCCTTCCACTCACGGTTGTGAACGTCATCTGTGTATCAAGTGGCTCTCGTAGAACGAGTTCGACATCCCCAGCAATTGTCTCTATCTCCTGGCGTTCGGCAGCCAGTTGGCCGGTAAAACGTACATTACCGTTCGTTGTACTGATGGTAAGCCGGGATGCCTCGGTAGCTTCGACAGTCACCCTGCCGGAGACTGTATTGATCAAAGCGGTATTGAATGAACCTTGCAAGCTAACATCACCATCAATAGCCTGAATATCAAGATCGGTGAATTGACCACTCACATCCGTATCGCCACCAACGGTCACAACTTTCAGGCCACCACGATGATCGCGCAGTTCAATATCGCCGCCGGTTGTGTTCACGGTCAGTTGACCGATAGTACGGTCGGCAACCACATCACCGCTGACGGTAGTGATCGTTCCGCTCGCCTCAATCTGGCGCAGCGTTACATCACCTGAAACTAATTCAACGTTGAACGTTACATCGCGTGGTAGGGACAGTTCGAGGCTTGCATACGGATCGCGGCCAAAATACCACATTATCTGTGGCTGACGGCGCACATGGACGAAGAGTGTGTCACCCTGCTGTTCGACCTTTATCGTAATCTGGGCCGCAGCCGCAGCCGCAGCGTTGGCTGCCCATCCAAAACCACGCCGCTCGCCACGTAGGACAACTTCTTCACCATCGGTCGCCGATAACGTCACCTGATCATTGACACCGGTCACTTCGACGCGGCTGACGGCGAAACGCTGGACCGGTAGCGTTTGAGCACTATTTTCACGGGCCAGTTGCAGATCAAAGCCGGCAATTGAGCCGCGACTGACCAGTTCAAACAGTAACCAGCCCAGTCCACCTATGATTAGCATAATCCCTAACAGACGGCGTCGGAGAGGGTATTCAGGTGGACGTTGTGGGGAGACAGGCGGTTCAACGGTTTTCATGGTTTATTCCTTACACGTTATTGAACATGAACATCTTAACAATGGATAAAACATCTTGTAACTGTCAGATCAAGATGACACAACCCTGCGCAGGCCGGCTGGCTGCCAATCTCTACTCCATCCGACGCCGTACCGACGATGAGAGTTGCAATGTCGGCCAGTTCAGAATATACGCACGCTGATCTGGTGTTTCAGGGCTATGTGGGTGCATGGCAGCCTTTGCCACCGTTTGCCAGCGCCGGGCCACTTTTGCCAGGGCTTCGTCGCCACTAAATCCGTGGCGCACCAGCCAGCAGCCAACGGTCATGCCGGTACGGCCAACTCCACCCAGACAGTGAAGGTAGACGGTCGCTCCCCGGTTGAGCTGTTCGTCAATGGCAGCGAGGATGGCTTGCATCTGGGCTGGGGTAGCAGGCAGACCGAAATCGGGAATACTGAAACGCTGATGGTGCATAGGTGATGGTAATGCGGGCGCGTAAGACCATGCTTCGCCCGGTGTGGTAAGATCAATGAAACAGGTGATTCCTGCGGCCTGATACCACGCAAGCCGCTGGATGTCAGCGGCGGTCGGAAAAGGATACTCCCCAGCGATAAATCTCTCTGCTACCAGATATGCGTTGGGATGAGGAAGCATAGCGTAGAACGCCGATCAATCAATCAAGGAACTATCATTATCAACGTCACCAAAAGCAGATTATGCATATTCTGCTGCAACCAATCACTCTTCAGGTACAATACAGACATGCCTATTTTAATCGATGGTCACAATCTGATTGGTCAAATGCCCGACATTGAACTCAGCGATCCCGATGACGAAGCAAAGCTGGTCGCTAAGCTACGTCGCTACGCCGCCAAAAAGCGGGGACGGAAAATTATGGTCGTGTTTGACGGTGGCGTCTATGGTCATCCCCAAAATCTCAACGGGTTCGGGATTGAGACACGCTTTGTTAAACCACCACACAATGCCGACCACGAGTTGATCAAACAAATTCGTGCTATTCGTCGTTGTGATGAGTGGCTGGTCGTCTCCTCGGATCGGGCAGTTGTTGGTGAAGCGCAAGCCCGTGGCATTCGGGTGATGTCGGTGCAAGAGTTTGCGCACCGTTTGCAGATGTTCGATCAGCCACGCATCAATGCGCGTGATAAACCGGGCGACCGACCTTTGAGCAAGGCCGAAGTGGAAGAATGGCTACGTTTTTTTGGGGTTGATGAGGACGAAGATACCTTATACTACTAATGCTATGCTAGACCCGATAACAGAACAAAACCGTCGCTCGTGGAATGCGGTTGTTCCTGCCCATATCAGTCATCGCGCCGATGAAGCGGCATTTCTCCGGCAGGGATATTCAACGCTGTTCCCTGAAGAAGTGACTCTGCTCGGTGATGTGCGCGGTTGTCGGCTCCTTCATCTGCTCTGCAATACGGGGGCTGATAGCCTGTCGCTGGCTGCCCGTGGTGCTATCGTGACGGGTGTCGATTTGAGCGATGCCGCTATTGCTCACGCACGGGCGTTGAGTATAGCCAGCGGTATTCCGGCTACGTTCGTGCAGGCCGATGTGTATGAGTATCTAGCTGCCGCTGCCGCAACCTACACCCGCTTTGAACGTATCTATGCCGGCTACGGTGTTATGTGCTGGTTGCGTGATCTCACGGTCTTTGCCAACGGTATCGCCGCCCTACTGACACCCGGTGGCCGGTTCGTGTTGATGGAGTTCCATCCGGCATCGAATATGTTCAATGCCGATTGGCAACTGGCTTACGATTATCCGCAGGGCGGTCAAACACTGACCCTGCCCGGTGTCGGCGATTATGTTGGCATAGCCAACGGTGGGCTATCACCGTCCGGTTTTTTGCCCGGAGTATGTAATTTTGTCAACCCAGAGCCGTGTACTCTCTATCGGTGGGGGGTTGGTGAGGTGGTGACGGCCCTGGTTCAGGCCGGATTACGCCTGCAAGTCCTACGAGAGTATTGTTATGTCAATGGTGAGCGACCGTTCACGCGCATGGTGGCAACTCCGGAACGCCGAATGTATCCCCCGGCAGATGTACCTGCCATCCCGCTGATGTACGGTCTTGCTGTAGAAAAGGAAGCTAACGATGGATGAGTGGGGGATTGGGCACGACCAGATCATTCTGAGCGGGATGCAGTTTATCGGTTACCACGGTACCCGCCCTGAAGAGAACCGGCTCGGCCAGCGCTTTGTGGTTGACGTAGCCGTCCAGCTTGATTTGCAGGCAGCCGGTGTCAGCGATGATTTGAGTCAGACGGTTGACTACAGTCAGATTCACGACCGGGTGCGCGAGATTGTCTGTGGCCCACCGCTCAAACTAACCGAGGCCGTCGCCGAACGAATTGCCGCTGCCGTCTTGCGGGATCATCCGACGGTAGTGGCAGTAGCGGTGCGAGTTACGAAACCAGGAGTGCGGTTGGGTGAGACGATCCTCGCTGGTTCGATGGTAGAAATTGTGCGACGAAGATGATGCGTCCTCGAGTTACGCTGTGTTTTGCCCAAACTCTCGATGGTCGGGTGGCAGCCGTTGATGGCAGCTCGCAGTGGATCAGTGGCCCTGAATCGCTCCGCTTTTGTCATCTCCGGCGAGCGAACAGTGACGCGATTATGGTCGGGGTTGGCACGGTGTTACGCGATGATCCACGCCTTACCACCCGACTGGTTGCGGGGCCTGATCCCTTGCGGGTGATTGTGGACACCCATCTCCGCACACCAACAACCGCTGCCGTCATTCGCGATGGTGCCGGCATGGGCACCCTGCTGGCCTGCACTGCCGCAGCACCGCTTGAACGACGCATCGCCTTGCAAGAGTGCGGCGCGACAGTACTGACTATGCCGGAAGCGGTTGGTGGTGGGGTCGATCTAGCTACGCTCCTTGCAATGCTTGGTGAACGGGGTATTGCAAGCGTGATGGTTGAAGGTGGGGCGCGTCTGATAACGAGTCTGCTGCGCACAAACCTGGTTGATGCGCTGGCGGTCACGATTGCACCGATCATTCTCGGTAGTGGGCCGTCAGCTATCGGCGATCTGGGCATCCTCACGCTCAATCAGGCTCCACGCCTGGCGAACGTCACCTGGACGACGTATGGCACTGATGTGGTGATTGAAGGTGATCTGGTGAGCTCTCAGTAGCAATCAGCGAAGCAGTCAGAACAGTATGAAACCTTTATCCGCACAGGCCATCTGGTTTACCGCCCCCTACACGGTGAGCATCCGTGATGAGATTGCCCCACCACCGGCTTACGGTGAAGTACGGATCGCCGCAATTACATCATTGATCAGTCACGGCACCGAACGCTTGGTCTACCGCGGTGAGGTCGATCCAACCCTGGCCCTCGATCTGCCAACGCTGCAAGGAAGTTTTGCGTTTCCCATCAAATACGGTTACGCCATCGCCGGCAGAGTCATCGATGTTGGCCCAGGGGTTGAGCAGCTTCAGATTGGTGATCCGATCGCGGCACTCCATCCGCACCAGAGCATCTTCACCCTACCGGCGCATCTGGTCAAACGACTACCAGACACCCTTGATCCGGCATTGGGTGGGTTCTACGCCAACGTCGAAACAGCGCTAACGATTTGCCACGATGCAGCACCAAGGCTGGGCGAAACTGTTGTTGTGCTGGGACAGGGCGTCGTTGGCTTGCTGGTCACTCAGCTCTTGCAACGAACCGGTGCGCAGGTCATTGCTGTCGAACCTGATGCGCATCGTCGTGCGCTGGCAGCCCAATTTGGTGCTACAACCCTTACCCAGGCTGATCCGGCAACAATTGCCGAACTCACCGATGGACGGGGGGCTGATATAGTAGTTGAGGTGAGCGGATCGCCAGCCGCGTTACAACAGGCGATTGAACTAACCGCGGTAGAGGGGCTGGTTGTAGTCGCGTCGTGGTACGGGCAAAAACCGGCATCGCTGATGCTGGGAGGGCACTTTCACCGTGGTCGGATACGTTTACGCTCATCACAGGTTGGTCGGTTGGCACCGGAGACGCTGCCACGCTGGGATTATACACGGCGGAGCGTCACCGTGATGAACCTCTTACCGCGCTTATACCTGAACGAATTGATCAGCCACCGCATTCCTTTTGTGCAAGCCGCAGCAGCGTACGATCTACTTAACCAGGAACTGCCAGGGCTGGTGCAGGTGATGCTGACGTATGCGGAGCACGCACCACAAACGTGAACGATGGGAGTAGTGTGCCCGCCAGAATCACTCTCGTCCCCGGGCCGTGCTGGTGTGGTGAACAGGCGTTGTGCAGCGAACGAAAACTATCGTCTGGAAGGATGCGATACTTCCCGATATACACGGGCCAGTAGACGATGGCCCGGATTTCTGAGAAACGAAGACCTCGCGCTCTGTGCAAAGGAGAGACGTATGTATGAAGTCGGCGTCATTGCCCAGTTTGAAGCGGCTCATCGTTTGGAAGGGAACTTCGGCCCGGCCACCCGGATGCACGGGCATACCTACCGGCTAGAGGCTATTGTGAGCGGAGAGCATCTGCAAGCGGACGGCACCCTTTTCGACATTACACGCCTGCAAGAGGCGGTCAACGCCATTATTGCCGACCTGCACTACCGTGATTTGGGTACTGTCGCCGGTCTGGAGAACGTGAATACCACTGCTGAAAACGTGGCGCACTATTGTTGGGATCGGATTGCGGCTGCCATTCGTGGTGTTGGTTTACTCACGCTCACTGTGCGCATCTGGGAAAATCCGCAAGCCTTCGCCAGTTATCAGAGCAGGCTGGAAGGATGAAGGTATGGCCCTGCGCATTGCGTTTCTCACTGTCGGCGATCCACAACGGCGTACCGGCGGCTACCTCTACCATCGCGAGGTCTTTCGGTGCTGGCAGGCTCACAATCAACCGATCGAGGAGATCGTGCTGGGACCGGCAGACGTTGCCGGACAGATCGAAGCAAGAGACCGCGCCGGTCAACTGGTTGAAGCAGGCCGCTATGATGTGATTGTTGTTGATGCACTGGCCCGCGCCGTTGTGGCACCCTGGCTGACGCATTGGCAGCGGCTATCTCCGGTAGTGACACTGGTTCACGAACTGCCGACAGTTGCCGGAGCAAGCGATTCACGTGAGTACGAATGGGAACAGATGCTGCTGCGGACTGATGTACTGGTTGCAGTCAGCGATGATGGAGCCAACACATTGATTGTGCGCGGCGTTGAACCTACCCGCATTCACATTGCTTCTGGTGGTTGTGACCGTCTTCTGAGACGAATGCCGACAGTCGAGATGCGGGAAGAACTGGTTATCGCCGTCGCACAATGGATTCCGCGCAAGAATCTGGCTCATCTGGTACGGGTGTGGGGGCAGGTAGCAGAGCATCCCTGGCGGCTGGAGCTGATCGGTGAAAGTGATGCCGATCCGGTGTATGCCGGCGAGGTCTGGCAGGCCATCCAGCACTGTCCGGCCAACGTGATTGTGCGTGGCGTCCTCGCAGATGACGAACTGGCCGAACGCTATGCGCGGGCCAGTCTGTTTGCCTTACCTTCGCGGTTTGAAGGGTATGGATTGGTCTTCGCCGAAGCGTTGGCCTGTGGGTTGCCGGTGATCGCCGGCGCAGTCGGGCCGGTACCAGCCCTGGTTGGCACCGGCGGGATACTCGTTCCCCCCGACGACGAGCAGGCATTGAGCATTGCCTTACGCACTGCAATGCGCGACGCACACCTGCGTCAGCACTTGAGCACTGCTGCCCGGCAACGAGCAAGTATCCTCCCATGCTGGCAGGACACTGCCCAACACCTCTTACACGCCATCGAATCGGCATACATGCAACGACGTCAAGTATCGATCTGACAAAATCGTTATCTCACTACCCTTATGAGACCTTCTCTCGCATGCTACAATATCCGGTAGTGTTAATTCCAGACGTCTGCGATCATCCCTACACAAAGGAGCAATTTCGATGGCCAGACCCAATAAAATTCTTACTCTGATCACTACCGCCCTGGTTCTGTTACTGGCAGCCTGTGGCGGTGGCGCAACCAGCAGTTCACAGCCCACGCCAACGACCGAAGAAGCCCGCCCAACCCGCACCCCTCGCCCCGCCGGAAATGCCACATCACCAACTTCTGCCCCAACCACTGCTGCCCCCACCACATCTGGCAGTACTACTACAGAAAAACCACCGGTCTTGAGCACCAACACTGACTTGAGCGGATTGGGTAATGTCCGCATAGAAATGAAAATGGAAGGAACAGCACAGGAGTCGGGCAAGGACGCCGAACCTTTCAATCTGCTATTACAGCAGATTATTCTCACAAACGGTGATCGCAGCCTCACAATTGAAAATACATCGCCCGAATCTGGATTAGTTCGCATTGCCAACATTCAGATCGACGATCAGGTGTATCAGTATGTAGAAGACAGCAATCAGCCGTATTGTCTGGCTATGGGAGACATGGATCTGTTCAATGGGAGCATGCTCACTCCCGACACACTGATCGGCAGTCTCTCAGACGCCCAGCTTGTTGAACGAGGGGTGCAGATCAACGGGTTTACCACAGATCGTTACACCTTTACCATTAGCGAACAGACCGCCAACTACCAGGGTCAGTCCAAAGGCGAAATCTGGGTTGCCCAAAACCCGGCGGTTGTTGTGCGGCATATTGGTGAACTTACCGGCATAATCACAAATATTGCCATGGAAGAAGGAGTAACACCGTTCCCCGGCCAACTGAGCAACATCCGTTGGGAATACAACGTCACCCAACTAGCAGCCAATACCGGTATCACCCTTCCCGAAACCTGTGCCCAGCAGCAGTCTGCAGGTGCCGATATTCCCCTACCGGCGAATATCAGCAACAAGGTTCAGATGGGCGACCTGATCAGCTTTGAAACGACCGATTCACCGGATAAGATTGTCTCCTTCTACCAGACCGAGATGGTAGCCCAGGGCTGGCAGGCTGGTGGAGTCAGTCAATATGGTAGCGATTACCAGCTCAGCTTTAGCAAGGATGGGCGAAATGTAAGCATTTTTGTCTCGGTGGTTGATAATAAGACCAGTGTGACCATTTTGCTCGCCTTATCGTAAGGTGCAACCTATGCGCAGGGGTAACCTGCAATTATCGTTGGCACAACTGAACTTTACGCCAAACCGCTACTACAAGTGGGCGAAGTCACAATCTTCGCCCGCCGTTTGTTGCTATCACCTGTATCAGCACACATGTTGCTTCATGAGCAGCTCGTAAATTGCAGTACCAGGAATGAGAGTACTTGAGTACTATTGTCAATTTTTATCGGCAATAGTACAATATTTCGTTGTATACGCCCTCGCATTCATGTCAGATAAGCACCAATTATGGACACCACATTGAAGCAAGGCACACTCAGCGTATGGCACGATGAGGAAGGGTATGGATTTATCGTTGACCCTTATAAGGAAAGAACGTTCATTCACATCACCGCCTTTGGTCGCATTCCCCGTCGTCCAGTCGTAGGCGACACAATCTTCTACACCACTGCTATTGATCGAGATGGCAAAATCTACGCCGATTACGCCTGGATTGAGGGCTTACCTGCTCCTCGCCGCAGATCGTATTTTCGTCAACACCGTAAAAAAAGTCGGCCCTGGGGCCTCACCGATGTTGTACTGCTGTTGACAGTTATCGCGCTTTTCTTTGTGGCAGGAGGCCTCTTTATAGTTGCATTTGCAGGTGATACTGTCACAACAACCGTGGCTCAAATCTTTGCCAAGCGTCCCGGCCCACCTGAGTGTGTCATCAAAGGAAACATCTCCATTGATACCGGCGAGAAAATCTACCATCTGCCCGGCATGCGAGACTACGACAGCGTCCGTATTCGTGAAGAATACGGCGAGCGCTGGTTCTGTACCGAACAGGAAGCGATTGAAGCGGGATGGCGTAGAGCGGGGAGATAGAAAGCACAGCACCCTGGAATCGGGTTGGGGGTGAGCCACTCCCGCATCGTACTATCAAATCTTGACCGCCACTGTACATTATTTAGGGCGTCACGCCTATGCCAGAGTACTGCCGGACAAACCACCGGCGATTCGCTGGTGGTTCATTACCGACGCACGAACGAGTACACGCGCAGTCGTGCTCAGAGTCAGCGCCAGGGTGAGGGTGGAGCGGAGGCGCGGAGCGGAAGAACACCCCCACCCCAGCCCGCCCCCGCTGGGGGCAGGAGAATGCCTCCCTCCCCCAGCGCGGATATCCCCTCTCTCCTCCCCCAGCGGCGGTGGCAAGGTTGTGCCTGACCTGTTGACAAACCCGACGCTCTGTGGTATCCTCTTTGCGGATCGCCAATTTGGGTAAAGAATACAAATCTATGTTTGCTCACTTTGCAAGCCTTATCCTTCTCGTACTCGTACTCCTCCTTAGCCTTATTGGCGGGTGGAGCAAACGTGTTTAGGGAGGGGAAGGACGCAAAGCCCCAGATCAGGATGCAAGACTGAACCTCCCGATGTTCGGGAGGTTTTTTAGTACCCGGGTGAGGATCAACGTGGTGCGGCTCATCAAACACAACCTGCACGTATGGCAACGACAGGCATGGCAGCTGCAACTCGTTTTCGTACCGATAGCATCTCACCGGCATCCAGTATTCAATTTAGTTCACCGTCGCCTACCGACGCATCGCTACGCGTTCGGGTACTCACAGCGGAGTGAGTAGCGGCGTATTGCCCCATTGCTGTGGCTCGTTGGCTATAGACCTGGTCGTTTGGAACGGCATAGCGCAGGGTTGCGCTAATGACCGCTACCTATGGCTGTGTCGCAAAAGCTCGGTTACAGACTCATTGTGGACAGGAGTAAGTTCGATGACCAAACCTCTTACCGGCGCCCAGATTATGTGTGAAGCCCTCATCCGAGAGGGAGTCGAAGTGATGTTCGGCATTCCCGGCGGTGCCATCATGCCCTTCTACTACGCGATGTGGGATTATCGCGACCGGCTGCGCCATGTGTTGTGTCGCCACGAGCAGGGAGCCGGTCACGCCGCCGAGGGGTATGCCCGTGCCACCGGCAAGATCGGGGTCTGTATCGGTACCAGTGGCCCCGGCGCGACCAATCTGGTTACGCCAATTGCCGATGCGATGATGGACAGTACGCCCTTGCTGGCAATTACCGGACAGGTCGGCAGTCACGTTCTCGGTAAGGATGCCTTCCAGGAAACGGACATTACCGGGATTACAATGCCGATTACCAAGCACAATTATCTGGTGAAGAATGTCGATGAGCTGGCCTATGTCTTCAAGGAGGCGATTTACATCGCTACAACCGGACGACCTGGGCCGGTGCTGATCGACATTACCAAAGACGCGATGCAGAAGACGACGGTACCGAACTGGGACATCAAGCTCAATCTGCCCGGCTACAAGCCAACCTACCAGGGCAACCGCCGTCAGATTCGGGAAGCGATTAAGCTTCTGATCAGCGCGAAGAAGCCGTTGATCATCGCCGGTCACGGCATCATCATGGCGGGTGCGCACCGCGAGCTGCAAGAGTTTGCCGAACGGTTGCGGATTCCGGTGATTACCACCCTGCACGGCATTGGCGCTATCCCTGAGAATCATCCGCTGAGCATTGGTATGCCGGGTATGCACGGCTGGGTGCATGTCAATCGCGCCATTCAGGAGTGCGACGTTCTCTTCAACATCGGCGGTCGCTTCGACGACCGGGTGACCGGTAAGGCCAGTACCTTTGCCCCCAACGCCCGCATCATTCACGTTGACATTGATCCCTCTGAGATTGGTAAGAACGTGCGAGTTGACGTGCCGATTGTCGGCGACGCCCGGCTGGTGTTGCAGGCATTCCTAGAAGATTTGCCCCCGCCCAGCGAGCTGGCCGATCTGCACACGCATGCTTCAGACTGGATGGAACACATCCGCGAGATGCAGGATAAGCACCAGGGGAAGCAGCAGTACAAGAACCGGGCCGCGATGGCAAATATGGCCTTGCCACCGCACGATGTCTACGAGGCGCTGAGCCGCACTCTGAACGCACGCGGCAACTATCGGGTGGTAACCGATGTTGGTCAGCACCAGATGTGGGCAGCACAACTGATCGACTGGAACCATGGCCCACGCACGCATATTACATCGGGTGGTGCCGGAACGATGGGTTTTGCAGTGCCGGCAGCCATGGGAGTGGCAATCGCCTGCCCCAACGATACAGTCTGGGCCATTGTTGGCGACGGTGGCTTCCAGATGACCAATCAAGAGATGGCGACCATCGTGCAGGAAGGGTTGAAGAATGTCAAGATAGCCGTCATCAACAACGGGTATCTCGGCATGGTACGGCAGTGGCAGGAGCTGTTCGAGCACAAGCGGTACAGCGGAACACCTCTCTCCGGCCCCGACTTTGCTAAACTGGCAGAGGCTTATGGCTGGAAGGGGCTGACTGTCGAACGTAGCGAGGATGTGCAGGATGCCATTGACGAAGCACACGCTACCGATGGCCCAGTCCTGATCGATTTCCGGGTTGAGCGGGAGGTCAACGTCTTCCCGATGGTGCCCCAGAACAAATCTATCGGCGAGATGATCTTGTCTGAATTGCAGGCGTAGGGCGCAGACAACCTTGTGAGATAAAGGAGTAGCAGACAATGAAGAAACATACCATCGTCGCCCTCGTGCAAGATCGACCCGGTGTGCTGAGCCGTGTGACCGGGTTGGTGCGCCGTCGCGGCTATAACATCGAAAGCCTGGCCGTTGGGCACAGCGAAGCACCCGGCGTTAGCCGGCTAACGCTGGTTGTAGAGTCGGAAGATGTCGAGCAGGTGGTTAAGCAACTCTACCGCCTGATCGAGGTGATCAAGGTAAGTGATGTCACCGATGATCCAACGGTTGAGCGTGAAATGACCATGATCAAACTGCATGCACCACCGGCAGTACGCCACGAGATCATCTCGATGTGCAGTGTCTTTGGAGCGCGTATCGTCGATGTCGGCAGCAACACGATGATCATCGAAATGACCGGTACGCCAGGCAAGGTCGAGAACTTCATCGAGGTAGTACGCCCTTACGGGATCAAAGAAATGATGCGCACCGGTCGCATCGCAATGGTACGTGGCGCACGCGGCCACAACGCTGAACAGTACGTTGAGCCGGCAACGAATGGTGCATCCGTACCGGTTCTCAATTAATCGTCAGCTACTGAGACGCCCGCTTTGGGCGTCTCAGTGGTTCTTACCGCCGTGCGCGATGCAGCGGACATCGCATGAGAGTGAGGAATGAGAGAATCATGGCAGAACTGTACTACGACAATCAGGCTGATCTCAACCGCTTGAAAAACAAGCCGATTGCTATTATCGGCTTCGGTAGCCAGGGCCACGCCCATGCCCGTAACCTTGCCGACAGTGGCCTCGATGTGCGCGTCGGTCTTTACCCCGGCTCGAAGAGCTGGACTAAGGTCGAAGCCGCCGGCTTGAAAGTGATGACGGTAGCCGAGGCTGCCCGCGAAGCGCAGATCGTGATGATCCTGACCCCTGACATCGGCCAGGCCGACCTCTACCGCGAGCATATTGCACCGGCAATGGAACCCGGTAAAACGCTTATGTTCGCGCACGGGTTCAATATCCGCTTTGGGCAGATCATCCCGCCCCAGGGTATCGATGTCAGCATGGTCGCCCCGAAAGCGCCCGGTCATCGAGTACGCGAGGTCTTCGTGCAGGGTGGTGGTGTACCGGCATTGATTGCGGTTGAGCAAGATGCAAGCGGAGGGGCATTCGAGGATGCGCTCGCCTACGCCAAAGGACTTGGCTGCACCCGTGCCGGCGTGTTGCGCACAACCTTTGCTGAAGAGACCGAGACCGACCTCTTCGGGGAACAGGTTGTCTTGTGCGGTGGCGTGAGCGCACTGGTCAAGGCCGCTTTCGAGACCCTGGTCGAGGCCGGTTATCAGCCAGAAGTCGCCTACTTCGAGTGTATGCACGAGCTGAAGCTGATCGTTGACCTCTTCTACCAGGGTGGTCTCAACTACATGCGCTACTCGGTTAGCGATACCGCTGAGTGGGGCGATTACACAGCGGGGCCGAAGATCATTACCGATCAGACCCGTGCCGTTATGCGCCAGATTCTGGCCGATATCCAGAGCGGTGCCTTTGCCGAAGACTGGATCGATGAGAATCACAATGGCCGACCGCGCTTCAACGCCTACCGACAGGCTGATATTAACCATCCGATTGAGCAGATTGGTCGTGAGCTGCGCCGTATGATGCCTTTCGTCAACCCGCGCGAAGTCAAGCCGGGTGAAGGTGGCGCCTGAGAGTAGATTGCATAGATCGTGGCCGGTAGTTGCTCCGGCCACGACACACCACCACATCACAGGAGGTACCCATGAGCAACACCACTGAACCGAGTGTAGAGTACGTCCGTATCTTTGACACAACCCTGCGCGATGGTGAACAGGCTCCCGGCTGTACGATGACTCTGGAAGAGAAGCTGGAGGTTGCCCGCCAGTTGGCCCGGCTGCGGGTTGACATTATCGAGGCCGGTTTTCCGGCAGCTTCCCCCGGCGACTGGGCAGCAGTGCACGAAATTGCCCGCGAAGTTGGTACTCCCGACGGCCCGATTATCGCCGCGCTGGCGCGTGCCAATCGCGACGACATCGACAAGGCGTGGAGTGCAATTCAGCCGGCAGCCAAAAAGCGCATTCACACGTTTATGTCAACTTCAGACATCCATCTGGAATATCAATTTCGCAAGACACGCGCCGAAGCGCTGGCCCTGATTCACGAGATGGTCAGCTATGCACGCTCGTTGTGCGAAGATGTCGAATTCTCACCGATGGATGCCGGTCGTACCGATCCGCTCTTCCTGCGTGAAGCGGTAGCGGTTGCTGTGGCCGCCGGCGCAACGACGCTCAATATTCCTGATACGGTTGGGTACCTCACCCCTGACGAGTACGGGGCGATGATCCGTGATCTACGCGAGAATGTACCGGGCATCGAACGCTGTATCCTCTCGACCCACTGCCACGACGATCTGGGCATGGCAGTAGCCAACTCGCTGGCCGGCGTGCGGGCAGGGGCGCGGCAGGTCGAATGTACCATCAACGGCATCGGCGAACGGGCCGGTAACGCTTCGCTCGAAGAAGTGGTGATGGCCCTGCACACTCGTCAACAGTACTACGGTCTGCGCACTCGCGTAGAGACGCGCGAAATTGCTCGCACATCGCGCCTGGTGAGCAGCTTCATCGGCGTACCGGTACCGCCCAACAAGGCCATTGTCGGTGCCAATGCCTTTGCCCATGAGTCGGGCATTCACCAGGATGGCGTCTTGAAGTACCGGCAAACGTATGAGATTATGAGTGCCGAGACGGTCGGCCTCGACAGCAATACCCTGGTGCTCGGCAAGCACTCTGGACGCCACGCCTTCCGCAAATATCTCGAAGAGAAGGGCTACAAGCTCAACGAGGAAGAATTCCAGCACGTCTTCGCCCGCTTCAAAGATTTGTGTGACCGCAAGAAGAAGGTTGACGACCGCGATATTGAGGCGCTGGTCGCCGGTGAGATGCAGCATGCACCTGAGTTATACAAACTCGATCACGTTCAGTATGCGTCGGGTATCGGCATGATTCCCACGGCGACTGTACGGCTGATCGGTCCTGATGGGCAGACCAAGATCGACAGCGCCCAGGGTACCGGCCCGGTTGATGCGGTCTATCAGGCGATTAACCGCATTATTCAGCGTCCGAATGAGTTAATCGAGTTCTCGATCAATGCGATCACCGAAGGGCTTGATGCAGTCGCTGAAGTGACTGTGCGTATTCGCGAACAGGGAGCACCGGCCCGTCTGAACGAGAGCAGCAGTACGGTAACTAGCCTGACCGGTCGCCGACCGGCACAGCAGATATTTAGTGGCTACGGCGTGCATACCGATACGATTGTGGCCGCAGCACAAGCCTACATGGCGGCCCTTAACAAGATGCTGGCTGCCCGTCAGGAGCGAATCAAGGCTGAAGCAGTGGCATATGCCGCCGGCTACAGCGGGGAAAGTGGGACACTACCGGTTGACATTTTCGGTGGTAGTACGCTTGGGTAGATAATCTTGTGCGATCTTGGCGGGAAATATATACTTCCCGCCAAGATAACTACGACACCGAGATGCCCCAAGAGTGACCCGGCATCTCGCCTGCAACACACCTGCGTCAGTACACATATGCAAACCATTGCCTACCTTGGCCCACCGGGAACCTTCAGTGAAGAAGCAGCGCTTGCCTACGCCGCAGGACGGGAGGCACGATTGCTACCGCTGGTCAGTATTCCCGCTGTGGTCACGGCTATTGAAACAGAAGCGGCAACCGTCGGGGTGTTACCGATTGAAAACTTGTTGGAAGGCAGCGTCAGCTATACGCTTGATCTGCTGATCCACGAGACGGAATTGCAAATCGCCGGCGAGATTGTCGTGCCAATTCGCCACTATCTGCTGGCCCGCCCCGGTTTACAATTGAGCGATATTAAGGTGCTGTACGCGCATCCGCAATCACTGGCCCAGTGTCGGCGCTTTGTTGAGCGCTGCCTGCCCGGCGTGGCTACCGTCGCTTCGCTAAGCAATTCGGCTGCTCCCGCCGAGGCGCTGGCCGATGAACGGCCAGCGGCAGCCATTGGCACCCTGCGCGCAGCCGAACTAGTTGGGGCAACGATCCTGGCCCGTGAGATTGCCGATAGCCCACACAATGTCACACGCTTCATCGTGCTGGCCCGCGAGGATGCCCCACCCACCGGTGATGACAAAACCAGCTTCTGTTTTGGATTTACCCGCGAGGATCGACCCGGTAGCCTGGTGAGCGCTCTCCAGGAGCTGGCCGTCGAAAATATTAATATGACGAAGCTCGAATCGCGCCCAACCCGTGCGATTCTCGGTCAATACATCTTTCTGGTTGATATCAATGGACACCGCCGCGAACCACACGTTGCCCAAGCCCTCGAACGCATTCGCCGGCATACGGGCATGCTGAAAATCTTTGGTAGCTATCCGCGCTGGCGTGGCACTAACGGTAAGCATACGTCGTAGGTTGCGGCAAGGAGGAGAGCAAAGATGAATAAACCTAAACCGCGCACCCTGTTTGAGAAAGTGTGGGAAGCACACTTGGTACGACCAGAAACCGCTGAAACGCCTGCCGTACTCTACATCGATCTGCACCTCATTCACGAGGTAACCTCCCCACAGGCGTTCACGGAATTACGCCAGCGCGGGCTGCGGGTTCGCCGACCCGACAAGACGCTGGCGACGATGGATCACAGCACACCGACCACGCCGCGTAATCATCTTGGCATCATTCCCGTCGTTGACCCAATGGCAATCAGCCAGCTTGAACAACTACGAAAAAACTGCGCTGAGTTTGGGATTCCGCTTTTTGAATTAGGTGACGAGAATCAGGGCATTGTGCACGTCATTGGGCCAGAACAAGGATTGACGCAACCGGGAATGACTATCGTTTGTGGTGATAGTCACACCAGCACGCACGGCGCTTTTGGTGCGTTGGCTTTCGGCATCGGCACCTCGGAAGTTGGCCACGTGCTGGCAACCCAATGTCTGCTCCAACGCAAGCCCAAGACATGTGCGGTACGGATTGATGGCCGACTCGGGCCAGGAGTCACCGCCAAGGACATTATTCTGGCGCTGATCGCCAAATATGGCGTCGGCGGCGGTACGGGGTACGTCTTCGAGTACATGGGTGAAGCGATCCGTGCGCTGTCGATGGAAGAGCGGATGACGATCTGCAATATGAGCATCGAAGGTGGGGCACGGGCCGGTATGGTCGCACCCGACGATACAACCTTCGAGTATATTGCCAGCCGCCCCTTCGCACCGAAGGGTGCCGATTTCGAGGCTGCCATAGCAAGGTGGCGAACACTCCCCAGTGACGAGGGAGCAACCTTCGATCACAAGTTAACCCTCTCGGCCAGTGAACTGAAACCAATGATTACCTATGGTACCAACCCCGGTATGGGCATTCCTATTGACGCTCCGGTGCCACGCCCGGAGGATATGCCCGATGCACGGAGCCGGGCTGCGCTCGACAAGGCACTGGCGTACATGGGGCTTGAACCCGGCAAACCGCTTCTGGGCCACCCGGTTGATGTCGTCTTCATCGGTTCCTGCACCAACTCCCGATTGTCAGATTTGCGGCAGGCAGCCCAATTTTTCCGTGGACGCAAGGTGGCCCCCGGCGTGCGGGTGATGGTGGTTCCCGGATCGCAGCAGGTCAAGCGCGCTGCCGAGACCGAAGGGTTAGATCGTATCTTCAAAGAAGCCGGTGCCGAATGGCGTGAAGCCGGTTGCAGCGCCTGTCTGGGTATGAACGACGACAAAGTGCCACCGGGTAAATACGCCGTCAGCACCTCGAACCGTAACTTTGAGGGTCGGCAGGGGCCAGGAGCACGCACGATGCTGGCCAGTCCACTCACGGCAGCGGCGGCGGCCATCACAGGCGTAGTCACCGATCCGCGCACGTTGTTGAACTAGAGGAGAGTCTCATGGAACCAGTTTCAACCATTACCGGCAAAACTGTCGTGTTGCCGGTGGAAAATATTGATACCGATCAGATCATCCCAGCCCGCTTTCTCAAAGTGACTGATCGCAGCGGTCTGGCTGCCGGTCTCTTCGAGGCGTGGCGCTACCAGGCAGACGGCACACCCAATCCCGATTTTCCGCTGAACCGACCGGAAGCTGCCGGGGCAACCATTCTGATCAGTGGGCGCAATTTTGGCTGTGGCAGCTCGCGCGAGCACGCCCCCTGGGCATTGCAGGACTACGGGTTCAAAGCCGTGCTGGCACCATCGTTCGCTGACATCTTTCGCAGTAATTCGCTCAAGATAGGCTTGCTGCCGGTAACGATTGATCAGGCCGTCTACGATGAGCTGGTTGCCCGTTATGCGGCCGATCCACAGATGCATCTGACGATTGATCTGGCAGCCCAAACGGTGACCTTGCCGGATGGCCGACAAGTGCATTTTCCGATTGATGCATTTAGCAAATACTGTCTGCTACATGGGGTCGATCAACTCGGTTTCCTGCTCCAACAGGAAGAGGCGATTGTCGCCTACGAAGCCAGCCATCCGCAGCCGGTGAAGACTCGCTGAGCACGAGGAGAGGACACGACGTATATCAAGTCTCGGCTGATAGTGCGCATCATTCTGGCTATCGGAACTGTGCTGGCGCACCACCGAGTGTGACACCGGCGAGTCATTGGTAGGTCGGCGCTGTCAACTAAATTCATGCGCAGTCGCGTTCAGGTACAGCACTGGCGTGACATAAACGAGCGTGATACGCCAGCTGGTTGCAGCAGAGTGATGCGCCATGCCCCGTTGGGGTTCAAGGGTGGACACAACATCTATGCGCTTGGGCAAGAGATAGGACGTAAGGACGCTTTGAACGCTCTCACCCCGGCCCCTCTCCCACGCTGCGGCGTGCGGGAGAGGGGAGATCAGAAGCATGCGCTGGGGTTGCCTGATACGATAGCCGTTGCGCTGGATCACATCTTCATCGATACCGTGCATCACTGCTGATGGACGCATTGTTGCTCATCGACCCAGTGATGAGATTTGCCGACTGAGTTGTCTATCATTCGTCATCGGACGAGAGCGAAAAGTGGCTGATAGGCAGGCCGGACGTCTGCTCCACAACCTACACCATCGCTCACGCGCCGTCGACTCATCACGGATGATCAGACCCGACGGACGTGATCTACCCGCACAGTATCCCCATGACTCGCGTGAAAACCGCTACAACATGCCCCTGATCGTCAGCACGGCTGGCGCGGCAAGCATGGCTGCCGCACTCCAAACAATGCGCCACGGGCAATCCTGTCTGGCGACGGTATCCTCGCCGAAACGTGCGACGGCTGGGTAGGGAGGGGGGAACACTAATTGCACACTTCCGTGTGCAGGTGTGGTGGCAGGGTGATTGTCGGATTACAGGTTATACACTCTACGACACCAGATTTGATATTAGCGCATATTTGCTGTCCCTACCCGAACCCATCGGAAGCAGAAGAATAGGGAGAGGGACGTGATGCAGAGCACGCCCCTCTCCTCTCTCCCGCGCCTCGCCCCTGGTGGGAAGGGTATCACTCTATAGTCTTGAAGTGACCGGTGCGCGTTGACCAATCTGATAAGGGTCTCAGCCCATCACTTTACCATACTGTGCGCGCCGCGGCAAAAACAGTCTCGCTTAACGTTGGATAGGCGGCAAACACGGCTGCCAGATCGGCCAGGGTAGCGCCAGTCTGGATCGCCAGGGCAACTGGTGCCAACAGATCGGCAGCGTGATCGCCCACCGCTACGCCACCACGAACCTGACGGGTGATCGGGTCAAAGGTCAGCTCGATCCAGCCAGATGTCTCTGCACCAAGGTAGGACTTGAGCGACGAGCCATATTCAGCGCGGATACGTGACAGCTCTGTATCCATGACCAGTCCCACCTGGGCAACTTCGGGCACAGTGTAGACGGCATGCACGATGGTGTGCGGGCAGTACCCCGGTGCCAGCAGGTCGGCTGCGGTGCGCCCGGCGATCCACGCCTGCGCCAGCGCACGGTTAGCCAGCATTGGCCCGCCCGCCGCATCGCCGACCGCGAAGATGTGGTTAACCGAAGTGCGTCCGTAGTTGTCAACGGTTAGTTGACCATTCGCCTCGACGGTCAGGCCGGCAGCACCAAGGTTGAGCCGGCTCAGATCGGGCGTGCGGCCAATCGCTAGGAATGCCATGGCCGCCGTATAAGTAGTGCCGTCTGCCGCGAGAACGCTCACCCCCTCTTCCGTGCGCTCGGCCCGTTCGACATCAACCTGGTGTATCTCGACACCGTGGGCCTGCATCGCTGCGGCCAGGGTTGAACGGGCGTTGGTGGCAAACATCGGCAAAACACCAGGGCTACCAACCAGCCAGGTCACTTTGACACCCAGCCGACTGAAGAGCGAGGTAAATTCGCTGCCGGTTGGGCCACCACCGATTACGATGATGTCGTTGGGTAGGATATGAAGATGGCTGGCAAAGCGCGGCGCGATGATCCGCTGCCCGTCCGGTTTCATCGTCGGGGGGAAGCGGGGAACAGAACCGGTCGCAATGATGACAGCATCGGCGGTAATCGTTTGCTGGCCTTCCTGAGTCTGGATTGTCAATTGGTGAGGACTGCTGAAGGCAGCCACTCCCTGGACAACGGTAACCCCAGCCGCTTGCAGCCGCTGTTGCTCGTGCTCGCTCCATCGCGTTGCAACGTGTTTGATCCGTTGTAAGACGGCTGCCGGATCGACCTGTACCCCGTTAATAGCCACGCCCTCACCGGCTGCTGCTGTCGCGATACCGGCAACCTCGGCGGCGTGGAGCCAGACTTTGCTCGGTAGCAGGCTGTCCCAACCGGTACGGCCGCCAATTGGTCCTTCGCTGACCAGTGTTACCTTTGTGTTGCCCTGGGCGGCAGCAACTGCTGCTTCCACACCGGCAGCTCCACCGCCAATTACGACAATCTGCTTCATTACGTCTCTCCCGGATATTAGCTGACGGTAATGCTACTACCTGTCCTGCAATTATGCAATCTATCGTACATTCACCCACTATATAACGATGATGCAATCAGCCGCCAAAAGGTTACAAGAGGGCGGTGGGTTGATGATGAGCAGTGGGTTGAGGAGACGGTGGGTTCAACAGTCGGCGGGTTGAAACCCTGCCTCACGGCCTGAAAGGACAGCAGGGCCGGTCGAACGACAGGGAGGGTGGTCAGGCAGCGGATGCGTAGTCCCAACAGGGCTTGCAGATTATCAGGCAGGGTTTTAGCCTGACTCACCCAGCGATAAACCCTGCCCGACTCCGTGAACGTTGTTGTACGGTTGTTCAGTAGCCTCAATTTCCCTCAGTATCGTCTGGTGCCGGTGGTTCAGGGTTTGGATCAGGTGCGCGAATGCCAAGCACGATAGTTGTGTCCGGCAAGATCCATTCGCCCGCTGCCGGAAGTGAACTCAGTACCACATACGGCCCATACCGATAATAATCCTCGCCGGCGCGATCTGGCCCCTGGTAATCAACGTAAATCCGACCGGGGTCAATGCCCAACAGCGCCAGCACTTCTTTCGCCTGATTTTCACCCAACCGACGCAGATCGGGCATCAGGATAGCACCTTCAACCGGTGGCACCGGGATCGGTGGCTCAAACATTGCCGGGGTACACTCCGGCAGCTCTTCGTACTTGAGCGGAACCGTTGCATCACCGCCACGCCACTTATACTCAACCTCTTCATCAGGATCGGGCGGTGGCAGCTTCCACAGGTAGATGTCCCGTACCAGCTCCGGCGGATAGGCAGCATCAGGCGCCGGTCGGCAATAAGCACCATCGGTCAAGGCACTGAGATCTTGCGACAACGGTGGTGCTTTGGGGTCTGTCGGCGGCGGCGGTGGCGGATTGGGGCGTAGCTCGCCGCTGGTTGTCCACTCTTCCGGGGTCGGAATCCGGACAACACGTACTTTTGTGTAGGCCGAGCAGAAGCCTTCGGTCGGGATCGCATCGCCGGTGGTCGCTTCCGGTGTCGGTTGCGCCGCTTCTTCCAGCCGCTTGATCATATCAAGCGTAAATAGCTCTTCACGATAGCCGCCGAATGGGCCGGGCAGTTCACAGATCGGGCGTCGTACAAGCTCTTCGGGCAGCACAAATTCGGTTTGAATTTCGCCGTTGGGGAAGGGCGCGGCGAACAGGTCACGGTACCGCTCATCTTCGGCGATCAGCCGAAAGATGTTTTCCATCACATTGCGCCAGATAATACCACCGCCGGTCAGACTCTCGACCCGGGCTGTTGGTTCATTGTTATTGTTGCCTGTCCAGACACCAACCGTCACAAACGGTGTATAGCCTACTGCCCAGGCGTCGCGCCAATCATTGGTGGTACCGGTCTTAACCGCAGCCGGCAGGCTAAGCCGGAGCGGGCTATTCAGCCCCCAAATGGCCTGACGCGCACGATCATCGCTGAGCATGTCGGAGATAATCGCAACCAGCGCCGGATCAACCACCTCCTCGCCAGGAGTTTGGGTAAAACGTTCAAGCACGCGACCCTGCGAGTCGGTAATCTCCAGGATGGCGACCGGCGCAAAGTAACGACCACCGCTGGCCAGGGTGTTGTACGCAGTCGTCAGCTCCAGCGGCGACACCTCACCGCCACCGAGCGTCAGCGAGAGGCCGTAGAAACCGGCACCGCGTTTCAGGCCGGTACGGATTCCAACCCGTTCCAGCAACCGGATCGTGTAGTCAATCCCGGCAAACTTCAGCGCCCGCACGGCCGGCATGTTCAACGAATTTGCCAGTGCGGTACGAATACGCAGCGGCCCGTTCCACTGACCGTTATAGTTTTGCGGTGCGTACCAGTCACCGGTACCGGTTGGAAAGCGAGTTGGTACATCCCACAACACCGTCTCTGGGGTCATCCCCTGTTCCATCGCCGCCAAGTAGGTAAACGGCTTCAGCGCCGAACCGGGTTGCCGCTCGCGTGTCGCCACATTTACCTGACCGTCGAGCACATTACCCGACTCACCGAGCGTAGTGGTTGGTTTGACTGCGTTGTAATCAATACTGCCAACCATCGCCAGAATCTGGCCGGTGTTCGGCTGCATAATCACGACTGCTGCATTGTGAATGTTGCGCGACTCCAGTTCAGTGATACGCTCGAGGGCGGTTCGTTGGGCCATCCGTTGCAATTGCAGGTCAAGCGTAGTTGTGATCCGCAAACCACCGCCATACACAATCTGAGCGCCGTAGCGTTGCAAAAGCAGGTCGCGCACATAAAAGACGAAGTGCGGCGCATTGAGGGGCGCCTCTTGCGGCGCAAACCGCAGCGGTGTGGCTAATGCCTGGCGGGCCTGGGCTTCGGTGATGTAACCATCCTCAATCATCCGGCGCAACACAGCCGCCTGTCGAATCCTTGGCAGCGGTGTTCCGGCGGGCAGGCGGGCATTGGGGTCAAGCCAGTCATCGCCGACGAAGACGGGTGGGAGATAGCCACCCTGCTCGTCGCGTTCCAGATAGTTAATCGGATTGTAGACCGATGGTAATTGCGGTAAACCGGCAAGGAGCGACGCCTGGTTCAAATCAAGATCAGCCGCATTCACCCCAAAATAGACCTCACTGGCCGCCTGAATACCATAGGCCAGATTGCCGTAAAAATTCTCATTCAGATACAGCTCAAGAATCTGATCTTTGGTATAGATGCGATCCAGCTCCTGGGCGAGGATAATCTCTTTCAGTTTTCGTTCGTAGCGTCGTTCCGGGAGACGTTCTTCTGGGGTGAGAACGCTATTCTTGATCACCTGCTGCGTAATCGTCGAGGCACCACCGGTCTCTTCACCCGCACGCAGGCTATCAATCAGGGTGCGCACAATACCGGCCAGATCGATGCCCGGATTGGTATAGAAGGTTTTATCCTCAATCGCAATCGTCGCCTGAATCAACAATGGACTAATCTCGTCAATCGTCACTTTTGTGCGCTTGCCGGTATCGAAAAACTCGTACAGCAGCTCACCGTTACGGTCGAAAATACGCGAGTTCTCGAACAATTCCCGGTTATCGAGCAAGGCCAGTCGCGGTTTCAGACTCTCGGCAACCTGAGCGTAGGCGTTGTAGGCAAAGCCAGCGATGGCGACGATCACCACCGCTATCAAACCAAGTCCGGCCAGGAGCGCATTGATAAGCCAGCGACTGACCGCAGATCGTGGCGTTGATCGGCCCCGCAACCCGCGCAACAGATGTGGCGGCACGTGACGGCGGCTATTGCGGCCATTTGAGTGTAAACGACGTGAGCGAATCATAGGATGTATGTAACCTGATGTGTGTTCTAACAGCGTCCTGCTCTGCGCCGCGTATAGTCAGACATCGCAGGTAGTATAGCACGTCATGATCGAGATGGCATCTGACGTGCGAATGATAGTTCTATCAGTTACAATAGAAGCTATCTGACAGGCGATGACTCGGCGGAGGGGTTATGCATCAGCCTTCACTCATCAGCCCGGCAATCCTGATTGTCGTTTTGATTACGCTGCCCCTAGCTTCCATCGGCGACCTGATCCTGGATCAGATCGGTTGGCAACCGGTGTGGTTGATTGGTGCCAGTATCATCGCCGGTATGGAAGCGTTTGCCTTGCGGATGCGGATGCTGGCCGGCCTACACGAAGCGGAAGGTGGCACGTTGCGCTATTTAGCCGCCGAGATTTTTGCGCTGGTTGTGCTGGCCCGGCTGGTAGCGACGCTGGGCTTTGGCGGCGAGGGTATCCGGGCGATGATGAGCTGGATCACTGATCCGTTGGCCTTCTTCGATGTTCCATTTCTCATCTGCCTGCTGGCGCTGACTACGGTGGTGATGCTCAGTAGGAGCGGGATCGCTGCAATCGCGGCCTTAACCCCAAATCCGCCTCAAAAAATGCCCCTGTACACTCTCGACGTGCTCTTCTACAACAGCGATGCAAAAATTCGCCGCTGGAATGCAGTCAAAGCGATCATCAGCGGCGTAAGCTGGGGTGGATTGTTGACGATCTGGCTTCAGAGCTGGCGTCAGGGGAATGCAGATCTGTTTTCCGGCTGGATTGCGCTATATTTAATCGGCGGCCTCAGCTTGATCGAACTTGCCCGCCAGCGGGCGTTCCTGGCCGACTGGCAGAGTGATGGTGCCGAGGTCGCAGTTGATGTGCGACGAAGCTGGCGACTGCTGAGCGTGATACTCATCGGTCTGATAATTGTGCTGGCGCTGGTATTTCCATTTCCCCGTGAGATGTCCATGCCGGAAGAATGGCGCCGGGCCATCTACTCACTGGTCGGGCTGATCATCTTCATGGGCCTCATCGCATCGCTCCTCTTCGTCGGCCTGATCAGTCTGATCATGCTGCTGCCAATGCTCCTCTACCTGCTGCTCAACTGGCTCCTCACCACAAACTCAACCTCCGCCGCGATGCCTATCCCACAGCTGCCGCTCATCCCTCCGGCCACCGCCAGCGAGCCGATGGTATGGCCCGGCCTTATCTTCTGGTTCTGCGTAGCTGTGCTCACCGTGCTGGCATTCTGGCGGATTGTGCGCCGCCAGACCTGGCTGAAGGTGGCATGGATGAATGCCGTGACCTGGCTGACGAGCTGGTGGCACCACCTGTGCCACTGGCGCATTGGGGGCTTGCGGCGCTGGTGGCATTCGCAAGAGGAGCCGCCCCCACCACCACACCCACGGCGCAGCCGCAGCGGACCGGTGGATACAGTGATTGCCTGCTACCATGCTGCGCTCCGTCACGCCACTGCGCGTGGCTACCCCCGCCGGCCACCGCAGACCCCGGCAGAGTATGCGGAACGGATCAGCGATGAATTACCCGCAGGTGCCGCCGAACTACAGGCGCTCACCGAGGCGTATCAACGGGTGGTGTATGCCGGCAAGCCCTTCGACCGCTCCGAACGGCGACAGTTTAGCGCGTTGTTGCGTCGTTTTCGGCGTAAAGTGTGAGATAGGAGATAG
>NZ_DAOUBI010000249.1:0-20139 GCF_034432675.1 Chloroflexus sp. | reverse complement strand
TTGCCAGAACGGCTTGCTCGCGGGTGCATAAGCCATTGTTACCACATTTAATCAATGGTTGCAACAGAGCAATTTGAGATTACTTCTACCCAGAAATGTGGCGCAGCATTCTCCCTGATTACAAACCTTCACGTTCCCGGATGTGGGCAAGTAGTCGACGACAGGCTGTCTCGATCAAATGGTAGACCTCATCGAAGCGGCCGTTGTAGTAGGGATCAGGTACTGCCGCTGTGCCCAATTCTGGCGCAAAACTCAACAAAAGGCGGGCGCGTTCGCGGGCTTTCGGATGGAAATGGCCCAGATCGGCCAGATTCTCGTGATCCATCACCAGGATGTAGTCGAACTGATCGATATCGCTACTGCGTACCTGCCGGGCCCGCATACCGGCAGTCGAGATGTTGTGGCGGGCCAGCACACGCTGGGTACCAGGGTGTGGTGGTTCTCCCACGTGCCAGCCCCCGGTTCCGGCCGAGTCAATCTCGAAGTGCTCGCTCAAGCCGGCTTCATTGACCAGATGGCGAAAAACCGCCTCGGCCATTGGTGAACGACAAATATTCCCCATACAGACGAACAACACGCGTATTTTACGGTGCATAGTCTCCTCACAGAATAGGGGCAGCCAATGCATACAAGATCGCATCGGCTACTTCATCGATTCGACGCACATGCCGAAAATAGCCGGCATGTGGCCCAACCACCAGTAGCGGTGTTGGTGCGGTAGTATGTGTAGTGGTTGATGCCTGTTCGATATTGCCATGATCTGACGTAATCAGCAAACTATCTTCAGGGCGACGGGCGTGCAGCCAGCCTGTGATCAGGCCATCGATCCGGGTTAGGGCTTCACTTGCCCCATGCTTGCCCAGGCGACCATGCCCGGCAAGGTCGGGTAGAAAACTCTCGAAGAAGACCAGATCGTAGTCGCTGGCAAGACCGGCCAGCCGCTCACCTGCCAGGTGTGGATCAATGAATGGTATCGTTGCGGCAGCCGGATCGCGTGCTGCCAGCCTGTCGCCGCTAATATCCCAACTGAGTGCCTGTCCACGTTTCAGATCATCGAGATTGCGCAAATATAGCCCGGCCCCTTCGGCAGCAATCACACTCGCCGACCGGCGGAGCCGGCGGGTTGCCAGGGCCTGCCAGTAACCGGCAGTAAAGACATTGGCAAACGCAACCCGCCAGCCCTGTTCCAGGGCTCGTCGAAACAGCGAGCGTTCGGCAAGCAGCGGACGCAGGGCAACGGGTGGAAAGTGGGGCTGGTGGCGACCGTGAATAGCCGGTGCATTGACGCCGGCAAGTAGGGCAACGTGATTGGTGCCACTCTGCGGTAAGCCTTCGACCCCCAGACAGGCGTCAAGTGCACTCAATAACAGCCCATCACAGTAGCCAATCTGTTCACTGGTGAGTGGGCCTCCCAACAGATGGTGGATGGCCGGCATTGGTACCGTTGCCAGTGGGTTGTCGGTTGTGGCGGGGGCCAGTCCGATGCCGTCGAGAAAGACGAATGTAATAGCCATTAGTTTGGGAAATAGGAAATAGAACGCAGGGGCAGTATATCATATTGCGTGGAAGAGTTTTTCAACGGCGACCTGGTAAGCGAGCGGTGAGAGGAATTTGGGCACCACTGTGGAGTGCGGTAGCCATGCTGCCGCCCGGCCCACGCCTCGGCGCAGAGAAGCGTGTAGTCTGCAACCACACCGGCTACGTCTCCGGTTTGGAGTGCGGCAGTCACATTGCCGCACCCGCCCATGCTCTGTGCAAACGTAAGTAGTTTGTGAACACCCTGTTCAGCGGTACGCCGTGCAATCTTATGGCATCGATACAGAGTGTTACCGATGGTTGTAATGCATTGAACTCTGGATTCGTGCACCGGACAGTTATCCTGTTTGTATCTCGCGGCGATAGTACATGCATCGTTTGTGAAAATGTTGACAGGTTCATCATCATCACCTATAATTACCGGCATTGTAAAACATGTCTCGACTTCCGCAACGGTCGAACTCCACAGACTGGAACGGTTACGACGGCCTTGGAGCACTTGCCAGCAAGCGGAGCCGGCGGCTCACGCCAGTATAGCAACCTGCATAAAGCATTTGCGCGACTGACGTGCGCCATTGCACCAAATGGTTCGCGCTCTTTTTTACTTCTAAGCGGAAGGTAGAGACAAATCAAATCTCTTTGAGGAGGCTTTGTAGCATGTCTGTCCAGCCCGACCCTGTAACTCGGCAGAATGAGGAAGATCTGGATTGGACCCAATTACTTGATGAGTATGATTATGCCCGTCCCCAGCGTGGTGAGCTGCGTGAGGGTCTGATCATGCACATCGAAGAGAGTGGTGTTCTGGTCTCGATTGGCACTAAGCGCGAAGGTGTTATTCCGGCTCAGGATTTGCGCCAGATGGGCGAAGATTTTATCAATTCGCTGAAGGTTGGCGATACGGTTCAGGTGTATGTGCAGGAGCCGGAGAATCGCGACGGTGATCTGATTCTCTCGCTCTCGATGGTGCAGGTGGCGAAGGACTGGGAGGTTGCCGAGCAACTCTTCCACGATGGCGGTATCACTCGTTGCAAGGTGATTGGCTTTAACAAAGGCGGCTTGCTGGTGCAATTTAACCGGATTCGCGGTTTTGTGCCGTCATCGCAAGTTGCCCAGTTGCACGGTCGAACCGCTGCTGATGAACGCCAGCAAGCCCTGCAGAAGATGGTCAATCAAGAAATTCCATTGAAGGTTATTGAGGTTGATCGCGAACGCAATCGGTTAGTCCTTTCTGAGCGGGCAGCGACGCAAGAGTGGCGAAAGGCGCAGAAACATCGCTTGCTTACCGAATTGCAGCCCGGCGATGTCCTGATTGGTCGCGTCAATCAGCTTACCAATTTTGGTGCATTTATCGATCTGGGCGGGGCCGATGGTCTGGCCCACATCTCTGAGCTGAGCTGGCAGCGGGTAAACCATCCACGTGAAGTTCTGCAACCCGGCCAGGAAGTCAAGGTTGTGGTAGTAGAGATTGATCGCGAGCGCGAGCGCATTGGTCTCTCGATCCGGCAATTGCAGAATAACCCCTGGGAGACGATTGACCAGCGTTATACGCTCGGCCAGTTGGTGACCGGCCCGGTAACCAATGTGACCCCGTTCGGGGCGTTTGTCCAGGTGGAAGAGGCTGTTGAAGGTTTGATCCATGCCAGTGAGCTTGATGCTGATCCTCAGGCCCAGCCACGCGATATTCTGCAGCCGGGTCAGATCGTAACTGCGCGCGTGATTAGCCTCGACCGTCAGCGCCAGCGCATGGGTTTGTCGTTACGCCGGATTGGCGAGAATGAGAACGAGCCTGCTCCCACACCTACTGATACTGGTGAGGCTGAGCAGCCGGCCCAGGCGTAAATTATCGGTTTCTTTTCAGCTTCATTAACTTGTCTTGCAAACCGGCATGGATCGTTATCCGTGCCGGTTTTGTCGTATGATACGTGTGGGAAGTGGTTTGCCGGCACAATGAAGGAGGGATGAATGCGTTTTCTTTCAGCAGCTGATATTGCGCAGGCAGTGCCAATGTCAGCAGCGATTGATGCTGTTGCGCAGGCGTTTGGCATGCTGGCACGCGGTGAGGCTGATATTCCGTTACGAACAGCAATTACAACCCCGGCCCAGGCAGCGACGACCTTCTTTATGCCGGGTCGTCTCGGTGGTGAAAACCCCGCACTTGGTATCAAGACCGTTTCAGTCTTTCCCCATAATGTCTACCGTGCTGAACCAACAATTTACGCGCTGGTCACTCTCTTCGATCCGGGCAGTGGCCGCCCAATTGCAGTCCTTGACGGTACCTATCTTACAGCACTACGTACCGGCGCTGCATCGGGGGTGGCGACCCGTCTGCTGGCACGTGACGATGTCCGTACACTGGTGGTGTTCGGTGCCGGCGCTCAGGCATTACCGCAGCTTCAGGCAGTGCTGGCAGTGCGACCATCAATCAACAATGTCTGGATTGTGAACCGCACTCGTGATCGGGCGACATTACTGGCAGCACGCTTACGTGGCGAAGGTTTTCGTGGAAATATTCGCATCGCTACCGACCCGACAATGCCGCTAGCTGAAGCCGATGTGGTTTGTACCGCGACGAGTAGCGCAAACCCACTCTTTGCTGCCGACCTGATCCGCCCTGGAACGCATATTAATGCGATTGGTGCTTATCGCTCCGACATGGCTGAACTTCCCCCCGACCTAGTTGCCCGTAGTCGGGTTGTGGTCGATCAGCGTCACGCCGCCTGGAGCGAGGCCGGTGATTTGATTCAGGCTCGTGCTGCTGGTCTGATCGATGAACAGCACGTGATCGCTGAATTGGGCGATCTCGTCAATGGTACCGTACAGGGGCGAACGACTGCTGATGAGATCACCCTCTTCAAGTCAGTTGGTAATGCGGTGCAGGACCTGGCCGTGGCCGCATTGGCTCTGGCACAGGCGACCGCTCTGGGGCTCGGCGTTGAAGTGACAATCTGAGCTTTTGTCATCAGGTAAGCGAGCATTATTCATCGAAATGTCACACCGATTCTGTACAACCGTGATAACAATTGCGATGGATAATGCTTCATTGAAGGCAACATTAAGGAGACAAAAACGTGAAAAACATCTGTGTGGTAGGTACAGGCTATGTTGGACTGACAACCGGTGTCTGTTTTGCCGATCTCGGTCATTCTGTTACCTGTATCGAAATTGACTTGCACAAGCTGGAATTGCTCCGCAGCGGTAAATCCCCCATCTTTGAGCCTGGTCTAGAAGAGTTGCAAGAGCGCAATATGCGCGCCGGACGCTTGCGCTTTACCGATGATTATGCCGTTGGCATCCCCAATGCTGAGTTTATCTTCATTACAGTCGGTACTCCCATGGGTGAAGACGGCTCGGCTGATCTGACGTATGTTAAAGCCGCAGCATGTAGTATTGGTCAATATTTACGTTCGGGTTCAATCATTATCGACAAGAGCACCGTGCCGGTGGGAACCGGTGATATGGTCGAAAACATCATCGCCGAGCACGCCGGACCTGATGTGAAGTTTGATGTCGTGTCGAACCCGGAATTCTTGCGCGAAGGGAGTGCGCTGAGTGATTTCTTCAAGCCCGACCGCATTGTCCTCGGTGCGAAGAATCGCGAGGCGGCACAACGGGTGGCTGCGCTGCATGAAACATTGGGTGCGCCGATTATCATCACCGATCTGCGCACAGCCGAGATGATTAAATATGCATCCAATGCCTTTCTGGCTACCCGCATTTCGTTCATCAATGAAATTGCGCAGATCTGCGAGCGTCTGGGCGCTGATGTGCGTGAAGTTGCTCGCGGTATGGGTGCCGACAAACGCATTGGCCCCCACTTTCTGGAAGCTGGTGTTGGCTACGGTGGCTCCTGTTTCCCGAAAGACGTGCTGGCGCTGTACCACATGGCTGCCTCTGCCGGTTGCCACCCGCAGTTGCTTCAGGCAGTGATGGACATCAACAGCGATGCGCGCAAGCGGTTTGTGAAGAAGGTCGAAACAGTCCTGGGTTATCTCGAAGGCCGCGTCATTGGGGTGCTGGGTCTGTCATTCAAGCCCAATACTGATGATATGCGTGAGGCACCGAGCGTTGATATTATCAATGCCCTTCTGAAGAAGGAGGCCAGGGTTAAGGCGTATGACCCGGTAGCCATGGCGCGTGCCGAAGAGTTGTTGCCAACAGTAACCTTTACCGCGACGGCGTATGATGTGGCGAAAGATGCCGATGCATTACTGCTGGTTACTGAATGGAATGAGTTTAAGCAGTTGGATTGGCAACGCATCAAGCGCTATATGCGCCAGCCGGTCGTAATCGATGGCCGTAATCTCTACGATCCTCGTGAGATGCGCAATTTGGGCTTTATCTATTGGGGAGTTGGTCGCGGTGAGGCACCGGTGCCGATTATGGAAGAAGCGCAGAATATCGGCGATTAGGCGCTAGCAAACGTTGCTGAAGCGACACGTTACTTGCTAAAAGCAGCTTTTTGCAGATGGGAAACGAGTGGCACAATGCTGCTACTCGTTTTGCGTTACCGACAGCACCGACTAAAAGTAGCGGTACAATAGGCCATGTACCTTGTGGTTCAGATGTGTGAGGAGGCTTATAATGAGCGATAATCGCCGCAGTCGCATGATCACCGAAGGGCCGCAGCGCTCGCCGAATCGGGCAATGTTACGCGCTGTTGGGTTTGGCGACAACGATTTCATTAAGCCGATTGTGGGAGTGGCTAATGGCCATAGTACGCTGACACCTTGTAACGCCGGGTTGGGTGCGCTGGCTGCCCGTGCAGAAGAGGCCATTCGGGCTGCCGGTGGGATGCCGCAAATCTTCGGTACCATTACCGTCAGTGATGGTATTTCGATGGGTACCGAAGGTATGAAGTATTCGCTGGTCAGCCGTGAAGTGATTGCCGATTCAATTGAAACCGTTGTCAATGCTCAGCGCATGGACGGCATTCTGGCAGTGGGTGGTTGTGACAAGAATATGCCGGGTGCGCTGATTGCCATGGCACGGCTAGATATTCCGGCCATCTTTGTGTACGGTGGGACGATTAAGCCCGGTCATTATAAGGGGCGTGATCTGACGATTGTCAGCGCTTTTGAAGCAGTCGGTGAATACAGCGCCGGTCGCATTGATGAGCACGAGTTGCTTGAGATTGAGCGTCATGCCTGTCCTGGCGCCGGCTCATGTGGCGGGATGTACACTGCCAATACGATGTCGTCGGCTATTGAAGCCCTCGGTTTGAGTCTGCCCGGCTCTTCCACGATGGCTGCCGAAGATGAGGAGAAGGCACTGAGTGCTGCGCGGTCTGGTGAAGTACTGGTTGAGGCGATTCGCGCCAATCGTACTGCCCGCCAGATGCTGACCCGCAAGTCGCTTGAGAATGCGATTGCGGTAGTGATGGCGCTCGGTGGTTCAACCAATGCGGTCTTGCATTTGCTGGCGATTGCACATGCTGCCGATGTCCCGCTTACGATTGATGATTTCGAGACAATTCGCCAGCGGGTGCCAGTGCTCTGCGACCTGAAACCCTCTGGCCGTTACGTGGCGACCGATCTGCACCGGGTCGGTGGGGTGCCGCAGGTGATGAAGATACTGTTGAATGCTGGTTTGTTACACGGCGATTGTATGACCATCACCGGGCAGACGATTGCCGAGACGCTGGCTGATGTGCCTGATGAACCTCCAGCCAATCAGGATGTGATTCGTCCGTTTAGTCAACCAATCTATCCTCAAGGTCATCTGGCTATTCTACGCGGCAATTTGGCCGAAGAGGGTTGTGTTGCCAAGATTACCGGTATCAAGCAACGCCGGATTACCGGCCCCGCTCGGGTCTTTGATGCTGAAGAGGAGTGCCTGGAGGCCATTCTAAGCGGGAAGATTAAGGCCGGTGATGTAGTAGTCATCCGCTACGAAGGGCCAAAGGGTGGCCCCGGTATGCGTGAAATGCTGGCACCAACGTCGGCTATTATCGGGGCTGGTTTGGGTGACAGTGTTGGGCTGATTACCGATGGTCGCTTTTCCGGTGGTACCTACGGCCTGGTCGTCGGCCACGTTGCCCCAGAGGCCGCCGTCGGTGGTACGATTGCGTTGGTCGAAGAGGGTGACAGTATCACGATTGATGCCGATTCCCGTTTGCTGCAATTGAATGTCTCTGATGAAGAACTGGCCTGGCGACGGGCTGCCTGGCAGCCGCGGCCACCACGCTACACCCGCGGTGTTCTGGCCAAATATGCCCGTCTGGTGTCGTCGGCCAGTCTGGGGGCAGTAACTGACCGGTTTACCGATTAGTTGTCCATGATTGCGGCAGGGGCACTGCTCTCTGCCGCAATGGCTTCATAGCCGTCATTCTTTGGCCGGTGTCCAACCGATCACACCGTTTGGTGCGTAGCTCAGCAAGCGGTGCAACGCCGGATCGGTGAGGTTTATCAGGGTTGGGGCGACGCTGCACAGCATGGGTAGGCCGAGTGCGCACAGCCATTCATCATCATCGGCGGCAGTCGGTGGCCGTGAACCGGTGCGGTCGGTGATGATCGCCAGATCACAACGGTCAAACGGTAGTCCTTCCCGGATCAGGCTGTCGGTATCGAAGCCGACAATCAGGGTAGCGCAGGCAGGATCGGCCAATGCTGTGATGACTGATGCTCGATTGGCATGGTCGAGAATGACGCTGTGATGGCGAGCAGCCTGTTCAGCGATAGCCTGTTGACGGTAGCGCTCGCCGGTAACCGCGATGATCGGAATCCGACCAAGACGTGACCACGGCGGTTGCAGATCGGGCGCTGCGCGTAGATCGGCAGGAGCGACAATCCAGCCCCGCTCACCCTGCCCAATCAGCAGCCTGCCATCGTCCAGGATTGTCGTCGGGATGTCTCGGTGACGGGCGTTGGCCATCAATTGCAGCGCCGCCACCGGTAATGCCTGCGCCTGACGACGGTCACGTAATGCCAGTAGCGGTTCATCGGGGTCCCAGGTCTCGTCGTGGCTGAGTTCGGCGTTGATCCCATCGACCACATACCGACAAAGTTCGGCTCCAATTGCCGGTTCAGGCGTCGTGAAGAACGCACTCATCAGTATGTCGGCGTTGTCAGGTTTTGCCTCGACGTGGAGTTGCGCGATCACCAACCCAATCGCTAACGCGCCACCCTTGAGTGCCGTGCGTAGCCGATCACTGTAATCGGCAGCGGCGCCGACGCGGAGCACAACACCAGGTTGCGGACGGTAGATGTTGGGGCCATACAGGGCAGCCAGATGACGTATTGTGAGCGGTTGGGTCATAAGGGCATCCCAGCTAGCGTTTCAATTAACTACCTGCAATGATAACACGTCTCCACGAGCCATACCTCGTACTGCTCCAGCAAGCAATGCTGGCAGCTACACCACCTGGATCACGAGTAGCCCTTGATCTAGGGTGTGGTGATGGCTCAAAAACACGCTGGTTGCGTGCGTGTAGTGCCTCTGACGCGCTCATCGTGGGAGTAGATCGCGACGGATCCGTTTTGCGTGCTGCTGACGACATCATGTTCATCGCCGGTGATGCCTCGCACCTCCCGCTCCGTGATGCGTGTATTGATCTGGTCTGGTGTATTGCTGCGCTCAACCTCTTTCCTAATCGACACCTTGCGCTACGCGAAATGTGGCGTGTACTGCGTCAAGGGGGAACGCTGGTTGTTGCGACCGCTGGTGAATACTGGGTGCGGTTGCGCAACCATCCAGCGCCGCTAATCGCTGCGCTACCTGACACGCCATTGCCACTCCCGCCCGCCGACGGCCTTGATGAAGAGTGGTCGCTCCTGATGGCGGCTGCCGGTTTTCAACCACGCCAGACACAGGCATATCTGCTAGATGGTGGCAGGCTGGCGCAGGTTGCATTAATCGATGGCGAGGCACTGACATCGCACCTTTCGCTTCCCTCGTACGCCAGTCTGGTCGCCGATCCCGAACCGCGCCATCTCCTGGTGGTGACGAGTGCCCGAAAAGTGTGAGTGTAGATAGAATAGTTGCCTGTGTTAACAGATTGATTGCCTGGTGTACAAAACTTTACAATATGGCTTTAGAAATCATCTCACACATGCTTGTAAAAAGACTGATACTTTCTTACCGATTGGGCATCCAGAGCAGCCGTATAGGGTAGCCGGAGGAACGTTTTGTTACAGTTATACGAGACCAGGTTTTACACCATGTCAAATCAACCCTGTAAATCTGTTGGGAGAACTTCCTCAACTTGTAAGACTAATTTGCGCCGAAAGATACGCGGTAGGTGTAACGCACTTCACCAGCCAGCCATACACGGCGTAAACGATTTGTTGTCTGTTGTTGGGAAGAGGGCGTGTATAATCGTAGCGTCCAATGTCGGGATTCGAGTGCAAAATCTCGATAAGTCGTTGTGCGTTGATTTATTCAGCCGGAGAAAGGGTCTGAAACTACATAGATGCACGGTTTGTCCAGACAACATCAAGATACATGCATTATCCTTTAAGCTGCTCACGAAGCATGATTGCGACTTCTTCCTCGCTAAGCAGTCCTTCCTCTAGATCGGGGATATACTCGATGTGAGTTGGTAAACCGTCTGTACCTGCCATGTACAGGATAGGCGAATGTTCCTCGATGCGTGTCTTGTGGGTTATATCCGGTGATACAGAGATTGGAAGTCCCAAGAGAATGTCTGCTGCACTCTTAACACGATCTGCCGGATCAATTGCTTCATCCAACAGAATAGTAAGAATCTCTCGTACCGCGCTGCGAAACTGTTGCTCCATAGGGTATAGCCTTTCATCATGGGTTTTGCAAGATATGTTCAAACGCTCTGATCGACAATGCACTGTTTTCAGTAGTATACCATCGAGACAATGTTTGGAACCCATTTAGTACACGTAGCCGGATGTGCCGTAAAGCAGGAGTCACTTCATACCTTTTGAAAAGGGTGATGGTAAGAGTTAATCGTACCACCACCGCAACGATAGGGGGCGAGGCTACACACCACTACAAAGTACGGTCAGAACAATCTCTTCTAAAGCGTGATTGAACCGCTACCCTGTAGCGATATATTGCCTCCATTCTCCTCTCTCATTCGTCCCCTGTTCACTATTTCCTATCTCCTATCTTCTATCTCCTCACCCCTATCTTCTACCTCATACCATACCCGCAGCACTTCCGCTACACTCCACGCCTGGGCAAAACAGCCGCGTGGCTGGTGTGGCGGATCGCCGTCGAAAATTTCACTGATCGTCCCAACACAGCCATCGGCGAGGTGATCGATCAGCGGCAAGAGAAGGCGGCGTGTGGAGTTACGGTCGCGAGTGATGCGATACCATGCGCTGGCAAAAGGGCCAATCAGCCAGGCCCAAACCGTGCCCTGATGATAAGCGGCGTCACGCGCCAGCAGCGAACCGGTGTAACGCTGTGCATAATCGGGATGATCTGGTGTCAGACTGCGCAAACCAACGCCGGTCAGGAGCGAGCGGGCACATGCCCGTACCACAGCTTCCTGCCGCTGGCGATCAAGCGGACTGTAAGACAGACTCACCGCAATGATCTGATTAGGTCGAAGTGTGGGGTCTACCCCATCAGGGCCATCAATCACATCGTAGAGATAGTGGCCGTCGGTATACCAGAAACGGTTAAATCCGGCTTTGGTCGCTGCGGCCATTGTAGTGTAGCGCTCGTCGGCTTTACCGAGATGTCTGGCAAACGCAGCCATACTTTGCAAGGCGTTGTACCACAGCGCATTGATCTCAACCGGCTTGCCACTACGGGGTGTCACTACCCAACCGCGAACCCGTACATCCATCCAGGTGAGCTGGGTTGTCGCAGTGCCGGCCCGCAGCAAGCCATCACCGCGATCCAACCCTATTCCGTCACGGGTGCCACGGATATGCCAATCGATAATCTCTTCCAACAGCGGGAAGAGTTCGGCGATCAGATCATCATCGTCAAAGGCAGCGTGATGGGCGCGAATCGCCTCAAAAAACCAGAGCGTTGCATCGGCAGTGTTGTACTCAGGGGCAACGCCTTCATCGGGAAATCGGTTAGGGAGCATACCTTGATCAACAAAACGGGCAAAGGTGCGCAGCACAGCCGCGGCTACCTCTGGTCGTCGTGTCGGAATTGTCAGACCGGGCAGGCTGATCATCGTATCGCGTCCCCAATCGGTAAACCAGGGATAACCGGCGATAATCGTCCGTCCGCGCAGACCGGTATCGAGTGGCCGGTCAACAATAAACTGGTCGGCAGCCAGCGCAAGCTGGTGAACCACCGGATCATCAGTCCACTCGATCCGGCTGAGCAGCTCTGCTTCGTAACGGGCACGTTCGCTCCAGGCTGCATCGGCATCAAGTGTGGCAGTCTGTTCAGTGGTAGCAACCACCAGGAGCGACTCACCGGTGCTCAACGTCACTGTAAGCCGCCCCACCCGGCGCAGATTGTCGGTAGCCGGTTGACCACGTTCATCTTCCACTGCGAGGTACAGATCGGTCAGCCATCCGCCGAGCGGTTTCCATGGCGCTCGATCACTCAGCAGACGTAAACTATGCCCACCAATCATTGGCCCGATCCGGAGACCGTTATTGATCGTCTCGACCTGAAGCGCTATCTCACCGACCTGCGCCACCGTGTGATGATCGCGTGCTGTTGTCAGGGCATCAAGGCGTATTGTCAGTGGTGCCGAGGCGCGTTGCACAGTATAGCGAATGAAGGTGGTATTGGCACCTGGCGCCATCCAGACTCGTCGTTCAAGCAGGGCATCGGCCAGCGCATATTCCCACACCGGCGTCGTGCCGTCACGCCACCAGCGTTCGAGCCAGCGACAGGCACGCGCCGGTTCACCTACCCGACGGTGAGTTGTCAAATCGAAATGGTGGCCCAGATATGACACATATGCATCGAGAGCAGCAAGCGTAAGGACACGGCCCAGCGGTGGTTCGAGTGCAGCAATCAGCAACCCGTGGTAGCTCCGCGTTAATGTGCTGGCGATGGTACCGGCTGCATAACCGCCAATACCGTTCGTCACCAGCCACTCGCGGCTGGCAGCAATCATCGGTTCTGTACAGAGAGTGCGTCCAAACGTAAACACAATAGTTACTCCTGTGTACGATGCTTCATCTTCCATGGTACACTACCTGATGGTAACGATAGGTATACCAGCGCAAAAGGGAACCTGAAAACGATGAAAGTAGCTGTTCTGGCTGATATTCACGCCAACCTGGCTGCCTTCACTGCCGTTATTGCTGATATTAACCGGTGGCAACCCGATGCGGTGATTATTGCCGGCGACATTATTAATCGTGGCCCCAACCCGCGTCTGTGCCTTGAACTGGCTCTGCGCCTGCGTGCCGAGCGGGGGTGGTATGTGCTGCGGGGGAATCACGAGGGGTATGTGTTGAATTACGATCACGACCTTCGTGCGGGTCGTCCGCCACAAGGTGGGCGGCGTGCGCTATTGGGGCCGATCATCTGGACTCATCACGAAGTTGCCGATCTGCTGCCTGCTGTGGCAGCACTACCGACCAATCTGGCCCTGACAAGTCGTGAAGGCGTGGTTATGGCTTACCACGGTTCAATCCATCATGATCGTGATGGACTACTACCAACCCACGACCAACACGAGCTGCAATCGCGCATCGATCCGCACGCAGCAGTCTTCTGTACCGCTCATACGCATATGCCATTCGCCCGTCGGGTTGGCAAGACCCTGGTTGTTAATGTCGGATCGGTCGGCTTGCCCTTCGATGGCGACTGGCGGGCTGCCTATGCCCGGTTGACCCTGGATCAGGATGGCTGGCAGGCAGAGATTGTCCGTTTGGCTTACGATCACGCTGCTACGCTACGGGCGGCGCGAGAGCTGATGCTACCGGCTGGTGGGCCAATTGCCCACATTATGCTGCGCGAACTAGAGACTGCCCGCTCGCTGCTCTTCGATTTTGTGCCGGTCTACAACGAACCGGTGATCGCCGGTGTTATCAGTCTGGATGAAGCTGTACACCGCTTCTTAGCCGAACAGGCAGCGTAAATACAGGAAGGAACGTGCCCGTGCTTCAGGTTGTCCGCTACGACCGGATGCCCGAACCGCGAGCGGCAGTGATTGCCGCCGATATGGAAGCCTGGCTAGCCCAGGATGGTTACGAATGCTTCTCGACGTTCGTGGTTCAGGCAGCCGGCCAATCAATGACCATCGAGGTCTTCCGCCGTGAAGGTAGCGACCCCTTTGCCCTCTACCATCCAGCATTTGCTCCCGGCGGCCTGCGCCCCACCCTCTACCTGTTGCCCAACGTCGATGCGATGGATGAATTGCTTCAGCGTGCCCAGCAGATGGTCGCGACCCTAATGACCATTGCGGGGCAGCGGGGTGGTGGGGTGTAACTCGCAACTATGTTCTGTTTGTAGAACACGGATGCACGCGGAATGACGCGAGTTTTCGCGGATAATCCGCGCCCATCCGCGTCCTTATTTTCACTTCACCCGCAGCGGTGCAGTTGCTTCGAGGGCAGTGATCAAGTCACAGAGGAAGGCGTTAAACGGTGTTGGTACGCCAAGCCGTTGCCCTTCGCGCACAATGGCTCCGTTAATCGTGTCAATTTCGGTTGGCACACCGCGTAGTACATCCTGAAGCATTGAAGAGCGATTCGTTGCCGTAGCCCGCGCAACTGCCAGCGTTTCGGCTACCGGATCGCTCAATCTAATCGTAATTCCGGCGGCGCAGGCTACGGCGACCGCCTCTTCCACCGCACGGCGCACCAGTTTTTCTGCAGCCGGGATGTTCGCCAACGCTCCGTTTGGCACCCGCAGCAGAGCCGTCAACGCATTGATGCCGGTATTGACGATCAATTTGCCCCATACCAGACTTGCCAGATCGGTTGAGACGCCCGCCGGTAATGAACTGGCGCGAAAGGCATCGGCGACGGCGTAGGCTAATTGTAGTGAGGGGGTTGCGGCAAATGTCGTTGGGCCACGACCGGCCATCCGCACGTGTCCGGGCGCCAGCAAGGTCGCGCCAATCGTGGTCACCCCCTGCCCGACCCGTTGTGTTCCCAACCGGCTGGCGAGTCGTTCGGCGTTGCCCAGACCGTTTTGCAGCGTGTAGGCAACGCCATCCGGTTGTACTATCTGTGCGGCAATCTCAGCAGCCCAGGGCGTTTGGGCTGCTTTGACCGTAATCAGGGCCACCTCAACCGGTTCAAGGTTGTCAGTGCTGGTCGTAGCCGGTAACAGACGCACCTGCTCTTGATCGTCAAAGCTACAGCGCAGGCCATGCCCGTTAATCGCGTCAACGTGTTCTTCCCACTGGTCTACCAGCGTGACGGCGTGATTGGCTGCCAGATGGAATCCAATGACGCTCCCCAGGGCACCGGCGCCAATAATCGCGATCTTCATAGGAATTACCTCTGGTATACTATTCTCACAACCATGGTAGCACGGCAACTGAAAAGGTGCTTTATGAAGCATATCTGGAAATGGCTGATTGCTGGTTCCCTGTTATGGCTGGTGGCTTGTGGTGGTATCGCTTCCCCTCCCACTCCTACCCCAACCCCCGATCCGCGCACACTGGCGGCTGCTATTGGACAGGCGACGCAGAATAGTCAGAGTGCTCATTTCCGTATTACCCTGAGTGGCAAGCCGGTTGCCCTCGATGCCAGTGGCGTGACTGTCCTTAACAGCATAGAAGGTGATTTGCGCCGTCCTGACGCGGTTCTCTCCATTCTCAACATCACCCTTGGCAGTGCAATTGGCGAGATTCGCACCGTTTCGCTGGCCGGTAAACAATACGCTACCAACCCGATTACCCGTCAGTGGATGTGCTTGCAGGCCGGTTCAACCTTCGATCCGGCAGTGCTGTTCGCACCTGAGATCGGCATTGAAGCACTGCTGGCGAAAGGCTTTACCGATGTCACGCTCGTTGGGATTGAAGACCTGAACGGTCGACCACATTACCATCTGCGGGGAACCCTGCCTGCCGATTCGTTGCGTGCGATTAGCCTCAACCTCCTGGGCGCCGGGCCGGTGACCACCGATCTCTGGGCGGATCAAGAGACGCTGCGCACCAGTCGCGTGGTACTGGTCGATACAGCCACTGACGCCAGTAGCCCCACCACCTGGACGCTTGAGTTCAGTGACTATGACAAAGCGGTTGATGTTCGTGAACCGGTGCAATGTCCATGAAAAATCCTGCCTTGACAACGGTTGAAACCCGTCCGGTCGATCCACGGCTGACCCTGGGGCTGGTCTGTCTGGCAATCTTCATCGGCGCAGTTGACCTGACGGTAATCAGTGCTGCGTTACCGAAGGTCATGATTGACCTGCGTCTTTCGCTGGATACGGAGTTGAATCGGGCTTCCTGGGCGGTGAGTGGCTATTTGCTGGCCTACACGGTGAGTATGACCTTCATGGGGCGGCTGTCTGATCTGTTTGGCCGGCGGATGGTGTATCTGATCTGCCTGGTCGTTTTCCTCATCGGTTCAGCCTGGGTGGCAGCCGCGCCGAATCTGACGATGCTGATTATCGGGCGGGTGGTTCAGGCGTTTGGAGCCGGAGCGATGGTGCCGGTCTCGATGGCCCTGGTTGGCGATCTCTTCCCGCCAGGACAACGGGCAGCCGCGCTCGGCCTGATCGGTGCCGTTGATACTGCCGGATGGATGGTCGGGCATCTCTACGGCGGTGTGCTGATGCGCATCTTTGATGACTGGCGGCTCCTGTTTTGGCTCAACCTGCCCATTGGTCTGGTCGCCCTGGCATTGACGTGGTATGCGCTGCGTCAGGTGCCAACCCCGCCGCGGGTCGGGCGTTTCGATTGGCCGGGTACGCTGTTGTTGAGCGCCAGCCTTGTTGCGTTGAATATCGGTCTGGCTGCCGGGAGCGAGCTAGGCGCAACCGATTTCTACGGTGAGCGCCTAGGGCCACCGCCCTACGCCGGGCCGCTGGTGATAGTGTCCCTGCTATTGCTGGCACTCTTCGTTTGGGTCGAGCACCGTAGTGACGATCCGCTGATTGGCCTGGAGCTGTTCAGCCGCCGTCATACCGCGATGGCCTGCGTGATCAACGTGATGGTTGGGTTCGGACTGGCAATTGCGATCACGAATGTACCTCTCTACATCAACACCCGTTTGTTGCTGTACCATCCGACCGATAGCGACATTCTCCGAATCGCCGCCTGGGATGCCGGCTGGATGCTATCAGCATTAACCCTGACAATGGCAGCTGCCGCACTACCCGGCGGACTGCTCACCGGGCGATTTGGGGCACGGCTGCCGGCAATGTTGGGGTTAGGACTGGCTATCATTGGCTATGGCCTGATGGCGTTTTGGGGGCCGGACGTGACCTACCTGCGCATGGGTCTGGAACTGGCGTTGACCGGTATTGGTCTGGGCCTGGTGATTGCGCCGGTCGCCGACACGGTGATTGCCACTGCTGGTGAAGATCGCCGCGGTGCAGCCTCGGCCCTGGTGATCGCCTTGCGTCTGGTGGGCATGACGGTGGGTGTCGCGATCCTCACCCTGTGGGGCGTTCACCGCCAGGACGAGCTGCGGCGGGCTGGCGCTGACAACCCGCTCGCTGTCACCGAGCCGGCTCGTTTTTTGATGGAGATTGCGGCACGGGTCATCGGGGAGACATTTCTCTTCGGGGCAGCAGCGTGCCTGGTTGGCCTCCTGGCCGCTCTGGTAATGCGAGAGGTATCCGGGCGCCGAACATAGATGTGAATTCGTGGTATCATCATCCCATGGTGCCATTTGCTCCGTAAGGACACACTCAATGCACGATGAAGAGATCGAACGTCTCATTAACCAGTATTTGCCGATTGAAGTGCGGGCCGGGCTGCCTGACATTCGCCGGTATAGTGATGAATTGCTGATCATTCTCCACATTAGCCGCCCGGCTGAAGACATACCACTCTTGCGTGAGCAGACGCGCCGTCAGCGGATGCGCATTGCCCGCGAGATCGAACGCCAGACCGGTCTGCCGGTGGCCTGGGGAATGCGATCTGCCGATCACGAAGTGCTCTTTACCACACGCACGGTACCGGTCATGACTCGTCTTGGTCGTGCCGAGCGTGAACTGCTCGATCTGCTGGTTGCGGTTGGGATTGCTGATACGCGCAGCAGTGCACTCGCCTACATTGCGCGTGCCTTTGCCTACGAACATCGTGAATGGCTGGCCGAAGCCCGCCTAGCCGTTGGGGAAATGGCTCGCGTGCGGGCGCGCCTACACCTGCAACCACGCTCTGGGCCGCCGGTTGTGCCGCCGGAGCCAGGCGATGACGCTTGACAAAATGGCGTCACTGCTGTTAATCTTAATGGCGTCGGGGCGTGGCTCAGCCTGGTAGAGCACCGCGTTTGGGACGCGGGGGTCGTGGGTTCAAATCCCTCCGCCCCGACCACATTCGCCACGTGGCAATGACCGCCGACTCACAAGCGGCGGTCTTTATGTGTGGAGTAACTATGGCGACGGTTCTCATCGTCGAAGACGAAACCACGTTGGCCGAGACACTACGCTATAACCTCGAACGCGAAGGCTATTCCGTCATTGTCGCCGGTGATGGTGTTCAGGGACTCGACCGTGCTCGCCGTGATCAACCCGATCTCGTTGTCCTCGATATTATGCTCCCTCGTCTCGATGGCTTCTCGGTCTGTCGGATTCTACGTCAAGAGAGCGATGTACCGATCATTATGCTCACGGCTCGTCAGGACGAGGTTGATCGGATTGCCGGTCTGGAACTGGGGGCTGATGACTACATGGGCAAGCCGTTTAGTCTCGGCGAGTTCCTTGCTCGTGTGCGAGCGATCCTGCGGCGCAGCGAACGACAGCCTCATTCGATTGTACGTGAAGTGTTAGAGGCCGGTGCGATCCGGGTGGACACCAGCAGCCGTCGGGCCTGGCGGAATGGGCAGGAACTGAATCTCCCGCAGAAAGAATTCGATCTGCTCACCTGTCTGATGCGTAATCGTGGGATTGCCCTGACGCGCGATCTGCTGCTCGAACGGGTATGGGGCCAGGACTTCATCGGTGATAGTCGCACTGTCGATGTCCATATCCGCTGGCTGCGCGAGAAGATAGAGCCAGACCCTGGCAAACCGGTTTATATCCAGACGGTGCGAGGGGTTGGGTATCGGTTTGAACCGCCATCTGATGATGCGTAAATTGCACCAATGATGCTGCTCGAATGGATGCTGATGGTAGCGACGATTGCACTGGCGGTTGGGTTTATCGTCAGTATGTATCGCCGACTTCAGAAGACCCATTCATCATTGGTTGACCATCCCTCTCCGCCCGGTACTCAGGAACACTCTATGATCTCATCTGCCAGATCAGAAACGATAACGTCAGATTCGCACCTTGCGTTGTTAGCCATTCATCGTCAGCCGCTCTTTCTGGCGCTGGCAGCAGCGATTGATACCGGTGTGATTGTGATCAATGCCGAACGTCGTATCGTCTTTCACAACGACACCGCGCTGCATCTCCTGGCTACTCAAGTGCCAGCGCAAGACAGCGGCCTGATTACACTGCTCCGCGATCATCAAGCCGATCAGTTAGCCTCTGATGTGCTCAGCGATGGAGAACATCGTGAATTGACGATCCGCCCAATTGCAACCGGGCGGACATTACATCTGCACTACGTGCCATTGCGGGAAGGGGGCGGAAAACCGGTTGGCGCTCTGATCACGATTCGCGACCTGACGCAAATCAGTATGCTTGAACGTGCGCGGCGTGATCTGGTGGCGAATGTATCGCACGAGTTGCGCACGCCACTGGCTTCGCTTAAGTTGCTGGTGGAGACCGTACAATCAGCACCACCCCCCGATATTGCCAGCCGTATGCTGGAGCAGATGGCGCAAGAGATTGATGCCGTCACGCAACTGGTTGACGAACTGCACGAGCTTTCCCGCCTTGAGTCGGGGCGAGTCTCGCTCAAGCTGGAACCGTTACCGGTCTGGCCGGTGATTGAACGTGCCGTTGAGCGCATTCGCCCCCAGGCTGATCGTAAACAACAAGTGATCTGCGTCGAGCCGCCGGCTGATTTGCCACTGGCATTGATGGACGGTGATCGAATTGGTCAGGTATTGTTGAATCTGCTCCACAATGCGGTGAAGTTTACACCTGAAGGTGGAACCATCACGGTAGCGGCTGAAGTGCTGACCCTGCGTGATGATGAACGACCGTCACGGCCTGATCGTCCTCCACATCCGGCGGGGACATGGTTACTGATCAGGGTCAGCGACACCGGCATCGGGATTCCCAATCGCGATATCCAACGTATCTTCGAGCGCTTCTACAAAGTTGACCGGGCGCGCACCCGCCACGCTGGAGGTACCGGGTTGGGTCTGGCGATTGCCAAGCACCTGGTCGAGGGCCACGGTGGCCGCATTTGGGCGAGTAGTCAGGAAGGGCACGGCTCGACCTTCTGGTTTACGCTACCGGCAGCGTAGAGCGGGGGCTAGAACATATTTGTAAAAGCTGTGCTGTCATGCACCCAGACGGTCGCACAGGCGCATGAACGCATGCCAACCACCAAAGCCAGCATATCCTGCTTCCAGTTTGTCTGCATAGCGACGAGGCGGGTTGCCGACCATCACCGGTACCATCACGCGCTGCATTGATTGCCTTGCCCGCTCGTCATGCGTGTGTCGCGCAGTTTGGAGT
>NZ_DAOUBI010000248.1:0-4913 GCF_034432675.1 Chloroflexus sp. | reverse complement strand
CACGCGCCAGATTGTGAGCACGGCTGGCGCGGCAGCATGGCTGCCGCACTCCAAACGACGCCACACGCGGATAAGGTAACGACCGGCGATAGTGGCTTGAACGAAACGTGCCGAAATTGTGATGATAGGTCTTGCCGCACCGTCTGCTTTCTGCTACACTTACTCATGTCTTACCCAATTGTCCGCAGGCACATCGCGGCGACCTCCTCCTTCCGGCCGCCGCCGGGAGAATGCGCGTGCGACACTTTATAGATTCGTGGCGGCAGCGTCTGAAACCCATTCATCTGTTCGTTGGGTATCGCTGGCTGGCATGGTTAAGCGCCGGCATCGCGCTGACCCTGCCCAACCGCCCCACTGAACAGTTGCCCTTGAACGCCAGCCTGCTCTTGCTGGTACTCCTGATCGTTGTGTTCATTACCCGGCAGGCCCGGCAATATTTGCAATTGATGAAGCGCCGGCCCCCGCTGTTGGCAGTGGATATTGTGCTCGGCTGGCTGGTGCTGGTACTGAGTGGCAATACATTTCTTCCCTTCGGCATGAACGCACTCGGCAGCCTGATCGCTCCGGGATTGCTCTTCGGATGGCGCGGTGCTATGATCAGTGCCGGATTGTGCAGTGCCCTGCTGTACCTGAGCAGTGGCATTTTGACCGGCAATCCATCATCGCTGCCGATGCACATCGGGATACCATTCCTCTTCGCATTGACCTGGACTGGCCTGGTAGAATGGTGGCAACAGTCACTTAACCGGTCGCTGGATACCAGCGATTCACCAATCCATTCTTCAACTAGAATGGTCGATATTCGTCAAACCGCGCTAGGTGCGAACGATACCATTCGACGCCCACCGGAATGGTATTCATCGGCGTCCGGTAGTGTCGGGAGCCGAAGTCCGGTCGGCACAACGTCAACAGTATCGTTACGACCTGACCTGCAACTGGCGATTAAGCAGTTGGTTGATAGTGAACGCCAACGCGGGGGCTTGCAGGTTGAGTGCCAGATTGAAGGTGCAGTCCAGCGTCTTACTGCGGTACAACAGAGTGTTCTGCTTCGCACTGCTCAGGAAGCATTGTCAAACGTGCGCCGTCACGCTCATGCCTCATCGTGCCAGGTTTTGTTGCAGGTTGATGAACGGACGGCGACACTACAAATCCAAGATGATGGGGTGGGTTTGCTAGATGGCACCTACGAACGACCTCACTTCCACGCACTCCGCACTCTCCGCTATCGGATTACTGAACTCGATGGTCAACTGGCCGTCTTTGAAGGTGAACGAGGCGGGCTGATCGTGCGAGTAACACTTCCCCTCGAACCTTAAATGTGCGGTATCATAACACTGTGTGCTCGCTGTACGCGCAGTTGAGCAATGGATGAGGAGTGCTATCGCATGAGACGGCGCCGTTTCTGGTATGCGCCAGCATTGGTCATTGCGTTGGTCTTGCTCGGCTACGGTATCTGGTTGCCGGTTGAACAAGAGTCACGCTGGCTGTTGTTGCTCTGGATCGGTGGCCCACTGGCCGGCATCGTGCTGTTAAGCTGGCTACACGATGCACCACCGGCAAGCGATCTGGCCCGTACAGTTTCACGGGTTGGAGTCGTGATTATTATCGGCTTTCTAATGCTCAGCCTGCAACTACTCCGTCAACAATTTGTGCGGGCTGGAGCTATCAGTAACCATGTTGTTACCAGTACTGATGGCAGTACAATCAGTAATGTGCGTCCGGTATTGATGACGCAGCGAGTGTTGCGTGGCGCGATTGTTGATCGACGCGGACGTGTGCTAGCCGAGAGCACAATGATCAACGGTATCGCCCGCCGGGTATATCCACTGGCAGGGCAATACGATATGACAGCGTTCGGTCATGTTCTCGGCTTTTTTAGCCCACGGTACGGCCAGAGTGCGCTGGAAGCCACCTACAATGAATACCTGTCGGGGGAACGCGGCAACGAGTGGCAGGTGCTGCTCAATGAATGGACTGGCGAAGTACAGCGTGGCAATTCGTTGACGCTGACGCTCGACGCCGAACTTCAGGCAAGAGTGGCTGCTTTACTCGGTGATCGCCGCGGCGCAGTGGTCGTGCTCGATCCGCGTACCGGTGCTATTCTGGCCATGGTCAGCCGACCTGGCTTTGATCCGGGTCAACTCGTGGTCGATCCAGCAGCACCTGATCTGGCAGCAGAACGCCAGCGGGTAAGTGATTACTGGGCTTTTCTCAACCGTGACGATGCTGGTCAACCGTTACTCAATCGGGCAACTCAGGGCCGATACCCACCCGGATCGACCTTCAAAACGGTAACGGCAGTGGCAGTGCTGGAATACTGGTTACAAGGGCAACCGGATCAGATTACCTGCCCTAATGAGTACTATCCGCAACCTGATGCACCACCAATTGTCAATGCGGTGGACAATCTGGGCGCACAAATTGGTGAACCGGTAACTCTGGAACGGGTGTATGCATTTTCCTGTAATACGGCCTTCGCCCAATACGCCGTGCGCCTCGGTGCCGAACGATTAACCGAAGTTGCACAACGCTTTAATATCTTCGCACCAAACCACCTGCCGAGCGGTTTTCGGCCCCTGCGCGATCTGCCTTCAGAGCCATCTTTACTATCTGTACAGGCCGATTTTTTGAACCAGCCCCGTGCATTGGCCGACACCGGCTACGGTCAGGGCCAACTGCTGGTATCGCCGTTGCAGATGGCACTTGTCGCAGCCACCATCGGCAACGATGGGGTCATGATGCAACCTTACCTCGTTCAGCGGGTAAACCGCCCTGATGGGAGTACGATCTGGCAGGCCAATCCGTACAGTCTGCGCCGTGTTATGTCAAACCAAACTGCTGATCGTATGCGCAGCTATATGGCTGCGGTAGCTCAATATGGCTTTGGACGAAGCATCTCGCAATATGTTAACTGGCCGGTGGGAGGAAAATCGGGTACTGCGGAGCATATTCCCGGTGCGACACCTCACGCCTGGTTTATCGCGCTCGGCCCAATCGACACACCACGTTATGCAGTGGCAGTCATCATCGAGCAGGGTGGCGAAGGTAGCGGTGTAGCTGCCCGGCTGGCTGGCGAGGTATTGGCTGCTGCTTTCGCGTTAGAGTAAGTAAATTGCTGGTTTGAATACATGCTGGAACGTATGAGCTTTCGCTGGGTGTCGATATGGTTCCTGTGTGCGCTCTTGTGGGCATGCACACATGCGTCAACGGAAGTCCGTGAACCTGCACCGACTCCTACTGCAATCCCACCAACACCGACCACAGCGTTGATAACACCGACACCGCGACCACCGCTTGACGCGAAGCTACGGCAGCAAATTTTCACGGAGGTCTGGACAACGATCAACGAACACTACCTTGATCCCACCTTTAACGGTGTGGATTGGGCACGTGTGCGGGCAGAGTATGGAGCACGAGCGTTGGCCGCCGAGGACGATGCATCCTTCTTCGCTGTCATCAGCGCTATGGTCAGACTACTCCGCGACGACCATTCACGTTTTGTGCCACCGCAGGCGGTGATCGCCGAAGATCTGTTGACCAGAGGACGTGAAGAGCAGGTTGGCATCGGTGTCAGTACTCTCCCGTTAAGCGACGGCTTGCTGATTCAGCACGTCTTCCCCGACAGTCCGGCTGCCCGGGCCGGTTTGCAGCCACGTGATCGCATTGTGGCGATTGATGGCCTTTCATTCAATCTGGGTTCAATTGAAGGTCCGTTGGGGAGTAGCGTGCGGTTGCTGATCGTACAGCCAGAAGGTGATTCGCGCGAGCTTGAACTGATCCGAGAGCGGGTGGAAGGCCGTATCGAGCCACTGATACGCCGCCTAAGCGATGATGTGGCTTACGTCGGCATCAATACGCTGTGGGTCAACGACATGCACGAGCAGGTAGCGATGGTGCTGCAACAACTGCTGGCTGAGCACCCGCTGCAGGGAGTGATCCTCGATCTGCGCAGCAATCCAGGCGGATGGCGCGACGTGCTCAGTGGTCTACTCGGTCATTTTGTCACCGGTGATGTAGGTGAGTTCATCAGCCGCAAAGGAGCTACACCACTGGTGGTCACGGCGCGCAATCCCGATCTCCGGGGGTTGCCGCTGGTGATCCTGGTTGATCGTGGTACTGCCTCATACGCCGAGCTACTGGCAGCCGTGTTACAGCAAGAGGCTCAGGCTACAGTCATTGGGCGACCATCAGCCGGTAATACAGAAACCATTTACGCTTACGAGATTACTGGCGGTGCTCGGCTGTGGGTTGCGCAAGAGGTGTTTCGCCTCAACGATGGTAGTGACCTTGAAGGTAAGGGGGTACAGCCGGATATTCAACCGTCCAGCGATTGGACTCGCTTTCGCTTCGAGGCCGATCCGTGGATTGCACTGGCGCTTGATCATATCAGAGAGGTAAGGTGAGCGGGTCATTATATCGTGGCAGGTAGCGGGGGTACGACATGCCGTGCCCCTACTAATCACGTCAGCGGTGGTGCCTCGTTCTGGTGCAGTATCGGGGTCATCGTTGGCCGGTGTGTCAGGCGTGACGTTTGGCGTGTGGTGGAAGGGGCGGGTTGCGTAGGGGCGGGGGCCGCCTATGCATTACCCACATGTCGCGCTGCGTTAGGCCAGGCTGCAAGTGCTCCCCGTAGCGCGGGCTTCCAGCGCACGTGCCGGTGCCGGTATCATCTTCACCGCCGTCAGGGGCTGACCGTGGCCGCTGGTGCGCAGGCACGAACCTGGTACAACGAAACGTCTACGCACAGGTATCGCATGCATGCCTGACCAACTCGACGATCGGCACGAGCACATTCAGCACCCCCGTGACCAGGATGGGAAACGGTATGCCACGCGCCGGATCGTGAGCACGGCTGGTGCGGCAGCATGGCTGCCGCACTCCACACCGCGCGACACGTGCATAACAAGCGGGTA
>NZ_DAOUBI010000247.1:0-7147 GCF_034432675.1 Chloroflexus sp. | reverse complement strand
GCGTTGATGGGTTAGTAAACAACGGTGCGTGTAATGGTTTGCGGTAAAGAATGGTTCCCGGTGCGGTATGGGTTTCAAATTGTCGGTAGAGCATTACGTTCGATTCAGCATGGCCAACTACCAGCCAGCCGCAGGGAACTAGCGAATCGTGCAGCCGCTGCACGACCTGTCGGGTCGTCTCCTCATCGAAATAGATCATGACATTCCGGCAGAAGATTAGGGCGAAAGCCACAATCCCCAGGTGCGGTGCTGGATAGATCGGCTCAGCAAGATTGAGCTGCGCGAAGGTTACAGTTCGGCGAATATCTTCACGCAAGCGCCAAAATCCCTTTTCCGGTTCAGCCACAAAATAGCGATCGCGCAAATCATCTGGTGTTTCGCGAAACGACCAGTTACCGTAGCGCACTTCACGGGCACGATTGAGAAAACGACGATTGATATCAGTGATCAGAATACTCACCTGCCAGGGCGGATTGGCGGGCAGCACTTCAGGCAACGTGATTGCCAGCGAATAAGGCTCCTCACCAGTTGCACAACCGGCACTCCACACCCGGAGATAGCACATCGTTGCACGACGTTGCATCAGGTCGGGTAGGATAATCTCTTGCAGAGCCGCGAATTGTACGGCATTACGAAAAAATAGGTCTCACCAATCGTAAGCTCTGTAATCAACTCATCCCAGGCTGATGGATGGCTCTCAACCATAACCAGGAGTTGCTCAAAACTCGCCACTCCCAGATGTAATGCCAGTCGTTGCAGGCCGTGAGTCAGGTCGGCACGACGCTGATCTGGATAACACAATCCAGCGCACTAGCGCAATAGCGTCGCAAAACGATTGTAAAGCTCATCCGACAGCATAAGCATCTCTCTAACCTGCCAGCCTGAAGAAACCGTTGAACACGGTCATCTTATTCAATAATCCCAACATCCTGCTTCCTCGCCACTCTCTCTACCCTCTTTCCCCGGCCTTATTCCCCTCTCCTATTTCCTCCCTTCTCCCCTCAAACCTTTCCCAGTACTGCCGCAATCGACATCCCCAATTGTTCCAGTGGTAATTCATGATGAACAGCACCGTGTACTTTGGCCATCTTCGGCATCCCGTAAACAATACACGAATCCTCATCCTGACCAAACGTTGTCCCACCGGCTCGCGCCAGTTCCAGCAGCCCCTGGGCACCATCGTCACCCATCCCGGTCAAAATCACTCCAATGGCACGTGATCCGTAATGATGGGCCACACTGCTAAACAAATGGTCAGCACTCGGGCAATAGTGATCAATCGGTATGGACTTCTTTATGTTAACTACATGATACCGGATAATCTCAAGGTGGTGATCATCGTACGGCAGATACACATGGCCCGGAAGGATCGGCGTCTCGTGTTCGATAACGTGAACCGGCAATGGAATGGTACTGGCAAGCCAATCAGCAAGGGCACACATAAATCCTGCAGTCACATGTTGTGCAATCACCATGGGCAACGGAAAACTACTGCCAAGATCGCGGAGGATCGTTTGGAGCGCTGTCGGACCACCGGTTGAGGCCGCGATTACCAGGATGGCATATTCTTTGTTGACCTGATCTAACCACTTCAGCGTCATACGTGGTGGATGGCGGGTTACTACTTGACCCCGGCCATTAAACGTAAAGTACGGATCAAATGGTCACGATCAGCAGCACTGGCCGAATCGGCAGGACCAGACGGTTTGCGGACGACCGCTAGTGCGCCGGCTGTCAGTGCAGCCATAGTGCGTTGTTCTGCATCGCCGGTGCTTGAACTGAAGAGCACAATCGGTGTTGGGCGTTGTTGCATGATTTCCGGGTTGCTTCATACCCATCGAACACCAGCAGATGGATGTTCATTGCTACCACGTGTGGATGCAGTCGCACCGTTGATTGGACTACATCCCGGCCGTTGATGTCGGTGCCTACTATAACCAGATCAGGTGTTACATCAAGATAAGAGCGAAGAAGTTGTAACTGACTGGGTGAATCTTCAACTAATAGAACGCGAATGGGTTCTTTACATACGACTCATACAGGTTGCCCGGCACTGCTGAAAGAAGACTTCCCCAGGTGTGATCTCAATAATCCGGTTTTACTTCATATTTCACAATACCACATCTCAAACCTACACATTCATGAATGTTTTGCGCAATCTGGCCCGCTCAAACAGGTCCGATGGTTCAAGCACCAGTACGATCTGTCGTTGATGCGTAGCGATGCGCACAAGAGTCTATTCTCATATGCTAGCGGAACGAACCGGTCAGCAGATACCGTCACCACATCGTACACTTCATCAACGATCAAGCCCAGTACCGGCTGCTCAATGTTATGACTGGTCACGATCACGAAGCTATGAACACTCACAGAACCCGGTTGATTGAGCAGCATATGACCGATCAGCACCGGGATTAAGTGACCGTGCAGATTCAGTAAGCCGGCTATTGCCGGTGGTGCTTCAGCGAGCATGGTGAGCGCCGGTAGACGCACTACCCGCACTACGACATCTACCGGTAGCGAAAAGGTTTGCAGATCAACTCGAAAAGTAAGAAAGGTTTGATTCTTCATATATTCGCCCTGTCACTATGCACATCCAGCCTGTTCTCCGATACCATATTGTGATTACGCAACACCAATGCGGAACTCGATGTGATATCCAAATGGCGATGACTTGACTTTGACATCATCCAATTGATAGGCAGTTTGCACCGATGATTGATTGGCGACACGATGGTACGTCTCACCGTCTGTGTCACATTCGATGATCAGAGTATGGGTATGGTTACTATCTTCACAGTGAATGCTCACATCATTGGTACAGAAATGCGCGATGCAGGCACGCAAAACTTCGCTAATCGCGGCAGTAATCTGCGCCTGTTTCGCAGTCAAAAAGCCCATCGTTCGCGTACTCTGGCGCAGCATCTAGCGAAGCAGTATCAGATCAACGTCATTGCTAACCGTGATTTTTTGGTTCTGGATGTGTTTCATAGGACTATCTCATAGCAACCGTGCGATAGTTTCCAGCAGTGTTTGCTGATCAAAGGCACGTTTAACGATATAGGCATCGGCACCCGCAGCCAAGCCACGTTCGAGGTCGGCTGGACTATCGAGCGAGGTAACGAGTACTACTGGCAAGTGGCAAAAGGCGGGATCGGTACGAATCTGACGGGTTAGTTCGAAACCATTCAAACATGGCATATCAATATCGCTCAGGACAAGCTGACATCCACCCTGATTTTGCAAGTTGTGCAATCGGTCCAGTGCCTCCTGACCATCAGTTGCCAGCACAACACGATAACCGGCAGCTTCCAGGATGTTCTTTTCCAATGTACGGGTCGTGATTGAGTCATCAACCACGAGGATCGTGGGCGAATGAGCAGGCGCAGGATTGGCGGTCGAAGACCTCACTGCATGATTAACCGTCAGGGCTGCCTGTAACAGATCGACCGCATTGAGGATCGGGGCTACGCTGCCATCAGCGAGAATTGCCGCGCCACTGACAAAGCGCACCCGTTGTAATGGTGGTGGAAGCCGGTGAACAACCAGATCGCTCTCTTCGCCGATAGAATCCACAATGTAGGCAATTTGTCGTTCATTACTCCCGATCAATAATGCCGGCTTGGCAGCAAGGAAATCGATCACCGTTTCTGACGCAAAGCCGATGAGTTGGACCAGCGAAATCAGTTGTAATGGCCGACCATCGACAATGCCCACAGGACGGCCTTCCAGAGTGTGAAGTTGGGTACAGCTGATCTACACAACACGGCGTAGACTATCAACGGGTAAAGCGAAGATTTGATTATTCACATATATCAGCAGGCCGCGCGTACGCATAAGGGTGAGCGGGAGGGCCAGTGTGAACGTTGCGCCCTGACCGGGCACACTCATCACCGTCACGCTCCCTCCCATCCGCTCAATAGTTGTCCGTACAACATCAAGGCCAACCCCGCGTCTTGACAATTCACTGATATGTGATTTGGTCGAGAAACCTGGAGTAAAGATGAGATCCAGCACCATCACATCATCCACGTGCTTGCTATCAGGTTGACTCAGTAGACCGAGCCGAGGCGCATGCTGTTTGATATCTTCTCGATCAATCCCGGCTCCATCGTCACCGATCACAAGATTGAGGCGGTCACTGCTGGTATTCGCTGTCAGACGGATCAAACCGGTGGGTGCTTTCCCCCTGGCCTGACGCACCTCAGGGGGTTCAATCCCATGATCCACCGCATTACGGAGCAAATGCAGACAAATCTCGTACACCTGATCGAGGTCCTGGCGATCAGCTTCTGCTCCGGAGTCTTCGCCGACAAATGTCACTTCTTTGCCGGTGCTACGATCCAAATCGCGTACATGCAGGCGTAACGAGCCAACAATTCTACTCAGGGGCGACATGCGCGTACGCTGAACCTGTGCCTGCATCCGCGTGCTAATGTCGGCCAGGAGCTCGTGATTATCACGGGCCTGATAGGAAAGCCGAGTCAATGCTGTGCCAAGCGCACTGATAATGTCATTTGCGTGCCTGAGCATGTCGATGACAGTTTGTTGTTGACTTTGCGGAATGAGCTGACCATCGACATGCGATGACGATCTATGGTGTAAGACCGGTACAGTTCGACGCCAGGCGCACTGCCAACGCTCAGGCAGTCGGGCAGCTCTTGCAGATCACGGGCGAGCTGACAGGTACGTAGCGTACTTGTTAACAGCTCCCCCATTTCCCTCATCAGATTGTCGAGAACGGCGACATCAACCCGGACACTTCTTTCGGGTGCCAGTGATGGTGCCGACTGCTGAGGGCGAGTTTCTGAAGTAGATAGTGATGGAGTGGCTGCTTCGCCATCGCACATGTGCTGGCCGATTGACATCAGATGAGCGAGTAAAGCATCCAATGCATCCTGATCGTTTATCTGTCCCGGCACTGCCTGTTCCATCAACGCGCCGATAACCTCAAGCGCCTGATAAATCACATCACAGATATCGGCAGTGAGCGTAAGCTGATTCTGGCGGAGTGCCGCAAAGATATGCTCAATTTGATGAGCGATCTGCTCAACGCTTTTGACATCAGCAGCGTGCGCCCCACCTTTCAGACTGTGAGCGGCACGAAACAGGTGATCAATCAGCTCACGACGGCGCGGATGATCTGGTGTTCGCTCCAGATCGAGCAGGATATCGATGATTGCTTGACGATGCTCGGCCTGTTCTGCGCGAAAGACGGCCAGCACCTGCGCCTGAATATCGTCATCAGAGAGCATATAAACCTCTTATTCAGATGAGCGTAAGGTCGCAAGCTGTTAGGTGAAGACGATCCTGCGCTTGCTGAGACTGATACTTCGACCCGGTCACCCATAGTGAACAGAGTGACCGGATACGAGCAGTTCCTGACCTACAGCCGATAAATAACTACTGTCTGCTGCAACTTTTGGGCCAATGCATGCAAGTCCTGTGCTGCCCGTTCGGCCTGGCGGGTCGAAGCCAATGCCTGCGCGGTAGCCTGCTGGATATTCGCCATCGCCTGCCTAATCTGCTCCATACCTGCCATCTGTTGCTGGGCAGCGGCAGCCATTTGGATGTTGGCCTGAGCACCGTTTTCAACCTCGTGCGCAATCCGGTGAATGATCTGCCCGGCCTGGGCGGCAAGAGTGACACCCTGCTCAACACCCTTGCCGTCCTCTTCAGTCACCATCACTGCCGCGTTGGTCGCTTTCTGGATTTCGGCCAGAATATCACGCACTTGCTGGGCTGCCGCCTTCGAGCGTTCAGCTAGTTCACGCACATGCTGGGCTACGACGGCAAAACTCTTACCCTGCTCACCGGCCTGGGCAGCCTCAATAGCCGCATTTAGGGCCAGCAGATTGCTTTGATCGGCAAGTTCGCTCACCGTAGTCATGATCATGCCAATGGCCTGCGTTTACTCGGCTAGACCGAGAATGGTCTGCGCAATCGTTTCCACGCGACTGCGAATCTGGTTCATTCCATTGATCGTGTCTTCAACCGCCTGAGCACCCTGGCGGGCAATCTCAAATGCATTCTGGCTATCGTTAGCGACCTGAGTCGCCTGTTTTGCCGTCTGCACCGAAATTGCTTTCACTTCATCAATAGTGGTTGCAGTCTGCGTGAGCGTAGCCGATTGCTCTGCTGCGGATGCGGCTTGCTGGGTGGTGGCAGCAAGAATTTCGGCAGCAGTGCTCGAAATATCTGTATTGGCACGCTAAACCTGGGCGGCAATCGTCCGCAACCCATCAACCATCGCGTTCAGTTGTTGACCGAGTAGCGACAGATCATCGTTATTGTTAGAGACTTGCAATCGCACTGTGAGATTGCCACGGGCAATTTCTTCAGCAAAAGCACTGTATTCTTGTACTATTTGTTCAAGATATTCTTTTGCCACTTTGGTTGCATTAGCTGCACGGAGTTCTTCATTTGTCCGTTGTTGCTCTTCCAGTTGGCGACGAATGGTCTCGGCCATCTGCCGGAAGGCTGTTGCCAGGCGGCCAACTTCATCACGTCCTTCAGGGAGATCATAATGATCATGAATTCGCCCACCGGCCATTTGGAGGGATGCCTGCGTAACGCTCTTCAAGCGATGATCGATATTGCCGGCAGTAACTAACGTGAGCAGTGTACCGAGCACAATGATGATTCCTGGCCCACCGATTAAAACAATCTGTAGGCTTTGCAGACTTTGCGCTGAGGATTCTGAGAGCTGATAGAGCAGCTCTTCCTCAGAGCTCGCAAATTGATCCATTATCTGACTGATGCGGGTGAAAGTTTCGCGACCGGCACGACTGATCACACCCTGAATAACCTGCTCAAGTTGTGCTTCATTCCGGTTCACGGCGTAACGCAGGTTGATCAAAGGCTCAGCAACCTGTGTTTGCCATTTGTCAAGCTCGCGGTCCACTTTTTCAAGTAATACATACAACTCAGAATCGCGTGGTGTCTCCCGTTGCATCGCGCTGTGCACAGCCAGATAGAACTGTTTACCACTTTCATACTTCTCCAGAAACACCGGATCACCGGTGATCAGAAAACTTCGTTTCCCCGACTCCATCATATGCATTACCATCTTTCTTTGCACTTTCTTGACTATGCTGCCAGCCAGGGGCAGAGTTGCTCGGCGGTGACACCCGACCGGAACCGGTCT
>NZ_DAOUBI010000246.1:0-20620 GCF_034432675.1 Chloroflexus sp. | reverse complement strand
TCTGTTGCCAGATTCATGCTTTTCAGCGATACTTGTGCTCTGAAAACTATTGCTCGACCGGGCGGTGTATTGGCGAGGTTCAGACATGCACGATTGGGAACGAATTCAACGGGAAGCAGCACGGTCATTGACCAGACTATTACCGCGGGTTGCGCAGGCATTTGCCGAAGCCGGTGGCGCTGCGGTGGCATGGAATGTATTTGAGCAACGCTTGCGGCGAGAGTGGCCGCGCCTCTTTGAATTGCTATTTGGTCTCTACGGTACGCAATATGACTTCTTCTACCACCTTGAACAATTGTTGCTGGCAATGGCGCAGAGCTGGTTGGAACGACCGGATTGGCTCAAACAGCGTGATGCGCTGCGTGAAGCTGATACCGAGTGGTTTCAATCGGAACGCATGATGGGGGGAGTACTCTACGTTGATCGCTTCTGTGGGACACTTGCCCGTTTGCGCGAGTTTATTCCATATTTTCGCGAGCTGGGATTAACCTACCTTCACCTCATGCCCCTGTTTGAAGCGCCGGAGGGGAATAACGATGGCGGTTATGCGGTGAGTAGTTACCGACGGGTTAATCCACATATCGGGACAACTGCCGAACTGGCCGATCTGGCTCGTGAGCTTGATACTGCTGGGATTAGTCTTGTTCTCGATTTTGTGTTTAACCATACATCTGACGAGCATGAGTGGGCGCGACGGGCGCAGGCCGGTGATCCCGATTATCAAGAGTTTTACTTCCTCTTCCCGGATCGAACCATGCCCGATGCTTATGAGCGGACATTGCGCGAAATTTTTCCAACCGTGCGGCGTGGGAGCTTCACGTGGCGGCCCGATATGCAGCGCTGGGTTTGGACAACCTTTAACAGTTTTCAGTGGGATCTCAATTACGCCAATCCGGCAGTGTTTCGGGCAATGGCTGCCGAGATGCTCTTCCTGGCCAATCTCGGCGTGGCTGTGTTGCGCCTCGATGCTGTCCCCTTTATCTGGAAGCGGATGGGAACAAATTGCGAGAATCAACCAGAAGCCCACCGGATTATTCAAGCCTTCAACGCGATTGCGCGGATCACAGCGCCAGCTCTGCTCTTCAAATCGGAGGCGATTGTCCATCCCGATGATGTGTTAAGTTACGTCAGTCCACAGGAGTGTCAGCTCTCGTACAACCCGTTGTTGATGGCATTGCTCTGGGAGACACTGGCGACGCGGGAAGTCAAGCTACTGGCACATTCCTTAAGCCATCGCTTCCGTCTACCGCCCGGATGTGCCTGGATCAATTACCTGCGCTCACACGATGATATTGGCTGGACATTTGATGATAACGATGCCCGTGCGGTGGGGATCGATCCCTGGGGGCATCGTCAGTTTCTGAATGCCTTCTACACCGGACGGTTTCCCGGTTCGTTTGCCCGTGGGTTGCCATTTCAAGAAAATCCCGATACCGGTGATGCGCGAGTGTCAGGTACACTGGCATCGCTGGCAGGTCTCGAACAGGCACTGGCCAGCGGCGATCCCCAGACCATTGACATAGCAATTCGCCGGATTATCCTGCTTCACAGCATTGTGCTGAGTATCGGTGGTATTCCGTTGATCTACCTTGGCGATGAGGTTGGCACGCTCAATGACTACGGGTACGTAAGCGACCCGGTGAAGGCTGACGATAGTCGTTGGGTGCATCGCCCGTTGCGCAATCAGGTCGCGATGGATCAACGCCACGATCCGACAACGATACCCGGTCGGATCTTCAGTACGTTAACCCGACTGATCCATTTACGAACCACCCTGCCGGCACTGCGCGACGGCATGATGGAGGTTGTGCGCAGCGATAACCGCCACGTGCTGGCCTATGTTCGCCAGACCGGATCGCAGCGAGTACTGGTACTGGCCAATTTCTCGGAATACCCTCAGTCAATCGCCGGGAACCTGCTGCGTATGTACGGCCCTGGTCTTGAACTCTTCGACCTGATCCAGGAACAGCCGGTATCAGCAACAACAGCCCTGACGTTACAGCCGTATCAGTTTGTCTGGCTAACGCCGTCGTGGCAAAGATAGGCAAAAAAGCAGGTGCATCCAGATGGTTGCACCTGCCATTACCCTAACAAGTGTCCTTGAACAGCTCTATCAACTCGTTAATCGTCTCAGCTCGACAGTTTTCTGCGTCGTTTAGACAGTGTTGGGCATAACATTCCAGCACAACACTATTCGCACTGGCCAGGGCCTGCCGAATTGCTGCGATCTGGTGAACAATGTCACGGCAATCGCGACCTTCGGCAACCATCCGTTGGATACCGCGCACCTGACCCTCGATTCGCCGTAAACGCCGTAACACTTCGTCGCGTCGTTCTGGCGCAAGCGGACGAACCCCCGTGCTCATTGCTGACTCACCCGCAGATTCTGGTTCCGGCAATGGTGTGTTCACGCCATTGCCAGAACTTTATCAAAGATTTCGCGGTACATCGCTTCTGGTCGAGCGCCGACCAGGCGGCCTACCTCGCGGCCATCCTTGAAAATGACCAGCGTTGGGATACCCTGAATACCAAGCTGCGAGGCATACTGAACATTATCGTCTGTATTGACCTTGGCAATAGTCAAACGGCCTGCGTATTCTCCGGCCAGTTTGTCGAGAATCGGTGCAATCACGCGACACGGCCCACACCACGGTGCCCAAAAGTCAACCACAACCGGCGTTTTCGACTTCAAAACTTTCTCGGCAAAATCCGAGTCGTGTACCTCAATCGGCTTAGCCATTGAATTATTCCTCCTCCACAGTAATCATACAGGCAGTATCTGTATTAGATACCCCATGGGGGTATACTATAGCGCACAGAAGAGCATCTGTCAAGGGGGGGAAAAGGCGAAAGATATCTTCATGCTCTATGTTATACTGAAAACGTCATCACCATAACACTATTCGGTTTCCTATCAGACCGTCCGTCCTGCAAGGCGATCATAGTTTGTGAGGGAAGGAGGCAACCTTGGCAACGCTCGGACGTAATGTCACAATCACATTGATCGGTCATGGCACCTTCCATCTAACCACACCGGAAAGTCGCAACATCTTGATTGATGCTTGGGTTGATGGAAACCCGGTCTGCCCAGAGCCATGGAAATCGCGTGTGCGCGAGAATCTGGCTGCCATCTTCGTTACCCACGGCCATTTCGACCATATTGCCGATCTGGTTGATCTGGCCCGTGAAACTGGGGCAACAGTTGTGTGTCAGTACGATATGGTTCCGTACCTCGAAGGCGAAGGTATTCCGGCGGCACAGTTAATTGGCTTTAACAAAGGCGGTACAGTTACTGTCGCCGATATACGGGCAACGATGACGACTGCTCATCATTCGAGCACCATTTACGAAAACGGCCAGATCATCAATCTGGGGACGGCTGCCGGTTATGTATTGCGCTTTAGCAACGGATTTACGGTTTATCACACCGGCGATACCTGTGTCACGATGGATATGCAGATCATTGGTGAGCTGTATCGCCCCGACTTGGTGATCCTGCCCATCGGTGACCACTTCACAATGGATCCCCGGCAGGCGGCATACGCATTGAAGCTGATTGGGGCGAAATACGCGATTCCTGAGCATTACGGTACTTTCCCCATCTTGACCGGTACCCCGGAAGCGTTGATCGAGCATTGCCGTGAATTTGGGGTAATGACCGAGGTGATTGCGCTGAAGCCCGGCGAGTCGGTTAGTTAAGCAGTCAGTGATAGCGGTTTGTCTAGTGCACCTGGCCTGCTCCTCAAGACGATGATGCTGAGGGCAGGATGGTGCACACTTTACTTGTGAACAGGTGTAGTAAGGCAACTGAGGCCATAGAAAACAGGGGAATGACTATGCTGGAACATCTCCGTGCAACTGATCCGATCATCGCCGATCTAATCGAGCGGGAAGCGCAACGTCAGCGCCAGGGTTTGGAGTTAATCGCCAGCGAGAACTACACCAGTCTGGCGGTGATGGAGGCGCAGGGATCGGTCCTGACCAATAAGTACGCTGAAGGTTTGCCCGGTCGTCGGTATTACGGTGGTTGTGAGTTTGTTGACGCCATCGAGCAACTGGCTATTGAACGGGCTTGTCAGTTGTTCGGTACCTCTCACGCCAACGTTCAACCGCACAGTGGTGCGCAGGCCAATATCGCCGTATTTACGGCTCTGCTCCAGCCCGGTGATACCATTCTCGGTATGCGTCTGGATCACGGTGGGCATTTGACGCACGGTAGCCCGGTCAATTTCTCCGGTAAGTGGTACAACGTCCATTTCTACGGTGTGGACGCACAAACCGGTCAGATCGACTATGACGATCTGGCAAGCAAAGCCCGGGCAATCCGGCCAAAGCTCATCACGTCGGGGGCAAGTGCATACCCGCGGATCATCGATTTTGCTCGGATGCGTCAGATCGCCGATGAGGTTGGTGCCCTGTTGATGGCCGATATTGCCCATATCGCCGGTCTGGTGGTTGCCGGTGAGCATCCATCACCTGTCGGTCACGCTCATGTGATTACCACAACTACCCATAAGACGTTACGCGGGCCACGGGGCGGTTTGATCTTGATGGGTGATGATTTTGCGAAACAGCTCAATTCAAGCGTCTTCCCTGGTACGCAAGGTGGGCCATTGATGCACGTGATCGCCGGTAAGGCGGTTGCTTTCGGTGAGGCATTGCGGCCTGAGTTCAGGCAGTATGCGGCGCAAATCCGCCGCAATGCCCGTGCGTTGGCCGAGGGATTAATGGCGCAGGGGCTAACCCTAGTCAGCGGTGGGACTGATAATCATCTGATGCTGGTCGATCTGCGCAGTACGGGCCTAACCGGCGCACAGGCACAGCGCGCACTTGATAAAGCGGCGATTACGGTCAACAAAAATGCCATTCCCGATGATCCACAACCTCCAATGAAGACGAGTGGGATTCGGATCGGGACACCCGCGGTAACGACCCGCGGTATGCGCGAATCAGAGATGGTTCAAATTGCGGCCTGGATCGGCGAGGTGTTGATGTACCCCGATGATGAAGCCCGCCTGAATCGGATCGCAGGCGAAGTTGCCGATTTGTGCCGGCATTTTCCGGTGCCTGCTGATATGGTGCAGGTACGAGGGTAATCTGGTGACTAGCAGCAGAGGGAGGGTAACAACATCCATCCCTAACGCCCCGGGAGCGCACGCTTCCATCAGGCCACAGATGAGCTTGGATGTTATCGATGTATATCAAATCGTGAGTGATACTAGGCATCACTGTCTATTACCGGATATGCGGTGAACTGTGACTATCCGCCCCCGCCGTAACAATCTGTGGGGATCACTTGCGTGATACGGCCGAACGGGTAGGGGTGGGTTCTGAACCTGCCTCTACCCGTCCCTACGAACGGTGCATGTGCCCGTTCACACGTCTGTACATGATGTAGTGAACAGATACCTCTTGGATCGTGTGCCGTGCATTGTGTCTTTCAGATGTGATATTGCATCCATTGCCGGCGCATACGCTCCATTCACAGGATGATCCCAACGTAGCCCAGGCTGATGCCGGTGCTACATTTTGTGAAAAGCGGGTGATACGTCTGTGATACCCGTATCGTGATCTGTCTCTAGTTCCCCATGACCACCTGATCTGCCATGTATCACCACGGTCGGGAAGGTGTCATAAGCTGGCGGCTGATCAACCGAATGGACAAAACAGCCGCACCGAGGAAGAGCAAAGCCACAGCAATCGTGCGTTGCTGGGCAGCCAGACTACGACGCAGGGCCAATGCGTTGTCGCGGCGTACTTCATCACCGAGAGCGGCAAACTCGCGAGCCGCCGTTTCAGCGTTGGCACTGGCGCCGGCCAGATCTAGCTGGCGCGCCTGTTCACTTGCCCGGCGTAACGTCTCACTTGCCTGTAAGCCACGTGCGACGCGGGCCCGGTATTCGGCAAGGATCGTCATCTGCCGCTGATCCCCGATCTCGCGGTAAGCCTGCTCTGCCTGCCCGATCAACCGCTCTGCCTGCTCGTATTCTCCTTGCAGCAATGCAGTGCGAGCTGCTACCGTCAGTTGATTGGCCCGCAAGCCGGTTTGGGCTTGCGCCTGTAGCGCAGCAAGGGTCGGTTGCGTCTCTTCATCCGCAATTGTCCTGAGCCGCTCTGCTTCACGGAGTGCCGCTTCGTAATCACCTGCCGCGATCAACTGTTGTACTGGCTCTAGATCAATGCTCGCCGTTCGCATCTGGTCGGCTTCGATCTGGAGAAAACCGGGCAGCCAGGCGCGCCATTCGGCCTCGAGGGTTGTAGTTGAGACACCGTACACGTCAGTGATTGCCGACCGGTAGCCGCTGCTTTCAGCCAGAGTGGTAAGAAATTGCCGGAACCGGTCAAAACCATCACGCTCAATCAAAAACGTGACGATTGACCAGGTCTGTGGATAGCTCAGTTCAGGTTGACCATAGATCGCATTTCGATCATCGAGCACAGCCCATGACCACAACTCATTCCGTTGCCAGAGGGCACGCAATATCGCCAGCTTACCATCGCGATCCGGCCCCGGCAACTCCATATACTGCGCAATCCCTTCCTGCAAACCCACGTTTAGTTTGCCGTCGCTCAATTCGGCAGCGAAGATATGGGTCAACTCGTGGCGTAGATTGTTGAGCTGAGAGACTTCATCCTGTAATCGCGCTCGTTCGACAATCACCACGACTTCACGACGCCGAAAATCGGCATGGGCAATCACTCCTGGGACGTTGCGGGCCGCCGGATTGGCGGCGAAGTACGCATTACTGTTAGGATACAGTCGTAAGGTGAGCGGCGTCACCGGACGGAAGTCAAAAATGGTGCTAAGCTCGTTATAGAGATCATCAATAATAGGGGCATACCTGTCTGCAATCGTCGCATCATCAGGAGTGTAAATAATCAAAAAGTGGGTTGTCCTCTGCTCAACCCACGTGGGTTGAGCAAGAGCTACGCTCCCGCTCAAGAAGAAACAGAGAGCGCTAAGTGCAATCAGCCAGAGTCGTAATCTGATCATAATCGTTGCTGCTAAGCGATTCATGGTAAGCTTAGTGTACCACGTTTGATCACAAGATGCCAGGAAAGAGACAATGACGATAGATTTCTTTGCCCGCCTCCCTACGATGAGCAGATTCGGTGAGATTGCCGATCTGAAGGCTTATCAGCCGTTACCTGCCGACTGGACAGTCTTTATTTGTGATGTGCGGGGGTCAACACGGGCTGTCGCTGAAGGCCGGTATAAGGAGGTCAATATGATCGGTGCGGCAACAATTACAGCCGCACTGAATGTTGCCGGTGAGATAGAGGTTCCGTTTGTGTTTGGAGGTGACGGGGCGTCAATTGCTGTACCACCGATTCTGGTTGAAACGACTGCGCAGGCCCTGAGCGCGGTAAGTGCACTCTCGCAACAGGCGTTTAACCTGGAGCTACGGGTTGGAGCGGTGCCGGTGACCGTAATCACGAATGCCGGCTATCAGGTGCTGGTCGGGCGACTGGCACTGACGCAGCATGTGGCGCAGGCGGTGTTTAGTGGCGGTGGGATCAGTTATGCCGAGCAGTTGATCAAAGATGAGGCTTGTGCTGAAGAGTGTTTAATCCAGCCCGGTGATGCGGATGCCGCCAATTTGAGTGGCCTTGAATGTCGGTGGGATACCATTCCGCCGGCGCATGGAGCTGCATTGTGTCTGATTGTCCAGGCAAACCTTCGCTCAGACCCAACCAGTTCAATGACCGTATATCGTTCGATCATTGAAGCGATTGAACAGCTTTATGGTGGCGATCAGGCGTATCATCCGTTACATTACACGATGATGCAGGCAAGTGCCAGACCCGGTGCGCTCTGGTCGGAAGCACGCTTGCGTGGAGGGGATGGTCGTCTGGCGCAGCTACGATATTGGGCTCAAATCTACGGTATGAACCTGGGTGTTCGTGGTTACCGCTGGTTACAGCGCCTGCGCGGCGAAGATCCGTGGTGGGATCGGTATCGCCAACATGTCACGACTGCCGCCGATTACCGGAAATACGACGACGCCTTGCGCATGATCATCTCTGGTCCGGAAGAGTGCCACGAGCAGTTGTTAGCATTGCTACACTCTCGGTTCAGCGCCGGGGACCTCGTATTCGGTGCGCATCGCTCGCCTGAAGTCATGCTCACGTGTCTGGTGTTTGAGCGTATGGGGCGCCAGATCCATTTTGTTGACGGTGCCGATGGAGGCTTTACGCTGGCAGCGCGTGATCTCAAACAACGCCTGAGAGCCATCAACCAATCAGCCGAATTGATTAACAACCAGGGATAATCCGTTTCGGGTCTTGACTATCGATTACCTCAGCGTCATCAGGCGTTACCCGAACATAGCGACCGTCGGGTTGCAGCTCACGGGCACGCAGATTGTCTGCGAGATAGGTGCTGAGCAGCGTCTCGGTAACGTACTGCATAGCTACCGGATCAACCAGTGGAAATAGCTCTTCGACGCGCCGATCAAGGTTGCGTTCCATCAAATCGGCACTTCCGATATAGATCTTTGGTTTGCCACCGTGGTGAAAATAGTAAATCCGACTATGTTCAAGATACCGGCCAACAATTGACCGCACGCGAATTGTTTCAGAAAGCCCTGGCACCTGTGGCCGCAGCGAGCACATCCCGCGCACGATCAGATCGATCTGAACACCGGCCTGCGAGGCAGCATACAGCGCATCGATAATTTTGGGATCAACCAGCGCATTCATCTTGAAGATAAGCCGCCCATTCCCGTGTAAGCGGTGGAGGGCAATCTCCTCTTCGATCAATTCGGTGAGACGGCGACGCAAGTTCACCGGTGCTACCAGCAAAGTTCGATATTCCTTCTGCCGGCTATACGCAGTCAGGTAGTTGAAGAGATCAACCACATCTGCCGCAATTTCAGGCCGACAGGTAAGCAGACCCAGGTCGGTGTAGGTACGGGCGGTTGCCGCGTTGTAGTTGCCGGTACCGAGATGAACATAACACCGAATGCCGTCAGTTTCCTGCCGAACTACCATCGCCAGCTTGGCATGTACCTTCAGCCCAACCAGACCATACACGACGTGGACGCCGGCACGTTCCATCGCCCGTGCCCAGATGATATTGTTCTCTTCATCGAAACGGGCTTTGAGTTCGACAACGACGGTTACCTGCTTACCCTGCTCGCGAGCGTGCATCAATGCCTGCACAATGGGCGAATTGCGACCGACTCGATACAGGGTTTGCTTGATCGCCAGCACCTGCGGGTCTTCGGCTGCCGCCTGAATAAAATCAATGATCGGGGTAAATGAGTGGTACGGATGGTGCAGCAGAATATCTTGCTTCTTAATCGCTTCAAAGAGATTTGGCGTATTTTTCAACACTGCCGGTAGGCGGGGAACATACGGTGGATCTTTCAGGTCTGGGCGGTCGATCTGAGTAAGCTGCATCAGATCGCTGAGACCGAGCGGCCCACGCACGGTGTAAATATCTTCGGTACCGACCTTGAGATTGGCTGCCAGTAAGCGGCAGATGCGGTCGGGCATAGCATCATCAACCGCCAGACGCACCACCTCGCCGAACCGGCGCTGCCGCAACCCCTGTTCAATCGTAGCCAGCAGATCGTCGGCTTCGTCCTCCTCAATCTCAACATCAGCGTTGCGGGTGACCCGAAAGGGGTACACTTCCACCACATTCATCCCCGGAAACAGTTGATCAATGTGTTCGGCGATCACCTGTTCGAGCCAGACAAAGCAATGGCAGCGGCTGGTGGGCAGATCGCCGACAGGTGGACACAACTCCGATGGGAGTGGGATCAAACGTGGCAAGACTTCAGGTACCTTAATGCGGGCAAAGAGTTCGCCCTTTGCCTGATCGCGAATCACCACTGCGAGATTGAGGCTCAGATTCGAGATAAACGGGAAGGGGCGGCTCGAATCAAACGCGAGTGGAGTTAAGACGGGAAACACCTGCCGTCGAAAGTAATCGGCTACCCAGGCTCGCTGATCATCGTTGAGGGTGGCCGTATTGAGAATCGCAATCCCTTGTTCTTGCAGGGCGGGAAGCAAGTCATAGAGCAAAAGCTTGCGTTCCTGTTCAAGGAGAGGGATCAAAATGCGGCGAATTGCACTGAGCTGCTCTGCCGGCGTTTGACCATCGGGTGAACGCTTTTGAACACCGGCACGAATTTGTTGCTTTATCCCACTGACGCGAATCATGAAAAACTCATCAAGATTGGAGGCAAAAATTGCCAGAAACTTCACGCGCTCAAGCAAGGGATTGCGTGCATCCATCGCCTCTTCAAGCACGCGACGATTGAACTCGATCAGACTCAATTCGCGATTGAAGTAACGTGCTTCAGCCAGGGATTGCGTTTCAGATATGGTTGATGGAACTGTCATAACAATAACTGTTAACATGGCACCTGTCGACCAGAGACAGGTGCGAATGTGATACCGGCAAGCAAGAATTATGGGATAACGCACAAACGCAAGCAATGACTTAGCAATAGTATAGTAGGTATCATTCATTTGCACAAACCGGCCAAATGTGCTATACTCTTCGTCAGAACACGGGCGATTAGCTCAGTTGGTTAGAGCGCATCGTTCACACCGATGAGGTCACTGGTTCGAGTCCAGTATCGCCCACCACTTCTTTTGCGCGGCCAATTGGCCGCGCACTGATTTTCGCCCCGATGAGAGATCGCTCGTAATGCGTGCGGGCCGATCAAAGGCAGTTCACCATGCGACCACTCATTTCGCGCGCCGAGCTGCGTGCACTCCTGCATCCGACCGATGTAACCGAGCGGAATGTGCGGAACGTTCTTATCGATGGGATTGGGGTCGGTATTGTTACGGGGGTTAGCGTTTTCCTGCCGGTGTTTCTGGCTCGTTTGGGGGCGTCAAGTCTGCTGGTCGGTTTGATTACCTCACTGCCGGCGCTGGCAGGTGCGTTGTTTGCACTGCCCATCGGGCGCTTTCTCGAACGACAACGCAACATCGTCATCTGGTATTCGGGCATGCGGTTCTGGGTGTTAGCTTCGTATGCGGTGTTTGGCTGTCTGCCTTTCTTCTTGCCGCTTGAGGCGGTGCCGTGGACGATTATTATCATCTGGGCGCTGGTGACCATTCCTTCGACCTTTGTCAACGTTGCCTTCACTATTGTGATGGGTGGTGTAGCCGGGCCACAGCGTCGCTACGCACTGATGAGTATGCGCTGGTCGAGTCTCGGTCTTGCCACTGCTGTCACGGTTGCTATTATTGGTACGGTGCTTGAATTGTTCCCCTTTCCGCTCAATTATCAGGTGGTCTTCATCGGATCGGTCGTTGGTGGCCTGCTGAGCTTTTTCTTTTCGCGGGCAATCCTGTTGCCTGAACGGAAGCCAGCACCTGATAGTGATAAGAAAGGCGCATTACTGCTCGCTTTACGGCAGGCACCACCGGCATTTGTTCGCTACGCCTTAAGTGCATTTGTCTTTCGGGGTGGGATGGCAATGGCTATTCCGCTGATCCCACTTTATTATGTGCGTGAAGCCGGGCTGAACGACGCCTGGATCGGTTTGATTAGCACGATTGGGAATGGTGTGCTACTAATCGCATATGCGGTCTGGTCTGCCGGTGTGCCCCGGTTGGGGAATAGAGGCGTTTTGCTGGCCAGCAGTCTCGGCATGGCCCTCTACCCCTTTGGACTGGCGATCACTGAAGCGCCCTGGTTGCTGGCACTGCTGGCCGGACTGGTCAATTTTTGTGTGGCCGGGAATGACCTGGTGAACTTTGATCTGGTCTTGAGCACGATCCCTGCCGGGCAACAGGCTACCTACGTTGGCCTCTTCCAGACGTTGCAAAACCTGGCACTCTTCATGATGCCCTTAATCGCCACCTCACTCGCCGACGCCATCGGTATTGTCACCGTGCTGCTGATAGCCGGAGCGATGCGTTTGGTGGGGTTGGCTCTCTTTGCATGGCTGCGGATTGGTTAGCGTTATTTCGTGTAGCAGCAACCTGCGGTATGATGGTGCAAGTCTCTTGAACATTGACAGGGTTGCGGAGAAGACGATGCCTGATCATGCCAGTATGAAAGTAGCGTTTTGACACGTTACACCACGCTGCCTGAATCGGCAGGCTGCTGATGAAGAGCTTTGGTAGAGAGATGAAGTTAGCCTGGTTATAGTAACCAGCAGGACGTTGGGTTTGATTGGAAACATACGTTGGTTATGTCACAACCTTCACTTCGTACAATTCTGGTGATTCGTCGTGGGTATGGACGACGCTATACCGATTTACCGGTTGATGAATTGACCGAGCAGCAGATAGTTATTGATTGCACCGGTGGCTATTTGCGACCAGAGCATATCGATCTTCGGGTTGACGATCTGGTGTACTGGCGGAAACAGGAGCGTTACCTTGGGGCACGGATTAGCCAGGTGCGACGTAATGGACAACGGCTGATAGCATTGCTTAGCGATACCAGATTAATGCCGGAGGATTTCTTCCCGTACTGAATATTTGAGGCCGAGGCTTGCTCTACGCCGTTCGTTCGTGTACAATGCCTGCGATTTATGCGGTGTACTTCGCAATGCACTGGAATCTATGTCAATTGCAGAGATCGTTGAACGGCGCTGGACTCCAACAGTAGAACAGCTTTGCTACGCGGTCATTGTCGTGCTGACAATTGTGAGTCGGTTGTGGGCCTTGGGTGATCGCGCATTGCACCACGACGAGACGTTGCATGCGGCGTACTCGTGGTTTCTTTTTAGCGGGCGCGGCTATATGCACGATCCGCTCTTGCACGGCCCACTCCTCTATTTCTTGGGGGCGCTGTTTTTTTTCCTGTTTGGCGATAATGATACAACGGCCCGGCTGAGTGCAGCCCTGTTCAGTATTGCGCTGACCTTGAGTCCGATATTGCTCCGCCCGATCATTGGGCGGCGGGCAGCCTTAGTTGCCAGTCTGTATCTGTTGATCTCACCGGTGGCGCTCTACGTCGGGCGCTTTTTTCGTCACGACATCTACTCGGTTGTCTGTGAAGTGCTGGTGTTTGTGGCGATTGTGCGTTACGCCGCCGATCCGCGGCCACGCTGGCTGTACCTGGGGATCACTGCCCTCGCCCTGATGCTGACCAATCAGGAGACCACATATCTTTACATCTTGATCTTTGCTGTGCCGCTGGTGATGCTCTTCTGCTGGCAGGTGTATCGGCCCGGCATCGCCTTACTTGCTGGCCTAGGCGTGATGCTGGCCCTGCTGATCTTTGTTCTTCCCGGTACAGCGGTGGTTGACGGGGCACATCATGCACGCCGTGATGCGAATGGGGCGATTGAAGTTGCCCAGCCCGGCCCACTCTTCGGCTGGCCTCCGCTCGAAACAGAAGATAATGGTTACGCGCTGCTGGTGCGCAATCGCGCTGACAATGATGGTGGGCGGAGTGTCTGGGAGAATGGGCTGCGCTATCTGGCGGATATTGGTCGCTTTGTGAACCATCCGGCGATTCTGAGTGGGCTGGTGTTGTCACTCACCATGCTGGCAGTGTTCGTCTGGCTCATCTGGTTCCGCCGTGATGCCACAGGTACGACGCCGTGGGAACGATCACTGATGCGGGGCGAACCGGCAGCGCTTCTCTGCCGCAGTCTGGTTGCTGATCGGCGCTGGCAGGTTGCCCTGATTATTTTTGCTGCCATTTATACATTGCTATTCACTGCCCTTCTGACCAACCTGTTGGGGCTGATTTCGGGGGTGGCCGGTTCGCTCCTGTACTGGTTGGCCCAGCACAACGTGCAGCGCGGCAGTCAGCCGGCTCACTACTATGCAGTTATTCTTGCGATCTACGAGCCGTTGCTGGTATTGGGAATGCTGATCGGCTTACCGCTCGCCGTCCAGGCGGTACGGCAGCGCCGCCCAGAGGCGTTTGCTGTCGGTTTGATTGCCTGGTGGTCAGTCGCTGCCTTCGCCATTTACACCTGGGCTGGCGAGAAGATGCCGTGGCTTACCATTCATCTGACGCTTCCGCTCACCCTCTTGCTGGCCTGGGGATCGACCAGAATCGTTGAAATGGCTCAGCAGCAGGTGGCATACTGGCATCAGATATGGGATGAGCTGGCCACACCGGTCGAAGTCACTGCCGGATCGGACGTTGAGACCCGTACGTCAGGGGCCGGTGATCTGGCACCGCTTTCCGCAGAGACCAGGCATTGGCTCACGGACAATCGCGCGGGATGGTTGGGTCTTCCCAGGGGATCGTTGTTTAGCTTTGGTCTATTGCTCGGTTTGATCAGCTGCCTGGGTTTTCTGCTGCTCTCGATTACGGTCGCTGCCGGCCCAACATCACCCATTCAACCCTGGATGGTCTTGCTCTTCATTCTGGCGTTAGTCATTCTTCTCATCGTTGGGAGTGCGCTGCGTTGGGGATGGACTGTCGCCGCCGCACTGACGACCATCTGCCTGATAGTAGCGATTGGCCTATATACCGTGCGTAGCAGTGTCCGGCTGGCATATCAGACCGGAGATGTTGCGCGTGAGATGATGGTGTATACGCAAACCTCGCCCGATGTGATGCGAGTGGTACGACGATTGGAAGAGGCTGCCTTGCGGCGGGCCGGGGGGACGCGCCTGCCGATGATGTACGACAACGAGACGGTCTGGCTCTGGTATCTGCGGGACTGGCCGGGCGCAGTTTCGGTAGCGGGAGGCAGACTGAACGGCCCACCACCGGCTGATATTCAAGCGGTACTGATCTTGCAAGAGAATCTGGATCGCTATCCTGAAAATCGAACCTATCTGCAAGGGTTCGTTTTGCAGCGCTACCCCTTGCGCTGGTGGTTCCCCGAAGATCAGACGTATCGTGTCAATGGTACCGGTAGTTCGCTGCTCGAACGGCTGTTGCGCAATCCACTCGACTATGAAACGGCAGCCCAGCTATGGAAATATCTGATGTTCCGGCAGCCACCGGCTGGGCTTGGCTCAACCGATTTTGTCGTTGCGGTACGGCCAGAACTGGCACGCCAGATTGGGATCGGACTTGGTGGATCACTGCGGATGGGAGAGTAGGTAACAACTCACAGCACGGATCACTATGGCAACACAGACCTTCGCAACCGAAAGCCTGCTCAGCCGGCGCTTACGAGCCGGCTGGCTGAATTGGGAGACGGCAGCGTATACATTGATTATCATCGCCAGTATTATGGCCCACCTGTGGGGACTGGATCGCATGGCGTTGCACCACGATGAGTCGATCCACGCTTGGTCGAGCTGGCGGCTGTATACCGGGGCAGGGTCATTTTCGTGCTGGAATGGTCTTGACGAAAATGGTAATGCCCGTGGTGGTTTGTACCACGAGACCTATTGCTACGATCCGGTTTACCATGGTCCATCACTCTACTTTCTGACTGCACTAGCCTATTTTTTGTTTGGTGACGGCGATGCGCAGGCTCGTTTGCCAATGGCGCTTGCCGGGATTGGTCTGGTCGCATCGGCCTGGTGGTTGCGTCCGTATCTGGGGCGAGGCGGGGCGCTCATTGCCGCTCTTCTCCTTGGTTTTTCGCCGTCACTCCTCTACTACACCCGGTTTGCCCGCCACGATGGGCTGATGGTACTGTGGGAACTGTGGATGGTGATCGGCACATTGCGCTGGATCGATACCGGAAGAGCGCAGTGGTTGTATCTGGTCGCGGTAGGGTTAGCGCTGGCAATTGCTACTCACGAACTCTACTACATTCTGCTGTTCATCTTCGGTGTTTTCGTATTGATGCGACTACTGGCTGAGAGCCGTTTTGCGCGCTATCTGAATATTGTGTTGCTGGTGGTCATCGGTTTGTGTGTGGCGCTGATGATCATCAATCCACCATTGCCTTTTGGTCGTGGTTTATACGTTGGCGAGAAGGCCTTTCTGATTGCTTCGGCGCTGGTGCTGGCCTGGCTCTGTCAGCGTCTCTGGCCGCCAGAACCGGTATTGACGTCGCGTCTGCGTGCGTTGTGGCAAACTGAACGCAACACATTATGGACGGCACTGGCGATTTTGGGTGGCATATACCTGGTGCTGTATACCAGTTTCTTTACCTATCTGCCGGGGGCGATTGACGGTATTACGGCCGGTCTTATCTACTGGCTGGGTAGCCAGCAAGAATACGCCCGTGGTGATCAGCCCTGGTACTACTATCTGATGCTGTTGCCGCTATATGAACCACTGGCCGTCTTCAGTGGACTGGGGGTGGTGGGAGCGATGATCGTCGCGGTGATACGGCGCTGGCAGATCAAGCGGCAAGCGGTGTCATCTGCGCCCGATGCCGAGGCGAGTGATCTGGCCGATGTTGATGAGTCAGCACGCCTGAAAGCAATGGCACCATGGCCGCTCTACCCCCTTCTGGTCGTTTTCTGGTTTTTTACCGCCATAATCATCTTCTCGTGGGCAGGCGAAAAGATGCCGTGGCTGGTTGTTCATATGTCCCTGCCTGGTAATCTGCTCGCGGCGTGGGTTTGTGGCCGTTTCATTGATGTTATCCGGCGCGAGCGCCCTGATGCCCAGATATGGCTCGTACCATTAACAGTGGTTCTGCTTGGCGTAGCTATTGGGGTCGCCTTCTGGCGCTTGAGTACAGGTGGGCAGACAGCAATCTTACAGGCAATTGTTCCACTCCTGATAGTGTTTGGTCTGATCTATGCGTTGCTTTCGCTGATAGGGCGATTGGGGATACGTCCGGTTAGTGCAGCATTGGGGATCACGGTCTCGTTACTGCTGGCGGCGTATATGATCCGGGCCACGTGGCTGGTGGTATATGATCATCCCGATGTCCCGGTTGAACCACTCATTTACACCCAAACCGCGCCTGATGTACCGCGCTATGCTGCCGATATTCGTGAGCTGGCGATTAATCTGACCCGTGGTAACCGGGGGCCACAAGACCCCACCGGTGGTTTGACTATGCCACTCATTCTGGATGGTGGTGACAGGAGCGCAGAAGGTTCGCTGGCCTGGCCTTTGCAGTGGTATCTGCGCGACTTCAAGAACATATCCTGGGTGAACGGAAGTGAGCTGGGGCGGGTGCCGTCGGTAGATCAATTAACGGTGACAATGCCCGACGGTAATCGTGATCTGGCCCCTATTGTGATGCTGTACCGCCCCTTCGTCACGGATCGGCTGCGCGATATTCTGCGCGAGTCGTATGTTCAACCTTACGGGCAGGCAGGGGTCTTCAACTGGTGGTTTCCCGAAGGTAACAAGTGTTCACCGCAGAGTCCGGGGTATAAGCGCTTCTACTACAGTACCTGGTCGGCAGCCGCTGCCCGGGCCGATTGTGGCCGTGACTTGAGTGATGAATTGCACGGGCCATTTGATGTGCTGCTCTGGCCGTTCCAACGCGAAAACTGGCCGACCCTGGGCCGTTATCTGCTCTTCCGTCAGTTGCCGGAGCCGTTGATCCTCAGTGGCCGTGAGGTCGAGGTGTGGCTACGACGCGATTTGGCAGGCGGGACGGCTCAAATAACGACTGTTACCGCAGCGCCCGAACTGCGGTTAGCGGCCTTGAACGAGATTAGATTGTCAGGCGGTGGAAGTGGTGCGACAGGGATTGCTATTGACCAACAGGGGCAGATCTATGTGGCCGATACCTACAACCACCGCATTGAAGTCTTTGCCCCCGATGGTACACTGGTTCGTAATTTTGGTAGCCAGGGCAACGGTCTGGATCAGTTCTACGAACCGCGAGGACTGGCTTTCGATAGTCAGGGCAATCTTTACATTGCCGATACCTGGAATGCGCGGGTCGTCAAATACAGTGCCGATCTGCGCCCAATAGCGAGCTGGGGGAGCGGTGATATGGCTCTCGGTGATGGTCGGCGGGCAACGATCACCGAGGGCGATCCAGCCCGCAATGCAGCAGCACCACTCGGCTTTTTTGGGCCACGTGGGATCGCGGTTGATGTGGCGGATAATGTTTACATTGCCGATACTGGCAACAAACGGATCGTCGTTACCGACAGTAATGGACAGTTCCTCTATCAGTTCGGTGGTGCCGGGAGTGCACCGGGTCAATTCAACGAGCCAACCAGTCTGGCGTTCGATGCGGCAGGTAATCTCTACGTGGCCGATACCTGGAACGGTCGGGTGCAGGTGTTTGGTCGTGGTGCTGATGGTCGCATTGATCCGATCCCACTGGCAACGTGGCCGGTGCCGGGCTGGCAGGCCAATACCTATGATGATCCGATGCTGGCTGTTAGCCCGGAGGGAACTGTCTACATTGCGGTACCGTCCCGTCAGCACGTGCTAACGGCAAACGCTGCCGGTGAACCATTGCTGCGGTGGACTGGGGTTGGAAGTGATAGTGTGCCAATCGCCAGTCCGAGTGGCATTGTCGTTGCGACTGATGGGAGTGTCTGGATTGTTGATCGCCTGAGTGGGCGAGCGGCACGCTTTAGTTTACCGGCGCTTGCGCCTTTGACACCATGATCGTCAGCGATTTTCGTCATCTCAATCATACCGTTTCGCCGGCGGCGACCGAACTTAGCGAAGCCTGGCAGCGTAGCCTGAGCAGGCTGGGAGATTATACGGCAATGGTGGTACGGGCGCTCAACCTGCGTCCCCAGGCTGCCGCACTCTACCGGCAGACCGACCGCCATCTGTTGGTACGGCTGACCTTGCCGGGCGAGCATGTCATCCTGCGGGTAGCACCTGAAGATAATTTATCGGCTCATGTCACATTTTTACGCGGCCTGGCAGCAGGAGGTCTGCCGGGAGCACGCCTTATCCAGCGTGATTTGAGTAAAGCCTTTGTGCCGTTTGCCTACACGCTGGAGAGTTTTGTAGCCGGTAAAACTGCTGCCGATCTTGATGATGAACATCTGTTGCATAGTCTTGCCCGCCAGGCCGGACGCGCACTCCGTCGCTTGCACCGGCAACAAATGCCGGGTTTTGGCCGGCCAACCATCAGTGGTCGCTGGCCACGTCTGAGCTGGCGACACGTTTTGATAGCTATCGGGCAGCGTTTGGCCGGGTTGCCGACACCACAGTTGATCTTTAGCCCGGAAGAGGTACAGGCATTACAGGCAGTTCTGCACGATCCACGCCTTGATTGCCCATCGCCGGTGCTGATACATGGGAACTTTGGCCCACACGCCGTGCGCTGTACAGTCGGCGGTCAGCACGTACATCTTGAGGCGTTTGAGGAACCTGGTTGGTTCGTTAGTGGTGACGGCTTGTTTGATCTAGCATTCGGGTTGTGTGCCCATTTACCGGCAGCCTGGCGTGAAGGTCTGTATGAGGGCTATTGCAGTGCTGGAGCGTTGAGCGTGGCGGAAAGCAAGCGACTCCATCTGCTGTGCCTGTTGAGTTGTGCGTGGAGCGCGTGTGATCGCTATGCGCGGGGGTTACCGCACGAGACGGATGCTGAAGAGACCCGGCGTATGCTGGCTGCTGGTGTGGTAAGCTGATCTACGTGGTATTCAATCGGCTATCGATGTGGACGAGCGTATACCTGCCCTATACCTGTCCAGATCAGAGCGCAGTGGACGCACAGGGAATATCTGGTTTCTCATTGCTACGCTTTCAACACCTGTTGATAGCATACAGTACCAGTTCAGGACACTTCCATGAATGAACAGCAATCGATTCGGGTCTACGAGCACGCCGATGAGCTGTACCGGATGGCAGCGACATTTGTTGCTGATCAGATTCGATCCGCAATTGATGATCGTGGGCAGGCACTCATTGCGCTTTCGGGAGGAAGCCTGACCTCGCGTCTGTATCCATTGCTCGCGAATGCACCGTTGCGCGAACAGATTGACTGGAGCATGGTGAGTATCGTATTTGCCGATGAACGGTATGTACCGTTCGATGACAACGAGAACAATTATCGTGCGACACGGCAGACGTTTCTCGATCACGTGCCCGTACAGGCCGATCAGGTTTTTCCGGTGCCGACCTACTATCGTGATCCGCAACAGGCAGCCACCATTTATCAGCAGCAGTTAACAGCGTTACTGACAGCGCATGGCGGCCAGATTGACGTAGCATTGCTCGGCATGGGGCCGGATGGACACACTGCATCGCTGTTTCCCCGGCATCCGGTTCTGACGGCAATTCCTACCGGCGCCTTGACTGTGGTTGTGCCCGATGCACCGAAACCACCACCATTGCGTCTGAGTTTAACGCCAGCCGCATTGAATACGACACGCGCAGTGGTATTTGTGGTCAGCGGTGCCGACAAGGCAGCAGCCGTGGCAGCCGCGCTGGCCGATACCGGTGACGCAATGGCACAACCAACGCGCCTGATTAATCCGGCAGCAGGGACGATCTATTGGATGCTGGATCGGGCAGCGGCAGAGAGGGTGACGCAGTAACCACGTGCGCAAACTAGAACTCATTTCAAAAAAAGCTGTTGTGCGTCCAGACTGTCGTCCAGGCGTCTGAACGCTTGCCGATCGTCAACGACCGTCTACCCGGCTCCTGGCCTGTTGGCAGAGCGAAGCTCCGGTCGTACCATCTTGCGCTGAATTGGTTGCCTTACCCGCTCGTTATGCCCGTGTCGCAGCGTTTGAAGTGCGGCAGCCATGCTGCCGCAGCAGCCGTGCTCATGATCCGGTGCGTGGTACGTCGTTGACCCTACTGGTCACGGAGATGCTGGAGTTGCTCGCTACGATCTTAGAGACGGTCAAGAATGAATGAGATAACTGCTTGTAA
>NZ_DAOUBI010000245.1:0-18942 GCF_034432675.1 Chloroflexus sp. | reverse complement strand
GCGGGTTGACGCGGATGCTCGCGGATGATCCGCGCCAATCCGCTAAATCCGCGTTCATCCGCGTGCCCTGTTTGTGGGGAACACGGGTAGATGCGGGTTGACGCGGATAAACGCGGATGATCCGCGCCAATCCGCGTGCCCTATTCAGATGCCCCCGCACGCTTGATCATCGCTGCGATTGCCACGGCCAGGGCATCGGGTAAGCCGCCGCCGCCCTGGGCAAGGCGGGCATTGCCACCGCCACGTCCACCGAGGACTGCCATCCCGGCGGCCAGGATTTGCCGGGCATCGCTGCCACTGTCTTCGGCGCAGGCAACGACGATCTGCGGTCGTTCGCTGCCGCCGGCGATGATGGCAATGCCACCCGGCAGTTCAGCGATAAAGCCGGCAATGGTGCGCAGGCGCTCGGCGTCGGCAGCGGGAAGGGTGGCGGTCACGATACGCCGCCCGTTGACGGGTGGGGTCTGCGCATACCAATGCGCTGCCCGCAGTGCGTCAAGTTCGCGCTGGGTCTGGCGCAGTTCGCGTTGGAGCGATTGCTGGGCCTCTTGCAAGCGATTGACGGTCTGCGGAAGTTCTGCCCAACCCACGCTCAACGCTGCGGCAGCCGTCCGCACAGCAATATCCCGTTCGTGAAGGGCGGTAATGACGCGATTCCCACACACAAACTCGACCCGGATCAGGCCACGTTGTCGCCCCCACCCCAGAACGGCAATCGCGCCGACTTCACCACTGCGGGCCGGATGGGTACCACCGCACGCTGAGTGATCGATGTCGCCAATGCTGACTACGCGCACTGCGTCGCTGACGGTTGGTGGTTTGCGCAGCGGGATCTGAGCCAGTTCGGTCGGCGATACGAAGCGGGCATGGATCGGTAGGTTTGCCCACACGGCACGATTGGCCCAGGCTTCGGCAGCCTGTACCTGATCCAGGCTGAGTTCGCCGATGCTGAGATCAATGGTGACGCTGCGCTCACTCAGATGAAAGGAGACGGTCGGCGCATTGCACGTCGCAATGAAGGCTGCGGTGAGGATGTGCTGACCACAGTGTTGTTGCATGTGGTCGAAGCGGCGTTCCCAGTTGATCCGACCGGTGACGACAGTTCCCGGTTCGGGAAGCTGAGCGCCGGTCGCCAGGATATGCCAGACAACGCCGTTGTCACTTTGCACGTCAATTACCGGCCAGCGCCGGTCAAGATCGGCGACGGCGGATAGCCAGCCATGATCGGCGGATTGACCACCACCCTCCGGGTAGAAGGCGCTCTGATCGAGGGCGACCGCAGGCAGCCCTTGATGTTCGGTCGTGGCTACCACCTGCGCGTTGAACGTTGTCAGGTAGGAATCGTCGTAGTAGAGGCGCATAGTGGCTTTCATAGGCTTTGGCTTGTATCAGTTGCAGGTACCTTGCAGGATAGGCGTTCGCACTTATGGATTGTTTCGGATATTCACCCCAACACCTTTACCGGTCGCCAGTTGTCACCATCACGTTTGAGAAGTGCGATGAGCTTACCGTCCGGATCGTGTGCCCGTGCATGCGGTGCGTCGGGTTCGGTTGCCGTAATGACCACTCCATGACGTAGTCGGCTGGCATCATTGGCATCAACCTGGACGAGGGGCCAGTCTTGCAGAACCGTTTCTGGCGGCAGGAGATAGTTGAGTAAGCACGACTGATCAGTCAAGGTTGCCAGTGGTACCGCCTGTGCGAGACGAAAGGGGCCGACGAAGGTACGCTGTAATGAGACCAGATGCCCACCGCAGCCAAGGGCAGCGCCAATGTCGCGGGCCAGTGCGCGAATGTAGACACCTTTACCGCATTCAACCTCGATGGTGAGATCGGGTAACACCCAATCAAGCAGCTCCAGGCGTTCAATCCGCACGAGGCGCGGCGCTAGCGTCACCTGATCACCGGCGCGGGCCAGAGCATAGGCGCGCTGACCGGCGACATGCAAGGCCGAAAAGGTGGGAGGTTGTTGGAGAATGTCACCCCGAAACCGGGCCAGAACAGCGGCGATTTCCGTAATCGTGAATGCCAGTACCGGCAGGGTTGCTACCGGTTCACCCTCGGCATCATCGGTCGTTGTCTGCACACCGAGGCGCACGACGCCACGGTAGCCCTTCCGGGCATCGACCAACTGATCAATCAGGCGGGTCGCACTGCCAAGAGCAACGGGTAATACACCCGTTGCTGCCGGATCGAGGGTACCGGCGTGGCCAACCTTTACCGCCCGCCCTGCCAGTCGGCGCACGCGGGCCACCACATCGTGCGATGTCAGACCAGCCGGTTTATCGACAACCAGAAATCCTGTTAATGCTGTCATTGCTTCCCATGTACAGCTTCGCGTAGGGCGGGAAGGACTGCATCCACTGCCGCGGTGAGGCTCATGGTCAACGTTGCCCCCGCAGCCTGGCGGTGACCACCACCACCCCAACGCTGAGCAACTGCCGCCACGTCAACACCCGGTACCGAACGCAAACTGATCTTTACCGTCCCATCAGGACGTTCACGAAAGAGGGCACAGGCCCGCATGCCGGCCACTCGTTGGAGGCGGGAGACCGTATCATCGGTTGCCGACTCATCAGCATTCGCTGCCTGCAACATCTCTTGGGAAACGACCGTCCAGAAGATACCATCTTCCTGCTGGAGCTGCGCCATTGCCATACCGGTCAAACGCAGGGTAGACGGTGGAATCGAAAAGAAGACAGCATCGATGACCGGTTGTTTGGCAGCACCGGCTTCCAGCAACATTGCAGCCCGACGCATCGTTGCCGGAGCAACATTTGGTGTTTGAAAGCTCTGCGTGTCGGTGAGCATACCCAGGTAGAGGCATGTTGCTACGTCAGCCGAGATCGGCCAGGCGAGTGCGGTAAACAGATCGAGTAAGACCTCAGCGCAGGAAGGGACCTGCGGCTGAATGAGACTCACCGTGCCACCGCCGTCATTGGTGGCATGGTGATCAACAATGATGAGTGGCCGATTGTTGAGAAACGCCGCATGCTCATCGTAGATCAGGCCGGCGCGTGAGAGATGGGCCACATCAACCATCCAGATCAGATCGCAGGGCGGTAACGTGGTACCGGATTGATACACGAGCAGATCGGTAAAACCGGGCAAAACAGCACAGTAGTCAATCGGCGGAGAGGAAGCGACTGTAATCGCTTCTTTACCCAATGCACGCAAGACGTGCATGGTCGCCAACATTGATCCAATCGCATCACCATCAGGATTCACGTGGCTCAGCACCAGAATCCGTTGAGCCTGTTCCAGCAGTGACCGGATCGGTTCGACCGCTTGCCGGGGATCGGTGTAGATCATAAGCATCCTGTTGGTACCGTAGCTGCTGGCGCGATAATGCGGTACACCGAATGACCAGCCCGCTTCTTGATCTCTTTGAGACGCAGATTGTGGCGCGGCCCAAGGCGGGGTATCAGATGGTTGAGGCCGCTCACAACAACAAACCAATACTCACCGCCGGGACGTAAATGGCGCAACGGTTCCAGAATAAACTCATGTTCGATAGCGTAGTCACCAATCTTAGCCGGAATGTTCGAGACAATCAAATCGTATGGGCCGGGAGGAGCCTCGCTCAAACCGACGCTGCCAAGGACGGTTACATTCGCTGTGGCGTTCAATTCGGCATTATGACGAGCGTAGCGCACGGCAAGCAGGTCTTTATCGACCAGAGTCACATCAGCCTGCGGAAAGCGACGAGCAAGGCAAATCCCGATGACCCCGCAACCGCAACCCACATCGAGAATACGCTGTGGTTCCGGAAATGCTGGTTCGATCAGACGCAGCAGTAAATCAGTCCCTTCATCGATCTGAAACGAAGAGAAGATCGTATGCGCCACATCGAATGCAAACTGCTGACCACGCCATACATACGTGATCCGCTTCTTGTAATAGGGATCGAACGGAACGAGATTACTGTTCATCGTCAAGTTTGGGCGGATTGACTAACCGCTCGTGTTGAATAGCGCGGAATACTTCGTCCATATGCATCGTGTAGTCGAGAGAGGTATCCTGAATCAGGTGCAATTCAGGAACAAAGCGCATATAACTCATCTCCTCGGCCACTCGTTTGCGCAAAAAGCCTCGTGCGCGCTGTAACGCAGCCATTGCCGCTTCCCGCTCTTCTGGTGAACCCATAACCGAAATGCGCACCTTTGCGTGTTGCAGATCGGCGCTGACCTCAACGCCGGTTACTGTTGCAAAACCAACCCGCGGATCTTTTAACTCTTTCTGTATGACATCACCAAGCACACGTTGCATAGTATCGGCAACCTGTTGCAAGCGGTGTTTTGCCATATGACTCTTCTCTTTCTAGCCACCCTGGTGAGTCCGGGCATGCAAATCGCCAGGGATTGCCTTTGGTTCGACAGATACTCTTTTCAGGGTATCACGAATGGTAGGAGATTGCCAGTCATGATTCTGTCGTTACAGGCAGCAAGTCACTCTGACGCACACCCCACGCGAGGCGTGCGTCAGAGGCGGGCAAACATCTTGCCGATTATCGCACCTACAACGAGGCGGCAACTGTCTCCTGGCGGTAGAACTCAAGAGCATCACCGACTTCGATATCGTTGAAGCCCTCAACAATGAGACCGCACTCGTAGCCGGCAGTCACCTCGCGCACATCATCTTTAAACCGTTTGAGTGACGAGATTTTACCGTCGTGGATCACCACGCCTCGCCGTAGCACGCGCACATTCTGACCGGTACGGGTGATCTTACCATCGGAAACGAAAACACCGGCGACGACTTCACGGGTTGGCAAGCGGAAGGTATTGCGCACCTCGGCATAGCCTTCGACCACCTCTTTGACGGTGGGGGCCAGCATACCGGCCATTGCCTTCTTCAGATCATCCTGCAACTGATAGATGATATTGTAGAAGCGAATATCGATCCCGTGCTGCTCGGCGTGGCGACGCGCTGCCGGGTCGGGGCGCGCATTAAAGCCGATGATGATCGCGTGACTGGCCAGGGCCAGGTTGACATCACCCTCAGTAATTGCTCCTACGCCGCGATGGATGATGCGGGTCTGTACGGCCTGCTGCGACTGGTTCAACTGCTCGATCAAATGGGCAATAGCATCGAGCGAACCCTGGACATCGGCTTTCAGGATCAGGTTCAACTCTTTCACCTGACCCTGTTTCACCTTGCCGAACAACTCTTCGAGGCTGGTACCGCGCGCAGCGGCGGCCATAACCTCTGCCCGTTGCTGGCGTTGACGTTGCAGAGCGATTTCACGGGCTACAACCAGGTCATCCATGACCTGCAAAATATCACCAGCCTGTGGCACACCTTCCAGACCAACAATCTCTACCGGTGTAGACGGTTCGGCATGGCGCAGACGTTTTCCACTATCACTGAACATCGACTTGATCTTACCGGCTACGCACCCCACCAGGACGTTATCCTCCAGATGGAGCGTTCCATTCTGGATCAAGACCGTTGCTACCGGGCCACGGCTTTTATCGAGTTTGGCCTCAACGATAGTGCCCACAGCGGGAGCATTTGGATTAGCACGCAGATCTTCGAGATCGGCAACCAGCAAGATCATCTCTAGCAGACCGTCAATATTGATTTTCTGACGTGCCGAAACGTGAACACAAGGCACATTTCCGCCGTACTCTTCAACAATCACCCCAACGTTTGCCAACTGCTGTTTGATCCGATCAGGGTTTGCCGTGGGCAGATCAATCTTATTGATCGCCACAATCATCGGCACACCGGCAGCCTTCACGTGGGCAATGGCCTCTTCGGTTTGTGGTTTCACACCGTCATCGGCAGCCACCACCAGCACCACAATGTCTGTCACCTGAGCACCACGGGCACGCATTGCGGTAAATGCTTCGTGACCCGGCGTATCCAGGAAGGTGATCTTGCGGTGATTAACCTCAATCTGATACGCGCCAATATGCTGCGTAATTCCACCGGCCTCACCCTCGGCGACACGGGTTGAACGGATCGCATCGAGTAGCTTGGTCTTGCCATGGTCAACGTGACCCATAATGGTCACCACTGGTGGCCGTGGCCGCATCTCTTCAGGTGGTTGTGCTCGCAAAACCTCTTTGACATCTTCGACGATACCGGCCATCTGTTCAGGCACATCTTCGGTCGTCTCAATACCAAAGTCGGCCATAATCAGCGCAGCGGTCTCGTAATCGATCTGCTGATTAATATTAGCCAGCACACCAGCCTTCAGCATCGCCTTGAGAATATCTGCCGCACCGATGCCGGTTGCTTCCGAAAGTTCACGTACGGTCATTACCGAAGGCAAGGCCACCGGGCCACGCGGACGCACCACTGCGCGTGCAGCCGGTTGAGGTGGTGGACGACGCAAGACGTGCTCGCGCTCGCGTTCTTCAGACTGCTGGCGACTGCGTAGCTGATTGCGTATTGCGCGAGGATTGTTCCCACCGCGTCCGGTCGGCGGCGTTACCCCGCCACCACCACGCGCAACCGGTGGTGTACCGGTACGCGCATTGGCAGCACCACCCTGCCGGGCGCCAGCAGGAGGTGTATTTCGATTAGGAGCCGGTGTAGTCGCCTGATTGCGTCCAGCGGAAGCCGGACGACCACTATTACCGGCTTGATTTCCAGCCGACCGGTTCCCACCGGTCGAAGCATTTGGACTACGTCCTGTACCAGGGTTAGGCGCGCCAACGGCTCGATTACTGCCAGACTGGCCTGTGCTGCGTCCACTGCCTGTGCCCGTACTGCCTGTATCACGTCGTGGTTTATCGCTCATTATCAACTTCCTTTCTGAGGAGAGCAATGGTAAACCTCCATCGATCTCCTGCATTGTTCAGGCACGTGTACGTCAACGGCGCTTAGAGCAGTTGTCTCTTACAGACTAGCCAATCACACGCAGACGAGCCTCTGAATTCTTCGATGCGTGCAAAAGCGTTTACGCAGACGCCGTTGACTCCGTTTCCTGAAGCAACTGTTGCCCCATTGCTTCGATGACTACCCGATCATCTGGATGCAGTGTCGCAATCTTCAATGCCCGTTCGAGAGCATTGCGACGCAACGCCTGCGCCCAACATAATGGATTGCGACACAGATACGCACCTCGTCCGGGTTGCTTCCCGGTCGGATCGATCACCACGCGCCCATCAGCATTGCGTACCAGCCGAATCAATGCACGTTTGGCATCACTCTGGCGACAAACAATGCACATACGCTTCGGCACGTGCCGTGGACGTGGTGTAGCGGTCTTAGGGTTGGCCGCCATGACCTTACTCCTCATCGGGCACTACCTGTCCACCTTCCAGCAAAATGTAGGAAGCGAACAGGCGGTCATTGTAATAGATAAAAATCTTCTGCGAGGTCGCTCGCACCTGTACCGTCTTACCGACCAGATCGGAACCAAGAGGGCCATAGCGATGGCCACGGTAGAGAATGGTACCGTCAGGTTGCACCACTCGCGTCTCTACCGGAGCCATTGCCAGCTCAGCCTCAATCGCCATCTGTTCAGCTTCTGCCTCCGCACGCGCCTCAGCCGCTGCTCGTTCCTCTTCAAGCAGCACCGAGGCACTCTTAATATCGATCCGCCAACCAGTCAGCTTCGCGGCCAGGCGTACATTTTGCCCTTCTTTACCAATTGCCAGTGACAATTGCTTATCGGGCACAATAACCAGGGCGGTGTGCTCGTGATCATTAAGATGAACTTCGACCACCTGAGCCGGCGAAAGTGCGTTGGCAATGTACTCGCGCGGATCAGACGACCACTGCACAACATCGATCTTCTCGCCGTTCAGCTCGTTCACAATATTCTGAATGCGGATACCACGCATACCAACACACGAACCAACCGGATCGATCCCCTCTTGACGAGCGGCGACGGCGACCTTCGTGCGCAGCCCCGGCTCGCGAGCGATAGACTTAATCTCAACGGCGCCATTGTAGATTTCAGGCACCTCCATCTCGAAGAGACGGAGGATCAAATTCTTATGCGCACGAGAGGCGATCAGGCGTGGCCCTCGCTCATCCTTCTTAACTTCCATCAAATAGACTTTCAGCCGCTGCCCGTGGTAGTAGCGGTCATTCGCTACCTGCTCTTTCGGTGGAATGATGGCTTCGGCTTTCCCAAGTTCAAGAATCACGTTACCGCGCGGGCCGTTATTGCGCTGAACGGTTGCCGTGAGCAATTCCCCTTCGCGATCCTCAAACTCGCTGTAGATGTAATTGCGCTCAATATCCTTGATGCCCTGCAAGACAACCTGCTTGGCGGTTTGAGCAGCAATCCGCCCGAAATCACGCGGAGTACTCTCGACCAGGACTGCCTCGCCGATCTGCGCATCAGGTTTAATGCGGCGAGCCGCTTCGAGATCGATCTCAAAACGCTCATCGTACACTTCATCAACAACCTGTTTCTCAGCGTACACCCGCGCCACACCACTTACCGGATCGAGCTTGACAACCACATCGATAGCCGGCGGATTCGGGCCTAATAAACGTCGATACGCACTCACCAATGCCCGTTCCATCACATCGATGATGGCCTCTTTTGGAATACCGCGCTCGGATGCAATCTGAGTAATTGCCGCGTAAAAATCGCTTTTCATCGCTGTAACTCGCCTGATAATAAGAAAAGTGGGTTCAACCCACTTTCCACCCGAACAACGCAGACTGCTGCGATAAGCCACTACACAGAGGCAGCGGAAGCGGCTTGTGAAAAGCCCTCACAGACGATTCATACGACAACCTTGAACAGCCTGATAAGCTTACCGCCCATACCAACTACCAGCCAGGTTACAAACCATACGACGGTTGTCTTTGCCTGTAATGGGTTGGTATACCTGTCGCCAGTTTCAACAAAGCATTGACAACCTACTGCTCGTCAGGGTTCGGGCCATGGGCTTAGTACACACTAATACCTTGTGGCTGTACCCTAGCCGTAGACAGTATACAACAGTATTGGCAATTCCGCAAACCTGAATCTGGCCTAAGCTGGGGGAGGGAGGATGTAGAAAGTAGGAGAGAGGGGAGAGAAGGGAGGGATGAGAGGAGCGGAGAGAGAAGAGGAGAGAGGGGAGAAGTAGAAAAGAGAAGATACTCGCCGGGGCATCAATTGATTGAGGATGGTTTTGAGTTGTCGCTTGATCGACTCTGATAATAGAACATATGAACTAAAACTATCGCCATGAAACACCGAAGTGTGGTATAATAAAGAAGAATCGGGCGAGCGAATGAGTACACGCATGCGCCAAACACTTCATATAACCGATGCACTGGCGGTGGGCTATACAGTCATTCACCGTCAGCCTTTTATTCTGCTCTTCTCAATTGGTTTGAGTGTCTATCTCTGGCTTGGCAGTGCAATCACACTGGCGATGCCCTCTTCATACAACCAAAGTGTTGCAGCGCAGTGGATCGGGACATTACACGCCGTTGATGCCCGTACCTTACTGGTTGTAACCAACAGCATTCCCATCCTGGCTCCTGGCCTGGATGCAGTAGTACCGCCACCACTCGCTCTGCCGGTAATGGAATTTGCAGGGGTAGTGATGATACTTAACGTGATAACCCTGGCGCTGAGTAGCTGGTTTTTGGTGAGCTTACGCCAGATCATTCTGCGCGAGCGATTGCCGTGGCAGATGGTGTTGCGACGAACGCTTAACGTTGCCCTGCGCCTGAGCATCGTCTTTGTACTGATCGGGTGTGTGATCGCACCAATCGGTGGATTGAGTCTGCTGACAATGCTCCTCATGCCGGCGACGACAACGTTGATCTACTACGGATGGATCGTGCTGGTTATTACTGGCCTGATTGGATTTGGGTTCACGCCAGAGATCATCACTCTGAGTGATGAGCGCTCACTTAACGCTCTTTGCAAAAGCTGGCAACTCGCTCGTCAGCGTTGGTTAGCGATTGCTACCTTTCTGGCCGTCTGTACGGTGATTGAGGTTGGCTTTGCCCAACTCTGGCGCTCGCTGGCAACCCAACCAGGCTGGCTGGCACCGGCCATTATCGGCAATGCCTACATTGGCAGTGGCTTACGTGCCGCTCGTCTGCAATTTTATCGCTATCACGCCGCCACGCTATCGCCGGCGTAGGGCGAAACACAATGTGACACTATAAGGAAAACAGACTATGACAAGCGAGACACCGACAACCTACGATGAAAGTCAGATTCAGGTGCTTGAGGGCATGGAAGCCGTGCGCAAGCGCCCCGGTATGTATATTGGCCCAACCGACATCAATGGCCTGCATACGATGGTGCGTGAAGTGGTTGACAATTCGGTCGATGAGGTGATGGCCGGTCGTGCAACCAGCGTGAGCGTTACCATTCATCGTGATGGCTCGGTGACCGTCAGTGATGATGGGTCGGGGATTCCGGTCGGTATTCATCCCAAAGAGGGGATTAGCACGCTGACTCTGGTGATGACGCGCCTGCACGCTGGTGGTAAATTCGGCAGCGGTGGCTATAAGGTTTCGTCTGGCCTGCACGGGGTCGGCGTCTCGGCTGTCAATGCCCTGTCGGCTTACATGCGGGTAGATGTGTATCGCAATGGCCGCCACTACTACCAGGAATATCGGGCCGGTGTGCCGGTCACCGATGTAATCGATCTCGAACCAACCGACCGCCACGGCACGACGACGCGCTTTTTGCCCGACACATCCATCATTCAAACGCTTGACTACAATTTCGATACGCTGGCCCAGCGTTTCCGCGAGATGAGCTATCTCAATAAGGGGCTGCGCTTTAAGTTTGTTGATGAACGGACAAACCGCGAACTCAACTTCTATTTTGAAGGCGGAATTGTTTCCTATGTCCGCCATCTGAACAAAGACAAGACAGTACTCCATCGTCAACCGTTCTATGTCGAGCGTATTGTTGACGATGTGATGGTTGAGGTAGCACTCCAGTACACCGATTCGTTCGATACCGATAACGTCTACACCTTCGCCAATAACATCAACAACGCCGATGGTGGATCGCACCTGTCAGGATTTCGCACTGCACTGACCCGTGTCATCAACAATTATGCACGGGCAAAGGGGCTGTTGAAAGACAACGAAAGCAACTTGACCGGTGATGATGTGCGCGAGGGCTTGACGGCGGTTATCAGCGTTAAGCTGAAAGACCCTCAGTTCTCGTCGCAAACCAAAGAGAAGCTGGTCAGCCCGGAGGCGGCTAGTGCGGTGGCGACGGTGTTCAGCGATGCGTTCAGTGCCTGGCTCGACGAGAATCCCACTGAAGCGCGGCGTATTATCGAAAAAGCTATTTCTGCTGCGCGTACCAGGCTGGCCGTACAGAAGGTACGCGAGACAGCACGCAAGAGTGCGATGGAGGGGTTCTCGCTCCCCGGTAAGCTCGCCGATTGTTCCGACCCCAATCCGGCCCGCTGTGAACTCTACATTGTTGAGGGTGATAGCGCAGGCGGCACGGCGAAGCAGGGACGTGACCGGCGCTTCCAGGCGATTTTGCCGTTGCGCGGTAAGATACTTAATGTCGAAAAGAGTCGGCTTGATCGCATGCTCTCAAATGCCGAGGTGCGTGCGCTAATTACCGCCATCGGTACGTCTATCGGTGATCAGTTCGATCTCAGTAAATTGCGCTATCACCGCATTTTCCTGATGACCGACGCTGATGTTGACGGCAGCCATATCCGCACGCTACTGTTGACCTTCTTCTTCCGGCATATGCGACCGCTCATTACCAACGGTCATTTGTTCATCGCCCAACCACCACTCTACCGGATCAGACACGGTCGCGAGCAGATCTATACCTATTCTGATGCTGAGCGTGATGCGTATCTGAGCAAATTGCCACCTGGTACCAAGGTAGAAATCCAGCGTTACAAAGGGTTGGGCGAAATGAACGCCGAACAGCTCTGGGAGACGACGATGAATCCGCAAAACCGGGTTATTCTTCAGGTGACGCTGGAAGATGCTGCACGCGCCGATGAGACATTTACGATGCTGATGGGAGACCTGGTGCCACCGCGCCGGCGGTTCATTCAAACCCATGCGAACGAGGTGGTTGAGCTGGATATTTGAGAGGATGTTCAGCGGGCACGTGAACGTCGCGTAGGGCTGTTACTGTTGCACCACCGAGCCACAGAGGACACAGAGGGAATACACTCTGTAGTGTTCTCTGAGTCTCGGTGGTTTTGTATGACACTACTGAGGCACAGAGGGAACTTGCCGGTGCAGGCATTCTGTAAAGTGATGGCTGATTGCGTCAATCCCCAACATCTTTTTGAGGTAGTTCCAAGCGCTGAAACTCGCTGCTTGGCTCCTGCGTATATTGCAGCGACAGACCAGGCTTACCTACAAGTAAGGAGGTAACAGTGACTGCACCCGACCCATTTTCATTACCATCTGCTACACCTGAGCCACGCCGACGCAATCTATTACCGATCCTGATCGGTGGTGGCCTGGCTGGCATCTTGCTGATTGTGATCGGCGGCGCTGCACTGGCATTTACGCTGTTGACGCAACGGGCCAATAACTTGCCCGAATTATTGCCGGCGGAAACGCAAATATATGCCACGTTCACCCCCAATCTCAGCGATCTCCCCAATATCGAACGCCTGCGGCAGGCATTTCCCGAAATGTTTGACTATCAGGAGAGTGAGACGACTTCGGATCTGCTGGCGGAACGCTTTGGGGTTACCTTCGCCGAAGATATTGCCCCATGGATCGGTGCCGAGATGGCACTGGCGCTGTACGGTCTGCCTATCGAAGAGTTGACTAATCTGTCTGGCCTGGAGCCGGCTGATCCGATGAATCCGTTCTCGACGCCTCTGGATCAGGAAACGAATATTCTCTTGCTGGCAGCGGTACGCGATCAACGGGCTGCGCAGGCTTTTCTCGATAAACAACGGGCGTTCCGCGAACAGAAAGGCGAACGCTTTACGACAAACACTATCAACAACGTGACGATTTACGCCAGCGAAAGCGATACAACACCGTTTGCAGCCTTTGCCCTGGCCCGGAACACGGTCGTTTTCGCCAATAAGGCCGAGAACATTGCTACGTTGGTACAACAAGAGAATAACAGTACGCTTGCCCGCAATACATCATTTCAGGCAGTAGTCCAGGCCCTCCCCGGCGACCGCATGGCAACCATTTATATTTCTGGTGATACTATCGCCCGCCTCACCGATGCATTGCTTGAGTCGTCCACCAATACAGTACCAACTACGATCTTCAACGATGCGAAGGCTGCGGCCCAGGCTCTGCAGGGAGTAGGTTTGACGATGGCGGTCATTGAGCGGGGTCTACGCTTCGACGCCGTCTCGGTGTTTGATCAGAATCGGCTGGGGAACGACTTGCGCGAACGGATCGCTCAATCACGGCCTGCCGTTTCGCCAGAACGGGCGGGCGATGTTGATAGTGCGGCACTTGGTGCGTTCAGTTTTCTCATTCCCGAAGACTGGGGACAGCAATTGCGTGATCAGCTTGCCGCCTCACCCGAAACGGCAAATACGCTCGACGATCTTGAAGCAAGCCTGAACATCGACTTCGAGCGCGATCTGTTTCGCTGGTTCCACGGTGAGGGTGTGATTACTTTGTTACCGCTTGACAGCAACGACCTGCCGGTTGGCGGGTATTTCGCGCTACGAGTTGCCGACCGGTCTGCCGCTGAACAAGGGATGGAGCGGATAAGTGCTTTTGTTGCCGATTCGTTCGGTCTGGTGTTTACCGACACATCACTGGGTCGTACTCAGGTACAGGCGATAGAAGAAGGCGATCTCTTCGTCGGCTACGGCTTCAACGGGAATGATCTGGTGATTGCATTCGGTCGTCAGGCGATGGAGTCGGCATTTGGGGCTGAACAGAAATTGTCAAGCCAGAGCGACTATGCCGACGTGCTGCGGGCATTACCTTCTCCGAACAGCGGCATCCTTCACGTCAACCTCACGGCTGTGCGGGAACTGTACAATCGGGTCAGTACCGATCTGGCCGATCCCGACCTTGAACAACGTCTGGCACCGTTCAAGGCGATCACATCCACCGGTACCGTTGGCCTGGATAATCAGGGCGCTCTTCGCGGAACGTTGTTGTTGAGTATTGGTTCCTGAGCGATCACTGTGGCGATAGACCGGTTCTGAAAACGTCAGTTCGGAACCGCGCCAAGTGAAGAAACCGCACATCGAGCCGGCTTATTCCGCGCTGACGGTATGTATGCAGCACAGGCAGCCGCCTGTGCTGCTTCGTTATCCCACACTCACATTATGGTACGATAGATGGGGAGAGGTTCACAGAGGAGTTACGAGCATGACACAACAAGCCCCGCATCGCTACCTTGGCAAAGCGCGTAAATTAGTCGATGGCGTCGAGAAGGTGACCGGTCGTGCCCGTTACGCCGGAGATGTTTCCCTACCGGGTATGCTGCACGGCAAGCTGGCCCTCAGCCTGTTCGCCCATGCCCGGATTACCCGGATCGATACTGCGGCGGCGCTGAAGATTCCCGGCGTGGTCGCGGTATTAACTGCCGACGATCTGCCCACACGCAATCGGCAGCCCTCATCACGACAGACGACAACCCTCGCCAGAGAGGTTGTTCGCTACCGTGGTGAACCGGTTGTGCTGGTTCTGGCCACCAGTCTGGCGGCTGCCGAGGATGGTGTGGCTGCCTTGCAGATCGATTATGAACCGTTGCCGGCACCGGTTACTGCGGAAGCCGCCCTCGATCCGGCGGCACCGGTGATTTGGCCGCAGGGTGCGCCGAAGGCCGACACCGATTTAACTGCGGCCCACGCCGCCGTGGCACGTGGCGAAGAGCAGAGTGACCACGTCGCCTCGAACATCCATGAACAGAAACGCTTCAGTCGGGGTGATGCCCTGGCGGCGCTCGCCACTGCTGAGGTGGTGGTCGCAGGCACCTATCGAACGGCGATAGTTCACCAGGGCTACCTGGAACCGCACGCTGTGGTTGCCGATATCGAACCGGTACGCAAGCACATCACTCTGTACACCAGCACGCAGGGGCAGTTTGGGGTTCGCGATGAAGTCGCCCGTTTGCTTGGACTGCGGACAAGTCAGGTAACGGTGGTACCGATGACGGTCGGCGGTGGGTTTGGCGCCAAATACGGCATTCTCGATCCACTGGCTGCCGCTGCTGCGCTGGCCGTCGGGCGACCGGTACGGATCGTCCTTGACCGCAGTGAAGACTTTCTGACTACCACCCCCTCACCGGCCAGTACCATCACGATCAAACTGGGAGCAACTCGTGAAGGGATTCTGACCGCAATCGTGGCCGAGATGGTGATTGACAATGGCGTCTACCCCTTCACACTGGGCGGCATCATGAGCACGCTACTCGGCGGCTACTACCACTGCCCCAACGTCCAGATTGATGTGGTTGAAGTCCTAACCCACAAACCCCAGGCCGGGGCATACCGTGCGCCGGGGGCACCGCAAGTTACGTTCGCGCTTGAGTCGAGCATCGATGAGCTGGCTCGCCGTCTGGAGCTTGATCCGCTTGAGCTACGCTTGCGAAACGCAGCGACGACCGGCGACCCGATGGGCAACAACGACCCGTGGCCGTCGATGGGGCTACGGCAGGTGCTAGAAGCCGCAGCCAGCCATCCACTCTGGCGCGACCGCACATCGGGCAGCGGAGTCGGCCTGGCGATTGGCGGCTGGCCGTGTGGGATGTCACCCGCCGCAGCCGTTTGTCGGGTTGACACCGATGGGATCGTGCGCGTCCACGTCGGCTCGGTTGACATTTCAGGTGTCAACAGCAGCTTCGTACTGGTGGCGGCGGAGATGCTGGGTGTACCACCCGAACAGGTCGAGATTGTGGCCGGCGACACTCGCAGCGGGCCGTTTGCCGGGCCGAGTGGCGGCAGTCAGATCACGTACAGTGTTGCCGGTGCGGTAGCTGCGGCGGCCCAGGAAGCCCGGCGGCAGCTTCTGAAGGTTGCTGCTGATATGTTGGAAGCCCGCATTGACGATCTCGACCTGCGTGATGGCGCTATCCATGTCCGGGGCTTGCCTGGACGCACACTGCCAATTGGCGAGGTTGCCCGGCGTGCTCAGGAACAGCAGGGCGGGCCGGGACCTATTGTCGGTGAAGGGCGAACAGCACCCGCCGAGAATGCTCCCGGCTTTGTCGCGCATATCGTGCAGGTCACGGTAGACCACGAAACCGGACGAGTGCAACCGTTGCGGTATGTTGCAATCCAAGATGTCGGGTTTCCGCTCAACCCGCTGATGGTGGAAGGCCAGATTCATGGTGGTGCCGTGCAGGGAATTGGTTGGGGATTGCACGAAGCACTCCGCTACGACGAGAATGGCGAGCTATTGACGGCCAGTCTTATGGATTACACCCTGCCACGTGCGGCAGATGTGCCGTCGATTGAAACTGTTCTGGTCACCAATCCGGCACCCAACGGACCGTTTGGCGCACGTGGTGTTGGCGAACCACCGATCACCGCTGGGGCAGCAGCCCTCGCCAATGCGATCCGCGATGCTACCGGTGCCCGTATCTACGAACTGCCGATGCGCGATGAAGTGGTGTGGCGGGCAATAGCGATGCAGAACAGCAAAGATATTCGATAAATTGGTAACGTGCTGCCTGATGCTGAATGTGATACGTACAGGTCACTCGATCACTCAACAGTGAATTACTCTATAGTATGGTAACTGTCAGGCAAGGCCGTTCCTCAAGCACGTTGAGCATGAAGAGTGCGGAAGCCGGGCTTCCGCACTTTATGTCAATCAATATTGGTAGTACTGAATGTGCGAAGGCTATAGTTGGAACCGTGGTCAGTTCTACACCACAGCATTGGTGTATTGTCTACGTCAGTGAAGTGATCCTGGAGTAGAGTATTGAAAAGCCAGAGAATAGTGAATTGAACCTCGTCGTACCCGTTATACACAGCGTGACCACTTGACACTTCCAAACAATCCGACACGTGTAAGGTCATCCCTTCAGCGCGTGATTGATACGGGGATGTGCGAAATAACTTCTCCTACGATAGACTATCTGATCAGCTTTGACAACTATGATAAGACTTCTATCCTTCCTGATAATTGCGCTTATTGGCGTAGCAGGTGGTGCGATCTGGCAGCTTACCAGCATACCTTCGCGACAACATATCACTGTTGGAAGTTATGGTGATAACAGGTATGTGCAGGGGTTTCATGCTCGCGAACGCACACTGGAAAACCGCATACCGTTCCGCTGGTCGCAACCGCAGGGTAGCAGCATCTGGTTCTGGCCACAACCATCTGGTCACCCGACATACATCAGTCTTCACCTGTATCGTCCCGACGAGATACTACTCACCCTGACCACGAATAATGCCCAGATTACTTTTACCCTTTTATCAGGGCCGCGGATATACCACATTTTATTACCTTCAGGGAGTGAACCGGTACACTTGACAACCACCCCAATGCCTGCTCCGATTGAAGACAAGCGTTCACTTGGTATCATGCTCTTCAGCCTGACTGTGACGAGAATGACACCCGTGCAATGGTCAGATGTGTGGCAAACTTTTATTCTGGCGCCATTCTTCCCTCTGGCTCTCCTCGGTATGTGTGTAGCCATTACCATGATCGGGTGTCTGGAATACATTGTGAGTGTGCCCATCACACTGGCTATCATCGTCCTCGCGGGGCAAACCTGGCCGGCGTGGCGCTTAGAGATTGCCTGGATCACGGGTTGGCTGTCAGTCGTTGCCTGCATTAGTGCAGGTATCTATCGTTTAACACACATTCGTGCCCTCTCGCAATCTATCAACGACCGCAGCGCAACTGCATTATTGCTTTGCCTTGGCACCCTAACCCTCGTGCTGACCTATGTGCCTGTCGTGAGGTCTGATGGAACCGGCTACTACGCTTACGCAAGATCACTTGTCTATCGTGGTGATCTGGTTATGGATGAAACATTCACCGATTATCCAGTCTATTTGCGGCGTACCGAGACAGGACTACTGGCAAATCCATGGTCAGCCGGACCGGCAATGATCTGGTTTGGGCCGCTGGCGCTGTATAGACTGGTTAACGGTGGAAATGGTCACGATCAGGGAGCATACGCAGTGGTCTGTCTCATCAGTGCCTGGGCATGCATCGGTACCATGCTAATCGCGTATCGCTGTGCGCGACGCTGGTATACTCCGGCAGCCAGTCTCATCGGTGCAATAGGCGGTTTTTATGGTAGCACACTATGGTATTACAGTATGCGCGAAGAAGGATTTGCCCATGCATTCAGTGCTTTTGTGTGTGCGCTTGCCATCCTGACCTGGTTACGCCTGTGTGAGCAACCGAGTCTCAGGCGCTGGATTGCATTCGGTGTTGCTGCTGGACTGGCCGTTCTCATCTATTGGGCCACGATCCTTCTTCTTATCGCACCGTGTCTTGGTATCCTGGCCTGGCTGTTCACAGTACGTCGCGACTACCGCCACATTCTTGCGATTACCGGCTATTGTCTGTTAGCTGCGCTCATCGGGTTACTTGTGTTTAGCCCGCAAATGATAGTATGGAATGCGATATACAGCACACCTCTTGCCAAGCCACCGGGAACCCCTTCGCTTGTACTAAGTGAGCCACATATCATTGACCTGTTTACGGCCCGCATGGGACTGGTTCGTTGGACACCGCTGGTAATGATAGGTCTGGCCGGCCTGTTCCTGGTGGCCTGGCGAAATCCACTAACAGGTTTTTCGCTGATAATCGCAGCGTTCATCTACATTAGCTACAATGGACTATGCTGCCGCACGCCAAACTGCGCGACACGCGCATGACGAGCGGGTAAAGCAATCCATCCAGCACGTGATAGCACGGCTGGAGCGACGCACTGCCATCGGGTCAGTCGCTCAAACCAACACCCATAGCGATCATACCCGATGATGCGCACGTGGTTAACACCAGTTGTGGGTAATGCATAGCAGTGCGGGGGAGGAGTGCGTTGGAGGTGCGTGCTCCCTATCAGGCCAGTGCGTGCGCTCCACGATGCAGCGCTGACGGGCAGGG
>NZ_DAOUBI010000244.1:0-3289 GCF_034432675.1 Chloroflexus sp. | reverse complement strand
GCCGCGCTAGCCGTGCTCGTGATCCGGTGCGTGGCAGGCCGTTGCCCCGACTCATCACGGGGATGCCGGGTGTGATCGTTACAATCATGGAGTCTGTCAGTACTGAATGAGATCACTTCAGGAGATGTTTTTGAAACAGCTTCTAGTCTCTTGCTGACTGCGTTGCCCCCTTTAACACCAAATCTTGCTCAACAATGTGCATTGTTCAGATGTGCTAGCAGCGGGGCCCGGCATGCCGTGCCTCTACCTCGTTCAGGTGCAGTATCAGGGTCATCATCTGATGGGTCATGAAGTCTATCCCCCGTGCGACGCACATACTGGCATGTGGTATAACAATACTGGCTGGTCTTGTAAAGGGATGCTCATTACCTGTGTTGTGCGCCGTAACCACTCAGGGTTATGCAGGCTGTACATTTGGCAGCAGCCTCGCCTACAAGGGGAGATGCTAGACGGTGTTGAGTATTTCTCAAATATCAGACAATAGGTAACCCTGCCACAGCATGAATTGAGTGGATGTTGATGAATAGGTTGATCGCCGTATACCAACAACTTGTCCGCTGGTTATTTCACCGCCTGTACAATGAGTTTGTCTGGAGTTATGACGTTGTCGCCTGGGCGGTGTCGGGCGGCTACTGGCAACGCTGGGTACGGGCGGCTGAACCATTTTTGCACGGACGCATCCTTGAGTTGGGATGTGGCCCTGGCTATCTGCAAGCGACTCTCGCGACCCACCCCGGCGTTGTCGGCCTCGACCTGTCGCCGTCGATGCTTCGGCGTGCAGCGCGTTTTAGCCGACGACTGGTACGGGCTGACGCTCGCCGACTACCATTTGCCGATGCGAGTTTTGACACAGTATGTGCAACCTTCCCGGCAGAATACATTCTCGATCCGGCAACCCAGGCCGAAATTCGGCGCGTTCTCACGCCTGATGGTCATCTGGTGATTGTGGATGGCGGACGACTAGAAGGTGGCTACGGGCGGTTTATCGATGCCATTTACCGCCTGATATGGTTGGGGCGCAAGACAGTGACATTGCCGAAAACGGTACCATTTGGCGATTTTATGCTTCAGGTACAGCGCGTACAGGTGGCAGACAGCAGTGTACTGGTGATGATTGGAAAACCGAATGTTGCCCGATCTGAGTATTGAGCACGACTTGCAAAGGCATGGTTACGCAAATCTGGCCGGTATTGACGAAGCCGGTCGTGGATGCTGGGCAGGGCCGGTGGTGGCAGCGGTAGTTGTGCTTTCTCCAGCGGTTTATCGGCAGCCGGATTTGCTGGCCGGCGTGAATGACTCGAAGCAACTGACAGCCGGTGCCCGTGAGCGCATCTACACCAGTATTCAGACCCATGCGCTGGGCGTGGGTGTCGGGATTGTGCCGGCTTTTCTGATCGATGCGTATGGTATTCTGCCGGCAACCAGACTGGCAATGATCCAGGCCTTGCTGGCGCTGCCGTGTGCAGTTGATGCCTTGATCATTGATGCTGTGCAGTTGCCCGGTATATCCCTGCCGCAGACGGCACTAGTGCGCGGTGATGAACGGTCTCTCTCAATTGCGGCTGCATCCATCATTGCCAAAGTCACCCGTGATCGGTTGATGGTAACAGCCGATCACTGCTTTCCACACTACGGTTTTGCACTTCACAAAGGTTATGGTACAGCCGCGCATCGACGCGCACTCGCTCAATATGGCCCCTCGCCACTGCATCGGCGTACCTTTCAGCCGGTGATAGAGGCTTTGCTGTCGCTGGAGCAATCATGAACTTGCAAGAACACCTAATCACTTCGACTTTGCTGGCCGTTAGCCTGTACCCTCGCCAACCGCTGGCAGCAGCACTGTTGATCGCTGGTGGTGTTTTGGTCGATCTCGATCATCTGGCCCTCTACATCAGCCGTACCGGCGACTGGAGCATTAGCGGCGCACTTCATTACAACCGCTACCGTCATCGCTTTCCCCAACCCGGTGATAGCCGCCCGCGCTACGGTTCACTGCGTTCCCGCCTCCACCATCCGTTGATCGTCCTGCCACCACTCTGGGCACTGGCCCAGCGCCTGCCCTGGGTACGGCCGCTGGCCGCAGGCGTAACCCTCCATTTGCTGTTGGATCACATCACCCTGCCATTTGTTTGGAACATCTACCTGCGGGCCGGTGGCCGCTGTGTGCGTTGTGGTCGTCGTCGTAAGGTTAGCGTCTATCTGCGACCCGATGACCAACATCAGCAATGGCAATGGACAGTTCTCTGTCAACGTTGTGCCTATCACACCAAACCTCTCAGAAGTCGGCAATCGGTAAAGGCATCTGGCCGCGACTGATCAATCCATCATCAGGGAGCAGGGTTTTTGGCCAAAGACGTGGTACACTACATGTGCTGCACAAACACCGGCTCCATTGTTCCGGTAACGAAGACAGACCGCACGAAAGCCGGCGTAAGCGAAACCGCGAACCAACCGCAAACGACCTGATCTATCCGTCAGACTGTAAGGAGTTGTTGATGGATCCAGATAGTGAGTTTCTTCCCGAAGATCCTTTGACCGAGCTGAGTCGACTTGCCAGCGAAGCCATTGAAGGACAGGCAAGGGGAGCTACGTCAGCCGAGCGTCGGCGACGTTGTGATCGGGTGCTGGAACTGGAAGCGCAGGGATATATCACTGATGAGCGTGGATACTTTCTGGCCGGTCTGGTCATGATCTGTGGCGAGTCGGTTGCCGATTTTCATCATGCCCATCGCTTTGCGCGGCGGGCTACCGAGTTGGGTGATGAACGAGCCTGGACATTGCGAGCAATGGCGTGGGATCGCCTGCTGATTGAACTGGGCCGACCACAGCACTTTGGGACGCAGATCATTCGGATCGGTGGCCGCTGGTCACTCGGTGAGATCAATCCGCGCGTTACTGACTGGGAGCGAGCGCTCTTTGGTGTGCCGCCGCTCTATGTGCAATTGCAACGAGTAGAGGAATTACAGCGCTCTGAGCAGGGTTAGCAACAGTTTGATACGCCTGTATCAGAGCACGCATTGTCGGATCATCCTCACTCGTTTCATCACACGCTATGCTTCTGTAGTGCACTCACTGCTGTTCTTCAGCATGGCTGACGAGCCAGGTTGTGCGTCGGCTCATAACCGGTGGTTAATTAGGATCGCTGCTAGAGGATAATTTCAAGGCCCAAACTTCAATTGGTGCGACCATATTTGCATCATTAGTCAGATCACTATCTTTGCACTTTCTTGACTATGCTGCCAGCCAGGGGCAGAGTTGCTCGGCGGTGACACCCGACCGGAACCGGTCT
>NZ_DAOUBI010000243.1:0-16305 GCF_034432675.1 Chloroflexus sp. | reverse complement strand
TCCAGCACCGGCACTGCTTCTAATGTTGGTCTTCCGCGCAACAGCCACAGATTCGGCGCCAGGAGGATGGCGCTGGTCACAAAAGAAGCTCGGAGCGAGCGATTGCCGATTGCGCCCAGCGGTAACCCGCCCGCCAGTTGCCCCAGCGCGTCACTTTGCCCACCGAGCGAGAGCACCGTTGCCCGCACCCGTGAGTCGTTGATCTGCGCATTTTGCCAGGTGCTGAGCAGGGGGCCGATCAGCCCACGTGCTACACTGAAACCGAGAAAAGCGATCACCGCAATGCCAATGTGCGGCGCCAGCCCGTAGCTCAATAGCCCCGCAACCATTACAGCAGTAAAACTAACTCCAGCCGTTGCGGCTGGCGCTGATCGTTGGTGCGCAGGCAACGACGTAACATCTCGGTGGCAGCGATTGAGAACAACATCTCAATCATGCCGAGGGCTGTAAGCAGCATAATAGGTGCAAATTGCCTCTGTGCCTCTCATCACAATTCAAGCCAGCGACAAATGGTGTATTATAGAGGCAATTATCAGCTGCAAGCTACTTGAGAGCGCACGGTAATCGTGATATATTAGGCACAAGATTTGACATTTAGAGAATGAATTAGTATTACTCCATCGACATGCAGGATGCGTGGACGGCAGAAATGCCTGCTTGAGATTGAAAGGTGTCTCGTGTTGAGTCGGCTGTCCCATCCGGTAGCATCTGGCGATGTGAGTAATACCTAGAAAAGTCCTGCGTGTGGAAACGCCGTTGACGATTGTGGGTCATCTGGCCCCTGATCTCGACTGTCTAACCGCAATCTGGTTATTGATGCGGTTTGGCCATGCTAAAGATGCCGATTTGAAATTTGTGCCTGCCGGTCGCACCTGGCAGGATCAGCCGGTGGATTCTGATCCGCACGTCATTCATGTCGATACCGGTGGTGGCCGCTTCGATCACCACCATACCGCCGATCCGACGCTCAGTGCTGCGGAACTTGTCCGGCGGGCTGTTGCACCTGATGATGAGGCGCTCCGTCGTTTAGTCGATCAGGTGACCCGGATCGATCACGCTGATTACCGACCGGGAAATGTCTTTTTCAATATCACCGATCTGATTGCCGGTTATAATGCACTCTATCCCAACCGACCACATCACGTGGCGCAAGCGATGCTGGCTAATCTCGATGCCTGGTACGAGCATGAGGTGCGGCAGTTGCGATTCGAGCAGGCGTTTCAGCATCGCCTGGAGTTTGAAACGCCGTGGGGTTTGGGTATTGCCGTGCAAAGTGCGGATGGTGGCTCTTCCCGGCTGGCGTTTAGCTACGGTGCAGTGCTCTTTGCCTATCGTGACCGCCGTGGCTATATGGGAGTAACGGCTCAGCGTCGTTCGAGCGTTGATCTGAAACCGGTGTACGATACGCTGCGTCAGTGTGATAGCCAGGCTGACTGGTATCTGCATCCTAGTCACCGGTTGTTGTTGTGTGGTACGCCGAAATCGCCACCGCGCCACTTTTCGCAGCTTTCGCTTGAAGAGCTGGTAGAGATTATTCGCCGCCGCTGAGAAGCGCTCTCCAGCACGTGCTATCACCTTGCTATCCGGCTGGTCGGTAATGACCAGATGTGCTCCTAGCGGGGCGATGCCTGTGTCGTTCCCGTCTTCGCCAATCCTCAGCTTCAGCGCGTTGTATCCTCTCTGTCCAGACGGCCTGCCTGCGAGCAACGGGCAGGTCATTGCCGCTTGCCCATGCGTCGCAGGGATTATTGCCATCCAGACCACATTCACCATCAGGCGCGGGTGTGCATCCCGGCTTGTCTGTGGCGTAGCTGTGATGTGTGGAAAACCACGTTTTATGTCCGACAACGGTGCCTGCGCAAGGGTAAGTCTCTCCAGAGTATTGCCAAAGCGGGTATAATACAGAAGAGCTGTATCTAATGAACCACTGTGGGAGATGCCGTGCGCGATTTTACCTCGATTGATGATATTTTCAGCCGCCCGCGTGACGAAAACATCGAGCTGCTCAAGATGTGGGCAGGGACAACGCTGGCTTTTTCTATTGTGCAAACCGGCACATCAAACCTGCTGAGTAGCATGTTCTTCGTGAACCTGATTGTGGCGGCAGTGGTAGCCGGAGTGGCCTTCGTCCTGCACGAGCTGGCGCATAGAGTGGTGGCCCGTAGCTACGGCGCAGAGGCTCATTTCATTGCTAATGATCGATGGCTGCTCTTGTCTGTTGCGATCAGCTTTCTCGGCCTCTTTATTGCAGCGCCAGGCGCTGTCTGGCATCGTGGTCTGTTGACGATGCGCCAGAGTGGGATCATTGCGCTGGCCGGCCCGGTGACCAATCTAGTGTTGTCGGTGTTGTTTCTCTTGCTGCTCTTTCCGGTTGTGCTCTTGCGCCCACCATTTGTTGACCTGCTGGTAACGATCTGTTATGTCGGATTTCGCTTCAACGCCTGGATCGGTCTGTTCAACATGATCCCGGCTGGCCCGTTTGATGGGGCGAAGGTGCTGGCCTGGGACTGGCGGGTATTTGCGGTGACAGTAGCCGTAGGGATTGGTTTGAGCTTTCTACTCAGTGATAATCTGCTGTTTACGTTGCTACAAACCTTCGTTCGCCTGTTGTAAATTGTGGCTGAGGTTTTCATGCGTATTCCATTAATCGCCGGCAACTGGAAGATGTATAAAACGGTTGGCGAAGCGACAACGCTAATTCGCGATTTGCTGGCCGGTCTTGGTGAATTATCGGATCGCGAAGCTATCGTTTGTCCGCCCTTCACCGCACTCGCTGCCGTAGCAGCGCTGGTCGCCGATAGCCCGCTGGGGTTGGGGGCGCAGAATCTGTATCCCGAAGCGCAGGGTGCGTTTACCGGTGAGGTCTCGCCGCCAATGCTGGTTGATATTGGCTGTCGTTACGTCATTATTGGTCATAGCGAGCGCCGTCAGTATTTTGGTGAGAGTGATGCGTTCGTGAATCGAAAATTGCGTGCCGCCCTTGCCCATGGTCTTCGTCCAATCGTGTGTGTTGGCGAGAGTAAGCCCCAGCGTGACGCCGGGCAGGCCGAGCCGATTGTGACGGCACAGGTGTGTGCTGCCCTGCTTGAGGTGCCCCCTGCTCAAATGGCAAACGTGGTGATTGCTTACGAACCGATCTGGGCCATCGGTACTGGCGATACGGCAACTCCTGCGGATGCGCAGGCGATGCACGCAGCGATTCGGGCAACTCTGGCCGACTTGTACGGTTCAGAGATTGCCGCAATGGTACGCATCCAGTATGGTGGTAGTGTGAAGCCGGATAATATCGACGAATTGATGGCTCAGCCCGATATTGACGGTGCGCTGGTTGGTGGTGCTTCGTTACAGGCAGCCAGTTTTCTGCGGATCATTCATTATCAGTAGATGGAACCTGAACGTAGTTCAGCGCAACAGACGTGCAGGCGACGGTTACTGAAGCCGTCGCCATTTGCGCTTTCGGCTACCTCACACCCGTTGCTATCGATGTCCGTGCCATTTCGACTGCACCTTGCCTAACGTTGTGGGCGGGGTGCAGTTTTTGGTGTCTCCAGGGCTATAGCAGAGAAGAATCCATGCAAGAACTGTTGATTATTATTGCGCTGACGTTAGCTAATGGTTTATTCGCTGCAACCGAGCTGGCGGTGGTTTCAGCCCGGCGAGGTCGGCTTGAACAACGGGCCGAAGTGGGGAGTCGTGGGGCAGCGGTTGCTCTGCAATTGCAGGAAGACCCTGATCGCTTTCTGGCAGCCGTGCAAATCGGGATTACCCTGATTGGCACGCTCAACGGTGTCTTTGCCGGGGCAACTCTCACTAGCCAGATAGTGCCCTGGGTGGCAGATTATGAATGGCTGGCGCCTTATGCCGACCAGATAGCCCAGTTTCTGGTTGTGTTACTGGTGACCTATCTTTCACTGGTGTTGGGTGAACTGGTCCCTAAACGGATCGCTCTGCAAAGTGCGGAGTCCATCGCCACCCTTATGGCGCGGCCAATGTCACTGCTGGCCCGCATTAGTACGCCGATCATCACGTTATTGAGTGTTTCAACCCGGTTTGTTCTCATGATCCTGGGCAGAGCAAACGTCGCCGAAGAACGGGTGACTGAGGAGGATATTCGAGCGCTGGTGCGCGAAGGCACCGAAACTGGTGGGGTTGAACTGCAAGAACAGCAATTTATTGATCGGGTCTTCCGTTTCAGTGACCGGGCGGTGCGCCATATTATGACGCCACGCCACGAAGTCGAAATGGTCGCCGCTAACCGCACCCTCGGCGAAGTCATTGATGAGTTGCTGGCAAGCGGTTACTCGCGGTTTCCTGTCTACGAAGAGACACCCGATCAGATTGTAGGTATTGTCCATGTCCGCGATCTGCTTCTCCTCTACCGGAAACAGGGCGAACAGGCGCTGGTGCGTGAAGCTGTCTCGCCACCGCTGTATGTTCCGGAAAACAGTCGTGCCTCGGCGTTGTTGACGACGTTTCGCCGGAGTCGACGGCATATGGCGCTGGTGGTCGGTGAACTGGGCGGGATCGAAGGCGTTGTCACTTTAGAAGATGTGTTGGAAGAGATTGTTGGTGAAATTGATGATGAGTATGATGATGCAACGCCCCCACCGATTGTACGCCGCGAGGATGGCTCGTATCTGGTAGAGGGTTCGCTGCCGATTGATGAGGTGCGCACGCTGCTCGATGTTGACGAGCTGCCCGAAGAGGAGACGTATCGCTACGAAACACTGGCCGGTTTAGTGATCAGCTTGATCGGACAAATTCCCCGTGCCGGTGATGTTGTGCATTGGGGGGAATGGCGGTTTGAGGTCGTGGATATGGATGGCCTGCGCGTCGATAAGGTGTTGATCTCACGCGAGCCGGCTGCCACCTGAAGAGGCATCGTACCGTGTGCCGGTGATATTGTGTGTTGGGGGAATGGCGGTTTGCGGTCGTGGATATGGATGGTCTGCGCTTCGATAAGGGGTTGATCTCACGCGAGCTGGCTGCAACCTGAAGAGGTTTTGTACCGTGGGCCACTACCATCAGAGCATGGGGCGGGCTGCCAACCCGCCCCATGGACTGCTAGATTGGGTAGATGAACCTACCCCGGATCACCCTGATCCCCTGTCAGGTTGGGCTACTGTGCCCACAACGGCCAGCGATCCTGGGCCGTGTTTTGCGTCACTTGCTGCACGACGGCGCCATCGCTGACATTGAGAATGTAAATCTCGAAGTCACCGTCACGATCACTGGCAAACGCGAGCTGTTGGTTGTCAGGTGACCAGGTTGGCGAGTCGTCGGTTGCTGCGTTGTTGGTCAATCGGCGCACATTGCTCCCATCACTGTTCATCACGTAGATTTCCCAGTTCCCATCGCGGTCGCTGGCGAAGGCAATTGTCTTGCCGTCAGGGGAGATGCGAGCAAAGCGGTCGTTTGCCGCGTTGTTGCTCAGGTTGCGGACATTATTCAGATTGACGCTCGCAAAGAGGTCATCAATGTGATAGAACGCAATAGTAGCCTGATAGATCTCAAAGTTCCCCTCGCAATTCGCAACCCAGAACAGATAGCGACCATCGGGCGACCAGGTCGGGCTTTCAACATTACATGGCCGGTTGTAGCTGGTAATTGGACCGGCGTAACCGCGCAATGGTGACACATTCAGGCGACGAAGGTAGAGTTGTGGGATCCCCTGGCGCTCGGAGACAAACGCTAGCAGCATACCATCCGGCGACACCGAGGCGTTGTATTCGCTTCCTGGAATGTCTGAGAAGTCGTTATCCGGTGGCGGGAAGGTACCGTCAGCATTGCTGTAGCTGATCCGAACCACGCCGGCACCGGCTGCCTGCTCACCGGCATCGGCAGCAACGGCGTTGAGCAAATAGATCTGGCGATACTGAGGGCTATTCCGCCGTGAGTCAACCACTAAAAAGTGTTGGTTTTGGTCCCAGCTTCGCCGCCACGAGAAGGCCACGGTTTCACCATTGTTGAAGGTCAACCGTCGTCCACTGCCGTCAAAGGTGGCGCGGTAGAGTTCCCAGTGGCTGCCGGTGTCGATATTCGAGGCGTAGATCAGTGGGGTGGCCGGGTCGGGGGCAGCCCACGGTGTACCCAAATGTGGATAGCGCCACTGAAAGTAGTGCTGTCCGACATTCCCCATCTCGACCTGATAACCGGGCGGATTATCGGGGGTGTAGGTCAGGACCCGTCGCTCGAAGAGCTGTACCAGGACATCGCGCTCCGTATTACCAACAACGGCACGTGTCCAGTAGGGATCGGTAATCGGATAGCCCATCGCGAAGAGCCAGTCAACAATCGGCGCCGTAACGACGCGCCCATTCTCGACCACCCGGCCACGGGCGTTCATAAAGTCCCAGAAGACACGCGGAATATTATGGCCCGTCACGCTGTTATACTGCACAATCATCGTTTCGGACCGGGCAAGATCCTCGCGAATACTAATGTTGCCGCCGCGAGCGATCACAGCGGAGACGCGCTCGTTCAGTCGTGAAGGATCACGGTAGCCATTGTCAATCGTTGCGATACCGGCGAAATCGCGGTAGCCAGGGGCAACTGTGTTAGCAGCGCGCGGATTACCGGCAACCGGCACATCTGAAGGATCGCGATAGGTGGCATCGTAGGGAAAATCACCAAGCTGCATACGTCCGCTAACCAGCTCTTTCACCAGTAACCCATTCGTAACGATGCCTTCTTCAGGGCGATTGATCTCCATACGGGCTTTGTCAAAGTACTGAACAGTGCGAATCGTACCTGGGCTTTCCCGGTAAAACTCGCCATAATCGAACCACGGCCCTGGCCCCCAATACCAGGTGCGGCCACCACGCACGGCCTCGCTGTCGGTACGGCTCCAGATCGTCGCAAAGCGCGGGTCGGCAAAGCTGGTGCGACCGGAGAAGGGAGCGGCGGCGAGCGGGGCAACAGTGCTGAGCAGAAACGCACCGATCAGGGCGAGCATACTCCAAATCATTCCTGGCCGGTACATAATATCCTCCTTGGTTATTGCCTAATACACCTTATAGAAGATATGATAATCCCTGTAGTTTCCATAACATCTGATATTAAGCTCAAAATAGTGTGAAGATAAGATGAGGTTTTGTTGTAAAATGTTTAATCCGCTTAAACAATCATTCTTTGTGAAAAATTATACAGATTTTAAATGTGGATTTTTGTAAAAACAAAGTTAAAAATCTCAAAAGCATCGATTATGAGTAAATTTTTTGAGAGTCGGGTTGGCTAGACTAAACCCAGCTTTCCATTATTAAAAACGATACCATTGAGATAATATGAGATAATAATGGAAGACGGACAGTATCGGCAGGGTGGATAGAACTTGTGCTGGGATTTGGGTAATAGTTTCAACCTGAGTCTGGTACGAAGTACAGTACGTGCTACCGGTTAGCATAGCACGCGATTCAAGCCGAACCTTTCCGCCACCCTCGTTCGTTGCATCCTGCGTATGACAACGTGAACGGGCACATGGTATCGTCCGTAGGGACGAGTAGGGGCGGGTTCTGAACCCGCCCCTACCGAACCCGCCCCTACCGAACCCGCCCCTACCAAACCCGCTCCTACCAAACCCGCCCCTATCGAACCCGCTCCTACCGAACCTGCTCCTATCGAACCCGCTCCTACCGAACCCGCCCCTACCGAACCCGCCCATCTGCATTATGCAGGTGATGCCCATGGCAGGATTTGATATAACGCAACTTCTTATCGTATCAGGAAGCACCAGATCAGACCTTTGTGCGCCCCTCTCCCGCGAAGTGGGAAAGGGGCGAGGGGTGAGGGTTTCAGGGTTTCCCAGGCTTCATATCCTGTCTACGCCCCATGTTCTATCCGCCGTTAAACTCTCCAGGGGGCAGGATCGTCAGCGACTAACTACCGGCACATAGAGATAGATCTGTTCGACAATTACGGTGACGGTACCGCTGGCACTGTTCGTGCCATCAGAGATAGTGTAGTCAAACTGGTCGGTACCAACGAACCCTGATCGCGGGGTATACGTGATAGTTCGCGTTGTGTGCGTGGTAGTTCCGTTTTGAGCCGGACCGACACTGGTAATTTCAAGGTTATTGCCTTGGTCGTTGGCCAATACATTGAACGTGGAAGTTTGACCGGTTGAAGTTGTGAAGTTGTCAACTGTTGTCTGCGGTGTGCTGGCAGTCTGATTACCGTTGCGACAGGTGTTCAGATTATCCGTGCGCTGCAAATCCCATTCGTTATTGGCATCAGGCACCAGATAATCAAGGACCGGAAAACGGTGTTTGTGGCCGACACTTGACTCTTCCACGAGTTCGTAGTAGTAGGGATGGAAGCGATAGCGGCAAGTCTGAACCCAGTTCATGCTCTGACCATCATACTCACGAGGAAACCCTTGTATCAGGCCACCCATTTCAAAAGCCTCACTCCAGGACGTGCTTTGAACGGTTTCACTGGCAACACCGGCACTGAATTCCTCGCCAAAACCTGCTTGTAAATTGACGATGAGACCGGCCTCGATGTCAATTTCATAGCCAATGCGCGTCACGGTCGAGAGTTGTTCTCTCTGGAGCTGAGTCTCTTCTTGCGCGGTTGTCAGCGACCATTCCGTCTTCGCATTGCCACGGCCCACCAGGATACCGATGTTGTATTCACGTCCATCCCACAGGAGTCGACCACGGGTCTTCACCCATTGATAGATATCGTTGTTCGTGGTGTGATAGGGGTTGTAGAGTAACACCTCAAAGAAACCATCGTTGGGATCGGTGTCACGTAGATCGAGCGGATAGCGATCCGGCTCCAGATGATTGGGACCAAAGACCTGGACCTCTGCCAGTTTGAGCATGTCAGTTCCGGCCAGTTGCACACGAATGTAGCGACCCCGCACAGGTTGGTCATTTACATGCGTGAGGAACGTCGTCACAGGACCAATCGGGTCACCGGTTGTCAGACCTACACCTATGTCGGCCAGCGTGTAGTGAAAGACACCCGGCACACCAATCAGATTGGCAGGATCGGTATGACCACTCATGGTGCGAAAATCGTTATTAGAGACAAAGATGTGAAGATTGGTATGACGCCCAGGACTCCAGATTCGAATCTTATCAATAGTCTGCACTGAACCCAGATCAATCTGCCACCACGGATTGGCTTGCAGATTGGTTTGCGCAACCGTCCCACTGATAAAGCTGCCGGCAACAATCTGACTATCTACAGCCAGTGCAGCCACGCTCGCATTACTGGACTGGTCAGTGTAGGTGCCACGGAACAGCGCCAGACTGCTCCAATCACGGACAACCGGTACCCATTCCGTCTCGCTGTTATTGTTTCTGTCCCAGCTATCAAGCTCTTCGGCTGTGAGTGGCAAGCTGTTACTAAAGGGAATGTACTCGCAGAAGCGTACTGACGCATCAGTTACAGGTAGTGGATCGGTGCCATTGCTCATCTGATAGCTGTAGCACTTGTACTGAGCCGGTTCGTAGACAACAGCATCGCTACCCCACGAGTGACCCAATGTTTTGATCGTCGATGTGACGGTCTCCGTCGCACGAGTGTTGCTGGTCGCATACTCGCGAGCACCGGTTGCACGGGCCGAGGCGCTGAATCCGGTTACTTCTACACCTACCCCAACATATGCCGAAACGGTATGCGATCGCTCATACGTCAGGGAGTTTTCAACGCCAAACGATTGACTGACCGAGCGCCCAATTGATCCACCTTTTTCACTCTGATCGCCCTGAATGTTTTGCCAGAATGGTGGTACGAACCCTACGGCAGTAACGGTGTACTCGGTCACACTGGCACAGCTTCCCCCGGCTATGCCGCGCAACGAATTGTTATCCCAGTCACCCATCACGATCTGCGGATCGCTATTGAAGGCTGGATCGGAACGTCGCGATCCCTTTAATTGGAGACCGGTGGCCTGACCCTGACTGTTGAACCCTTGCTGAAGATAGATCATCTGGAACCCGAAGTTTGACGTTGAGTCGGTAAAGGCGGCTACCACGTCGTCCCGGTTATCTCGATCCAGATCATCAACGGCCAGCGCCAGGTAGCGCACCCAATTACGCCCGTTTTGATTATTCCACCAGTGGTCAGTTGTTGCCAGTTGTGGTGATGGTGTGTTCAGATTGATCAGCCGGATGGTCTTAATATTCAGACCGACGAAATTACCATCGCCGACGCCACTGCTGTTATAGCCCAGGACAATCTCCTGACGACGGTTACCGTTCCCGGCAGCGATACCGTCAATGTCGCCGGTTGCCATGACGAAGGTAGAGGCGTTGGCGTCTTCTACCCATTGCAGATTGCTTCTAGCCAACGCACCGGTTCTGGTATTGAAATCAAACGTATTCACGTGGAGGGTTGGACTAATCCCTGGAGTTTGGGTTTGGCTCGTACTATACGCCAGTATCACCGAGTCTTGGTTGTTACCATTGAGATCGGCCAACTCGATCTGGAGATCAATAGGGGTAGGAGAAAGCGCAGTGGTGATGAACGCTCGTGTCCGCAGCCGAAAGCTCAGGTTTGCACCACTGCCCTGGTTATAGGTGGGGTCGTATTCCAGGTAGACAAGCTGCACATAGTTGGTATTTTCCTGGCGAAACGCCACGACGATGTCCAGGTAACCGTCGTTATCCAGGTTCCCTACTGCTACGTCGATCAGTGTCGCTTGATTGCGATTCTCGGCATTTGATGACCAGGCAGCCACTTCATTCAGCGTGCCGTTGGCTGCTCCTTCCCGGATACTGACTCTCAATGCATTATTGCCACGAGCGGCCATAACTATTTGCTGGCTGCCGTTATCTCTGCCCAGCACATCACCAGCAGCCATTGTGCGCTCGATATAGTTGGTTTCAGTAGCAACGGTGGTGACAACCCAACCGTGTCCATCGCTCCAACTCCAGTCCGTACCATCGTTCCAGCCGTTGCCATTGCCGTGAACGACAAACTGGGTACGCCCGATAGCATCAGTAAAACCCTGCACAAACTCCACTTTACCATCACCATTGAGATCGGCAGCAGTGGCAGCCAGCCAGGAGATGTTGTAGCGATACTGGGCATCATTGGCGAAAAGACCTTCTTCGATAAGCTGGATATTTCCCGGTTGCTGAGGCTCGCCGAGGTTGTTGAGAGAGGCATTTAGCCCATTGCTGGTTCCGCGAAAATCGGGACTTCCCTTAAAACTGACAAAGATCTCGCGTTCTTTCCCCAGTTCCACCACTCGGCCAAACGGACTATCACTGCACGAAAGTGGTGTTCCTTGCGGTGATTGCGCGGCAGCTCCTGGGATGAGCAGGAGCAGGATGGTAATACCTATGAGAGTGCTTGCCAGAATGATCATGATATTTGGACGGGAGACTGCAAGTTGTTGGCATTTCATGGAATACCTCCTGTGTTAGGGTGTTGTGGTAGTGGATGTAGATCAATCACGATTGCTTCCACTTTCGCCATCGCTTTCCATGCGGGTCAGGAGAAAATGGAAGGAGGCTTCTGGAGAAGTGAAGTGCCATTCCGCTGCGGTCTGGACACATTGAATGCTGATTTGCCAGGGTTCGTTGTGGTTGCTACGCCACAGACGTAACAGATAGGACTGATACCCAAACCGCACTTTGGAAACATGAATCATTGGGAAGCTCCCTGCAAGACAATAATCCGATTCCACTCCGCCAGACTCCACCAGTGCCATCATCATGCAGAAGTACCGTTAACGGATCGTTAGCGCTCTTCCAAACGGACGTGTGGCCTGATATAATGTCGCTATGAAACGCCTCTCCATCTCTCTACTTGGCTCAATGCAGGTCAGGCTTGATGACCAGGAAGTGACGGCTTTTCGTTCGGTGAAAAATCGAGCCTTACTGGCCTACCTGTCTGTAGAAGCTCATCACCCTCATGACCGCTCCGTCCTGGCCGGTATGTTTTGGCCAGATCATCCCGAAACGGCGGCCCGCCTTAATCTGCGTCAAGCGCTCTTCGCCTTGCGTAAACTGCTGAATGTTGATGGCACTGAGTATATTCAGGTCGACTCAGGCACTGTTCGCTTCAACGCACGTGCTGATGTCTGGATCGATGTCGTCGCATTGACCGACCTGCTCGCAGTTTGCGAGCGCCATCCGCACGCTGATCGTGCCGATTGCCCGATCTGTGTGATGCATCTGGCCGAGGCCGTAGCGCTCTACCGCGGAGATTTTCTCGGCGAGGTGTTCGTTGGTGACAGTTTTGCCGTTGAAGAGTGGATTCTGCTTAAGCGGGAGTGGTTACGTCATCAGGTTCTGAACGCCCTAGACGATCTGACCTCATTTTATCTGCGCCAGGCAGCGTATGACCAAGCATATCGCTACGCATGGCGTCAGATAGAACTGGATCCGTTGAATGAAAATGCGCATCGCCAGGTAATGTTAGCCCAGGCGCTGGCAGGTCATCGCAGTGCCGCCTTGAGCCAATATGAGCATTGTCGTCAGGTTCTGGCTCAGGACTTAGGTGTCGAACCGGCGATTGAAACGGTGCTTCTGGCCGAGTCAATTCGCAGCGGTGACCTCAAACCGTCTGGTTTGACAGGGGAAGCAAGGGAAAACACTGATTTCAGCTCCCCAATCAGGCATAATCTGCCGGTGGTACAAACCCGATTGATCGGTCGTCAACTTGAACTAGAGCATCTGCGGCAGTGGTTATTGGATCCTGACGAGCGACTGATTGTACTCGTTGGCGAGGGTGGGGTGGGGAAGTCGCGGCTGGCCCTTGCTGCAGCACGGATGGTCATGCAACATTTTCGTGATGGGGTCTGGTTTGTTCCTCTGGTTGGGATTGGAACAGATGCAAGGGTGGTTGAAACCGATACGCTACGCGAATTGCTGGCCACAACCATTGCAGGGAGCATCGGTTTCACATTGCAGGGGAAGACTGACCCATGCACGCAATTGTTAAACTACCTGTCAGAGCGCGAAATATTGATCTGGCTCGATAACTTTGAGCACTTGTTACCGACAACCGAGCTGTTATGGGCAATCGTCCAGTCGGCACCACGAGTGACTATACTAGTGACTTCGCGTGAGCGGCTCCATTTTCAATCTGAACGTATACTCCAGCTAACAGGTTTACCGGTTCCGGCAGCGGATGCATCAGATAGCGATACATTTGATAGTGTAAAACTGTTCGTAGCGCGTGCGTGCCGGGTTTGGCCGGCATTTACGCTCAATGAAGTAAACCTTGCTGCGATTGTTCAGATTTGTCGTCTGCTTGAAGGATTACCGTTGGCGATTGAACTGGCAGCTTCGTGGGTAGAGCAATTCACACCGATGGAGATTGCTGCTGCTATTGCCACAAACGTCGATATGCTTGCCACTACTTTCCAGGATTTTCCCGAACGTCATCGCAGTGTGCGTACAACGTTTATCTATTCCTGGCGTCTACTTTCGCCCGGTGAGCAGACGACATTAGCGCAGCTTGCTGTCTTTCAGGGCACGTGGAGTCGCGAGGCGGCGTTAAGGGTGACGCAGGCTTCGCTTGCGGATCTGGTTGCTCTGGTTCACAAATCGCTGGTGCAAGTCGTAGCCCCAGGTCGCTATACACTGCACACGCTGGTGCGCCATCTGGCTGCTGAACAGGTAGCAGCGATGCCCGCTATCGAGCGAGTAGCCCGTGATCGTCATTGCGCGTATTACAGCGATCTATTGGCAGCTCACGAAACACATTTGTGCGGCGATCATCAGGCCATCGCACTATTAACACTGGATGCCGAACGTCCAAACATCCAGGTCGCCTGGGAGTGGGCAATTCGGACTTCCAGACGGGATGATTTGGCCCAGGCGGCACGCAGCCTTCATCTCTTCTACAAGTATCGCAATTACTTTCAAGAAGGTAAAGAACTCTTCGCCAAAGCACTCGATAGCTCACACCAGTGGCCTGATACATCAGCATGGCAAAATCTGCGGGGACGGTTACTGGTCTGTCTGGGAGATTTTGCGTTACATTTGGGGCAATATGCAGAAGCAGATCGTCTGCTTGAACAGAGCCTGACATTGTTGCACGATGTTCCAGATGGAACAAGAGAGACGGCGTTAGACATTGCTCACGCAATGGCGTACCTGGGTCTGGTGAAAGAACGGCAGGGCGATTATACAGTGGCCAAAATAATGTGTCAGGCAAGTCTTGATCGTTACCGGTTGCTCAACGATCGATCTGGCATGACAACGGCACTTCGTTCTATCGCCAGTGTCGCCGAAGGTCTGGCTCAGTATTCAGAGGCAGAAGGTCTGCTTCACGAGAGTCTGGCACTCTCGCAGGAGATTGGCAATCGGCGTGAGTCAGCACTCACCCTCAACCTGCTCGGCATCGTGACCGAAATGCAGCAACGGTATACTGAAGCATGTCACTATTACCGGCAAAGTCTGCAACTCTTCTCCGAGATCGGTGAACGCTGGGGAATGCACTTGCCCTTGGGAAACCTCGGTGATGTTGCATTCACCCTCGGCAACTATCAGGATGCTAAAAGCTACTATTGCTCTGCATTAAAGCTGTTGCGGACAAGCTGGGCAGTTCCGTACATGCTTATTCAGATTTATCGTGTTGCTGCGGTACTAGCCGCGGAAGATCGGGCTGAACAGGCTGTCGAACTTTTACAATTACCGCTACACCACCCGGCTCTCGATCAGGCATTTCGCGAGCGGGCTGAAGCCCTTAATGCCAGCCTGACGGCAATGCTACCCCCAGATCGTCTGGCTGCGGCTAAGGTGCGTGGTCGCGGTCGATCTCTCGCACAGGTGGTGACGGCCATCGCCGACCTTGTGCCATCCTTCGCTCACCAGGAGCCCTATTGAAAGCTCCATGTTTGTGGTATGCTTGAGCGAGGCGCTGCCGTTCATACTGCTACGTAGTGTTGCAAGGGTTCTCCAATTGGTCAGAATATCGTCACACCGTCCCTTCACGCAGCCCTTGCTGGCGCAAATATTCATCCACCCAGCCCACCTTGTTGGCAGGCAGTGCGATGTCGGGATTAGCACGATAATCGATCAGATCAGCATACGCGCCGTGGTCGTAACAGCGATCAAAGACTGCCTGAAGGTCTAGCACAACATCGGGGTCTGGTGGGCGCAGGGGGATCGCAATCCGGGGCAAACGCTGGCGGATTGTGCGTAAGTAAACCTCAAACCGGTCACGATGTCCGGCCCGACTGACACAGACCACATAGTGCCAGGGCCGAAACGGGGTCAGATAGGGTAGCGGAACAGCGACGGTATGCATCTCCTGGCGAAGCAAGTCGATCTCCACGAGATGCGTATCACTGGCGAGGACTTCAGCTTGCTTGCGTTGGTACACATCGTGCCCTTCACCGGCGGTCTTGTTTGCCGGACTGAGTATTTCGATGACGGTAACCACCTGCCCACCCTGAGCAAGGTCAATAAGCTCGATAAACGGCTCGCGGATAGGTTCTGCCGGCGCAATAATTACCAGCGGGGTGTCGGCTACCAGCACCGCAGTTCCGCCACTCGTTGTCGGGATTGACATCGGCTGTCGTTGAGTCACGGTCACGTCCGGGTACGCCGACCGTTGGGGTGGAATGACGTACAGCCGTTCCCCGATACGGGCGTGGTAGCGCGGGCGAAGCTGGAGCTGGAGGGTGTCCCTGATGTACGTAATCACGCTTTGATGTACGTCAGGCCAGAGGTCTGGCCGTTCCAGATAGGGGTCTATACCGGGAAATGGGCCTGGCATCCAGATGCCTCCTCTCCTGCTACTTGGTGTGTTACGAGGATGATACCATGAAAGAAGGTAGCAGGGCTGAAAAAGCGCGTGTGGTTTGGTCATTGGACGAAACATAACAGGCGAAAGTAAAGCGGTATATCTAATCTGAAGCTCTTAATATTTCAAGAATCTCTTTGCAGTACCCTTTTGCAATCTGCTTCTCGTACTCGTATAGCGTCTGATCGCGGTTATGAGCAAGAGGCGTTCTTATTTTGGTAAGCATTTGTGCACGCTGATCCCAATAGTTTTTATCTTTGCCAAAAATTGGTCTGAACACATCCCATTCAGCAAAGATAATGTCAAACAAATCTCTAGGGTATGTGAAGTCGAGCAGATTCTGAGAGGCTCTACTACCGAGGTTCTTGACCTCTTTTTGTTGTGCTTCTCAACATCTATCAAACATTGCTTTAAGAGAAGCCTTTGCTTTGTTGCAAATATTAATTAAAAGTGGTAACAATGGCTTCTGTACCCGCGAGCAAGCCGTTCTGGCAACGTTACGCGCAGCGCCTATCACCTGAGCCAAACGGCGCTGCCACGTTCTGCGCATCCGAACCGTCCGCATCATGGCACCGTGCCCCAGGTGGC
>NZ_DAOUBI010000242.1:0-4315 GCF_034432675.1 Chloroflexus sp. | reverse complement strand
CCCTGCCGCCTGCGCTGCCTGGGCAGCGGCAGCAATCTGGTCACCGGCGTTATTCGAGAGCATGACGGCCTTTACTCCTTGCGTCGCTGCGTTGGTCAGCGTCTCGATCTGACCGGCGACTGAGTTCTCAGCCGTTGGCCCGGTGAAGATCAATTCGCCCTTGTTTTGCAGTTCGGCGTGTGCTTCCTTAGCGCCTTCGTATGCCTGATCAAAGACGGCGATCCCTAGGAACTTGGGCAACAGAATCATGTCGATATCCAGACCAGGCGTTGCCGACACAGCGCTACTGCTTGGCGCAGTGGTTGGGGCCGGGGCACTGGTTGGGGCCGGGGCACTGGTTGGGGCAGGTGTCTGGGCTTGTGGCGTACAGGCTGCCAGCAACAAAGCGAAGATCAGAAGAACGACAGGGAAGAGATGGGATTTTGTCAACTTCATAGACACACTCCTCTAGCCACGAGTAACGATCGAACACCACTGTTCAATACCTGTCATCTACGATGAAACACCGGTCTCGATTTCGGCATGCACCTCCTTTCGCTGCACAATGCGTCGTTGCCAACGTTCACGCACAATCTGAGCCAGATTAGGCAACAACACCGAGAGGATCAACAACAAACCTACAACACCGGTTTGCACGTTGCCCGTCACATTGAGCAACGACATCCCGTTGCGCAGATTGAGGATAACGAGTATCGAAAGACCGACGCCGACCAGATTACCGACTCCACCGAAGATACTTACGCCGCCGAGGAGCACCATTGTGATAATATCGAGCTCAAACCCATCGGCGGTATTACCTCGCACAGCACCCAGTCGGGCCGCCAGCAAAATACCGGCCAGCGCCGCAATCAGACCAGAGGCGACAAAGAGACCGAGCTTCAGCCGGGCAACATCGATGCCGGAATAGCGGGCAACCGCAGCGTTATGACCTACAACGTAGACCAGGCGACCAACGCCGGAGTACTGCAGAACGATAAAGGCAACCGCGAATAGACAGGCAAAGACAATCAAACTGAAAGGGAATGGGCCGACCAGTGGGTGCTGTCCAAGCGCGGTAAACCATGCTGGAAAGCCTCCAATCGAACGATCCTCAATCAGAATCCGTGCCACGCCACGAAACCCAATCATACCGGCCAGGGTCACTGCCAGCGACGGCAGCCCGACATAAGCGACCCAGAAACCGTTGAATGCGCCACACAACGCACCGACCAGCAATGCTACCGCAATTGCCAGCTCCATCGGTATTTCTTGCTCGAAGAGAACAGCCACGATACAGGCGGCCAACCCCATCACCGACGCCACCGACAGATCGATCTCACCATTGATGATGATGAAGGTCATCACCAGTGCCACAATAATCTTCTCGATTGACAATTGAAAGAGATTAATCTGATTATTCAAGCTTATATACGCCGGAGCCAGATAGGTATTGATAATTGCAACCAGCAGCAAAACTGCCAGCAGCAATCCTTCCCAACTCAGCAGGCAACGTAGTTTAGCGTTCATTGCCGACCTCCGCACGCAAGGCCGGCGATGCCCACAAACGGCGTAGCCAGCCTAAAATGACCGAGTCTGAAGCGACTGCCAGCAGGATCAACAATCCTAAAAGGGCATCACGCCAGAACTCACTGATACCGAGCCAGCGCAACAGTCCCTGACCGAGCAAGTCGATGAGAAAAGCACCTAACAGTGCTCCAAGCACCGTTCCCGATCCGCCAAACGTGTTCACACCACCGACAACCACTGCTGCTACCGACTCGAGTTCGATCCCCTGCCCGGCAACCGCCGTGATATTGCCAAAGCGGGCCAGAAACAGGAAACCGGCCAACCCAGCGAGCATGCCACAGAGTACGAACGCTGCCAGCACCATACGCTGGGCCGGCAAACCCGCAAAACGCGCTGCTTCGGGATTGGAACCAATCGCGTACAATCGCCGACCAAAGATGGTGTAGCTCAATACCAACTGAAACACCATCACAGCAACAACCGTGATCGCAAACAGTGGCCGAACGGCAAAATCGCCAATGAAGAAGAGATTCTGTCTACTCAACTCAACCACCCACGACGGCAGCGAGTCGACAGTGATCGTGCGTGCATTTGCGTAATTAATCAGCAACATCCGGTAGATAGCCAGCGTCCCTAGAGTTGTAATGATCGCCGGCACCCGGCCATAGGCAACAATCAGACCATTGATCAGGCCCATCGTACCGCCCACCAGCAGGGCCAGCCCTACCGCAACGAGCGGTGGTAAGCCGTTATTCGCAGCCAGTTGCGCACCGACGAAATAGGCAGTAAAGCCAACGATAGAACCTACTGACAGATCGATATTGCGGGTCAGCACCACGAGTGTCTGCCCGATGGCTACCATACCGACAATCGCCACACTCGACGTAATGCGGTTAAATGTGCGTGCCGAGAGGAAATTTTCGATCTGCCAGCCAAAAATCAACAGCGCAATGACGATTAACCCGATCAAACTCAATTCGCGGATCTGTTCTGGCCGAATCCGCTGCCGCCACGTATTCATGATGTGCTCCCTACCTGACCTACCGATAACCTTCCTCATCGGGTAACCAACGGTTCCACACCGTTCGCAAGGGAATCACCCAACCGGCATACCGTCATACATGTGGCCCATCGCCGCTGCCAGCACTCGTTCCTGGGTTGCTTCCTGACGTGAAAAGATTGCCATCTGCCGACCTTCACGCATCACTAACACCCGATCACTCATCGCCAGCACCTCGGGCAAATCCGACGAGATGAGAATGATGGCAATTCCTTCCGCCGCCAGATCATCAATTATCTGGTGTACCTCAGCTTTTGCCCCGACATCGATCCCACGGGTTGGTTCATCGAGGATTAACAACCGGGGTCGGGTATTGAGCCATTTGCTTAGCATTACCTTCTGCTGATTACCACCTGACAGTTTGCCTACTTCGACCGCCACTGAGGGTGTCCGGATTGCCAGCCGCTGACGATACACCTCGGCGGTTGCAATTTCATCTGCCTGCCGCAACAAACCGAGTGGATTGAGATAGCGACGGAGCGTTGGTAAGGTGATATTGGCCGCAATCGACATCGGCAATGAGAGGCCGAGACCGCGCCGATCCTCACTAACATACGCAATACCGTGATGCATAGCCTGGCGGGGATTGGTAATGCGGACGAGTTGCCCATCAATCCGCACCGTCCCACTATCGGCGGGAGCGATACCGAAGAGTGCCAGCCCCACATCGGTGCGTCGTGCCCCGACCAGACCGGCAAAGCCCAACACTTCCCCGGCCCGCACATCAAACGAAATCTCCTGGAACGCACCCTGACGGCTCAGATCACGTACCTCTACCAGTACCTGATCGCGCACCGTATGACGGCGCGGAAAGAGCTGCTCAACACTCCGCCCGGCCATATCACGAATCGCCTTTTCGGGCGTCACCTCAGCGCGTGGCACCGAAGAGATCAGTCGGCCATCACGGAACACCGTAATGCGGTCGGCAATCGTAAACACCTCTTCCATCCGGTGTGAGATAAAAAGGATGGCCACCCCTTGCTCTCGTAAACGCCGCACAATTGTAAAAAGCTTCTCCACTTCATGCGCCGACAAAGCTGCCGTCGGCTCATCCATAATCAACACACGCACCTGAAGCGCCAGCGCCTTCGCAATCTCTACCGTCTGTTGAGCAGCAACACTCAACCCACGGGCTGGTAGACGCACATCCAGCCGCACATCGAGTTGCGCGAGCAGCACCTCCGCCTCGCGATATATACGTCCCCAATCAACAAACGGCCCCCGACCGGCATGAGCGATAAAGATATTCTCAGCCACATTCAGATCGGGATACATCAGCGGTTCCTGATAGATTGCTGCAATTCCCAACCGTTGTGCAGCCAGCGTACTTCCGATATGCACCGGACAGCCATCGAGGAGAATCTCACCACTATCAGGCTGGTACACACCGGTCATAATCTTGATCAAAGTAGACTTACCGGCGCCATTCTCACCGAGCAGTGCGTGCACCTCACCCGGATACAACCGCAAACTGACGCCATCGAGCGCCTGCGTATTACCGAACCGCCGCGAGATATCGCGTATCTCAAGCACCGGCGAAACCTGCATACATCCCTCACTGCACTATCGTGATCGAAAAAAAACCGGTAAACGGTGCACTCCGCTCCGGAGCATCGGGTCCGGCGGTAATCAAATGGTGAATCGCATCCACCGGACAAAAGCTGGTCAAAGCCGTCTGACCGAGCTTACTGCTATCAAGCACCGCAATCACCCGATCCACGTGGCGCACCATCTCAGCTTTCAGCAACC
>NZ_DAOUBI010000241.1:0-19197 GCF_034432675.1 Chloroflexus sp. | reverse complement strand
CGACGAGTGCAACAAACGCGGATACGGGGTATCGCCTCATGTATCCACCATCAGTCGGGAACTGCGTAACTCCTGTCATAAAAGCTATGCTGTCGTGCTCTCAGACGGTCGCACAGATGCATGAACGCTTGCCAATGGCCAACGCTAGCATATCCTGCTCCCAGTTGCCGGTATGGCGGCGAGGAGGGCTAACGACCATCTTCGGTGCCATCACGCACTGGATGGGTTGCCTTGCCCACTTGTCATGCGCGTGTCGCGGCGTTTGGCGTGCGGCAGCCGTGCTCAGGATTCGGTGTGTCTCAGACCGTTGATCTACTAATCACGGGGATGCTCTGTATGTTCGCCACAATTATGTAGTTTGTCAGTAATGAGATAACTTCCAGGAGATGTTTTTTGAAATAGGCTCTAATGCACACTCCTGGTGCACAACATGCGATGAGTGCATAGTGTAAGATCAACTGTAGCGGCAAGCAGGGGTGTGGGCTAGAGGTATGCCATCTTTGCCGTATAGATTAATGTAACCTTCATAATTGACTTTTTCGTTGATAATTCTTCGGGTTGCGCCACTCACAGGGGATAGATACGTGCTCTATCCCCTGTGGCCTTTTTCTCTAAAACTCCCACCACACCCAATTGTATGATGTCACCGGGAACGGTCGTGATGGGAATGCCCCACCCGGCTTGGGCAGTTTGTCGTTAATTGGGTTTGCCGTTGCGCTACGGGCGTAGATATAGGCTGGCTTGCCGGCATTCATGTCAAAGGCGGTCTTCACCCACGCCTGCGCAATCGTCAGTTGTGCCCACGGAAAATCAAACCCCAGGAAGGACGGCATCCGCATGTTGTTCATCAACTGACCACCGAATGCGACGTCGTTCATGTTGCTGTTGAAGCCGAGCAGCATATGGGCGCCCTGAAAGGCGTTAAACCAGCGTCGAATAGGCTCACTACCGGCTGCATATCCCTGTACCCGCAGTGTCTGACACGAGGCGAAGCCGACCCAGCGCAGAGATTGATAACGGGCGTTCGTGCCATCAAACCAGGTGCTATCCTTGTTTGACGCCATTGAGATGCCACCTGGTCCACCATGGCCGGCGTAGTACACGAAGGCCACCCGATCAACACCGAATGTACAGTCAATCCCACCCAGGCTACAATCACGCCAGTCGCGCTCCCAGGCTAACGAATTTGACCAGAAGAAGCTCTGGATATAGCCGTAACTCAGCATACCGCTCCGAAACCCAGAGACATCGGGTATCACACCGGGTAGATCCGATCCTCCCGGCCCGGCCGGTGGATAGTCCCAGTTGCCTTCGATCCCGAAGGTGTAGCTGGTTTGGCTGAGTTCGACCTGCGGTATCGCGCTGGAGCCGGCACTGGTGCGGTTGATAACCGGAATATAGAGAAATCGAAAATCGGGTGTCAGGCTAATGCTCGCGTCACGCTGCACACCATTGTCGTCGGTCACCCGCAAAATGACGGTTTGCACGTCTGGTGTCGTCTCGCGAAGACTTGCCGGTAGGGTTGTCGTTAGCGTTACCGGGCCGGGAGTATCGCGGGTGGCCGGATTGCTCAACGGTGTCTCATCGTCGAGGAACCACTGATAGGTATACGGAGCAGTGCCATCGGCGATGGTGCCGTTGAAGGTTACCGAACTACCTGGCTGAAATGTGCTGCCATTGGTTGGGGAAGTAATGTTGACCGTCGGTGCAAACCCTCCCGATCCACCTGCTGCCAGCGGTACCGAAAACGAGCGGAGCACAATCTCCTCGCCACCCGGTAGCGTGACTGTGATATTGTCAAATACAGCCTCCGGTTCGATAATAGACTGCTCAACGGCGAAATCGTCAACCTGATAACTCAATACCGGATTGGGCACATTCACCGTTGCGCCGGGGTATGATCGCTCAACGATCTCTTGCACCTCATTACGCACCTGGTCGAAGCTCCGCACCGATACCTCTCCTACAAAATCAAGACTCCTGCCATAGAAGGGCATGGCAATCGCCGCTAAACCGGGGACTGAACTATCCAGTGAATCTCCACCTACCTGTTGAGTAAGCAGCGTGTCGGTTGTCGTAAACAGGAGCGATAGATGGCCGCCGGCGCCACCGATGGGAATGAACTGCTCACCATTGACAAAACCAAACGGTACTTCAACCACCACACCAACCACTGACTCAGTAACCTGGCCCAGGCCGGCACCGCTGACCGGTGCCTGCGCTGTTCGGATGAGGGTAGTGTGGCCAAAGTCTTGTGTGTTGCTACATGTGCCTGGTATTGCGGCCAGACGTACCGGATAGTTGCTCTGGCTGTTTCCAATCAGTGTGCCGTCGTGGCTGACCAGATTGTTATTCTTGAGAAAGAAACAGGCCAGGCGTTTGGCTTCTTCTTCATCTACTGCACCGGTTGGTGTTTCACGTCCCAAACCATCAATGTCATACGCAAAAAAACCGCCTGATGCCTCATATTGCGTTAGCACCGTGCGGTTTTGTTCGTTCAAACGAAAAAGGCGATTCTTGCCACGAAATTCATCCTGACCCGCGGTTGCAGTAAGACCAATCCCTTCGAGTAAGTCACCTAATTGTTGGGTGGTGTCATTACTTACAGGCAGTTTGGTCAACCGAAAGACTGGCAACAGCGTTGTGGTCTGGGCCGGTGCCGGGGTTACCGGCCAGAGTGCCAGACACAGCGCACCCATCATGAACAGCGTGAACCATACCTGTGTGCGCACCCTGAATCTCATGGTCTCCTCCTCACTTCACACTTGCGGAAACAATCCGCCTGAAAGGTTAGACATTTCAGGCTTTCATGATCTTAAACGTATATCCCAACAGAAATAATCACCTGAAAGCACTGAATAATGAATTGATTGCAAGCGGATGTCGTATAATTCTACTGCTGTATCACGCTTTGGGAAGTTTGTGTGCTCTATCACAACATTGTTATCAGTCGTGCTATAATCGCTCTACCACAAGATGGAATGGCCTTCCGTTGCAAAGGTACAACCGAAGGAGATGACCGATGGCCAACAGTTTTAGCGCTCGCTCGACCCTCACAGTCGGCGACCGAACCTACGAAATTTACCGACTTGACGCTCTGGCTACCTATGGTGTTAATCTTGCCCGTCTGCCCTATTCGCTCCGTATTTTGCTGGAAAATCTTCTCCGTCACGAGGACGGACGTACCGTTACCGCCGATGACATTCTAGCTCTCGCTAACTGGCAACCCCAGGCCGAGCCGGAACGCGAAGTGGCGTTTATGCCTGCCCGCGTTATTCTGCAAGACTTTACCGGTGTGCCGTGCGTTGTCGATCTAGCGGCGATGCGTGATGCGATGGCTGAATTGGGTGGTGATCCGCGTCGCATCAATCCGTTGCAGCCGGTTGAGCTGGTGATTGACCACTCGGTACAGGTCGATGCCTACGGCTCAGAAGCTGCTCTGTTGATCAACAAAGATCTGGAGTTCCAGCGGAATGTTGAGCGCTATGCCTTCCTGCGTTGGGGGCAGACAGCGTTTGATAACTTCAAGGTCGTGCCTCCCGGCAACGGTATTGTCCACCAGGTCAACCTGGAGTATCTGGCCCGTGTCGTCTTTACCAGCGACGAGAATCCACGCGCTACCGGGCCGGTACAGGCCTATCCTGATACACTGGTTGGTACCGACTCACACACCACCATGATCAATGGTCTTGGTGTGTTGGGTTGGGGTGTTGGCGGTATCGAAGCTGAAGCCGCGATGCTCGGTCAGCCACTCTCGATGCTGATTCCCCAGGTGGTTGGATTTAAGCTGACCGGGCGTTTGCGTGAAGGGGCAACCGCGACCGACCTGGTGCTGACGGTGACCCAGATGCTGCGTAAGTTGGGCGTAGTGGGCAAGTTTGTCGAGTTCTTCGGTCCTGGGCTGGCCCATTTGCCACTGGCCGACCGGGCTACGATTGCGAATATGGCACCTGAATACGGTGCGACCTGCGGTATCTTCCCGGTCGACGAGGAGACGCTCCGCTATCTGCGCTTCTCGGGTCGTAGTGAAGAGCAGGTGGCGCTGGTCGAGGCCTATTTCAAGGCACAGGGCCTCTTCCACGATGAGCACACTCCCGAAGCTGAATATTCGACGGTGCTCGAACTCGATCTGAGCACGGTTGAGCCGAGTGTTGCCGGTCCCAAGCGGCCAGAGGGGCGCGTGCCGCTGCACGAGGTCAATCGCACGTTCCACATGGCCGTGCCGACAATTATCAATCCAACCCAACCCGATACCGCCCTCTCGACAGCCGATTTTGCTGCAACTGCGGTAACCGTGCCCGGCGCCGATTACAAGCTGCATCACGGTTCGGTGGTCATTGCCGCGATTACCTCTTGCACCAATACCTCTAACCCATCGGTGATGGTAGCTGCCGGCCTGTTGGCCAAAAAGGCGGTTGAAGCCGGTTTGAGTGTGAAGCCATGGGTGAAGACTTCACTGGCTCCAGGCTCGAAGGTTGTGACTGAATACCTGACCAACGCCGGCCTACTGCCGTATCTCGAAGCGCTTCGCTTCCACGTCGTCGGTTACGGCTGCACAACTTGTATCGGTAATTCGGGGCCACTTGCGCCGGAAATCAGCCAGACCATCGAGCAGTCTGGTCTGGTCGCGGTCTCGGTGCTCTCCGGTAATCGTAACTTCGAGGGCCGTGTCCAGCAGGATGTGAAGGCCAACTATCTGATGTCGCCGCCGCTTGTGGTGGCCTACGCCATCGCCGGTCGCATCGACATCGATCTCGACAAGGAGCCGCTTGGGGTTGGCAAGGATGGTAAGCCGGTCTACCTGCGCGACATCTGGCCTTCGCAGGCTGAAGTCCAGCAAACTATCGAGACGGCCATTCAGTCCGAGATGTATCGCCGTTCGTATGCCAGTGTCTTTGTGGGTGATGAGCGGTGGGAGAATATTCCGGTGCCGGTGGGTGATCGCTTCGCCTGGGATTCACAGAGTACCTACGTGCGTCGGCCCCCCTACTTTGACCAGATGAGTCCAACGCCGCCGGCACGAGTGGCCGAGATCCTTGGGGCACGGGTGCTAGCGTTCCTCGGTGACAGCATTACCACCGATCACATAAGCCCTGCCGGTAGCATCAAAGTTAACTCTCCCGCCGGCAAGTATCTAATCGAGCACGGTGTGGCACCGGCAGATTTTAACAGTTATGGTGCACGCCGTGGTAACCACGAGGTGATGGTACGCGGTACCTTTGCCAATGTCCGTCTCCGCAACAAGCTGGCGCCGGGTACTGAAGGTGGCTTCACCACCTACATCCCCACGGGTGAGGTGATGACGATCTACGATGCGGCGATGCGTTACCAGGCCGATGGGACACCGCTGGTGGTGATTGCCGGCAAGGAATACGGCAATGGCTCATCGCGTGACTGGGCAGCAAAAGGGCCGTATCTGCAAGGCGTGAAGGCGGTTATCGCCGAAAGCTTCGAGCGTATCCATCGTTCTAATCTGGTGGGGATGGGTATCGTGCCGTTGCAGTTTATGCCCGGCGAAAACGCGGCCAGCCTTGGCCTGACCGGTCACGAAGTCTATGATGTTATCGGTCTGGCCGATGCTATTGCCAGCGGCTTCGCCAACGGGCGCGTCCTGACGGTGCGGGCAACCGCCGGTGATGGCACGGTGCGCGAATTCCAGGTTCGTGTCCGCATTGATACACCGCAGGAAGTCGAATACTACCGCCACGGTGGTATTTTGCAGTACGTGCTGCGCCAGTTGCTGGCTGAAGATCAGCAGGGATAGTATCTGTGGCAAGGTGAACGGGCACATCCACCATCCGTAGGGGCGGGTTCTAAACCCGCCCCTACGGAACCCGCCCATTCTGTATGATGCCGGTGATCCTCACAGATTGTTGCGAATGGGACGGATACTCACGGATCACCCCTTTTCTGCGCCCCGGATCAGCGTGTCGCCAGTGTGGAGTGCGGCAGCCATGCTGCCGCGCCATCCGTACTCCCCGCCCCCTAACCGGTGCACAGCGCCGGCCTGTTACAGGTGTAATATCAAATTTGGTATAGAAGTCGCGACAAATAAGCCAACGATTATACTGATACTACACCTGAGATACATCGCTGGATGTCAGCGCTGGTATGACACGAATTGTAGGGGCACGGCATGTCGTGCTCCTACTGTCACGTTGATGACAACCCACCACCGGCTCGCCAGTAGCATACCTGAACGATGCACATTATTGAACCAGATTTGATATAGGAGGTCACACCCTCTTTCACCCCGTCACCGCACCCCTTCCAGCCGATCTTCGAGATCGGCATAGATCTCGCGCAACTGGGCCAGCGTCTCTTCATCGGCTTGCCAGAACCCGCGGTTATGGGCTTCGAGGAGTCGTCCGGCAATGCTGGCTGTAGCCTGCGGGTTGAGACTGGCTAACCGCTCACGCATTGCCGAATCGAGCAGGTATGTCTCGGTTACACCTTGGTAGACCCAGTCTTCAACTGCCTGCGCGGTTGCACTCCAGCCGAAGGTATTGCTCACTCGAATCTCAATCTCGTGGACTCCCTCGTAGCCATGCTTGAGCATCCCTTCGTACCATTTCGGGTTGAGCAGCTTGGCCCGACTCTCCAGTCGCACCACCTGTTCCAATGAACGAACGCGACTGGCACCCGGTATGACTAACTCGGCTACTTCACCCATCAACGTCGTTGGACGTACACCACGGGTCTTCTCTACGCTCTTGGTCAGGCCACCGAGATACTCGTAGTAGTGGTCAATGTCGCTAATGCCATTCTCGATGCTATCGATATTCTGGAAGGTGACACTCACCGTTGCCAGTGCTCGCTCCATCAGGACGCGTGACTCACTCCATTCACCACTCGGCTGAAGCGCAAAACCCTTGCGTGTCATAAACGCTTCGGCCAGTTGCCCATCTTCCTCCCACGTACTACTCTCGACGAGGTGGTTGACATTTGCCCCGTAGCTACCAGAAGCGTTCGAGAAGACACGTGTCGCCGCTGCTTCGACACTCAACCCCAGTTCAGCAGCCTGGGCTAAGGCATGGGCGCGGACAAAGTTCTGCTCAGGCGGCTCATCAGCAGTAGCCGCCAGTCGGATCGCCCGGTCTATCAGACGCGCCTGAGCCGCAAACAGATCGCGGAAAATACCGCTCACCGTCAGCACAACATCGATGCGTGGTCGACCGAGTTCGGCTAGTGGTATCAGTTCGACAGCGGTGATCCGACCGAGTTCATCGGCGACCGCACGGGCACCGATCAGCGCCAACGTCTGGGCAATCCCTTCTCCCTCGGTCTTAATGTTGTCGGTTCCCCACAACACCATCGCGACTGTTTCAGGGTACGCACCCTGCTCGGCACGTATCCGTTCCAGGAGTTCGTGAGCGACTGCCGTGCCGGAAGTTGTTGCGGCCTGAGTGGGAATATGGAAAGGATCAAAGGCGTGAATATTGCGTCCGGTTGGCACAACGGTAGGATTCCGCACCACGTCATTCCCGGCAGAGGGTAATACATAGCCGCCATTGAAGGCACGGAGCAGGCTGCTCACTTCGCGCTCGGTCGTCATCCGGCGTTGAATATCGAGCAGGTAATTCCACAGCGGTGCGAGGAGGTGAGAATTTAAATTGACATAACGTTTCAGTACTTCATCGGCGGCACGCCCATCACCATGCTCGACCAGAGCGGTTACCGCCGCCCGGCAAATCTCTTCGATATGGCGATACTGTTGCTGCGCTGCCGGATCGTGACGCAAGCGACCAGTGAGCGCAGCGTAGTCCAGTCCCAATGCACGCCCAATTAATACTGGCAACGGTTCGAGCGGTACCTGGTTAGGGCCGCCTGGGACACGGGCAAAGGTTGCAATAAGATGAAGCGTATCGATCTGCTCACCGATCTTTGGTGGATCGCCAAGCACATGCAACCCAACCGGAATCATCCGCTCTTCGACCTGCAATAGCTCGTGACTCAGCGCAGCTACATACGCATCACCTTCACCCTCGGCAACCAGATGCAGTGCTTCGGCCTGCGTGCGCAAATCGGCAAGCAAGCCAGGGTCAGGCTGAGCGCGGTACCGATCAATACTATCTTTGAGTGCACGTAACCCTTTGTACAGACCGGCTTGCTGTACCGGTGGTACCAGATAACTGATCAGCGTAGCCATACCGCGCCGACGGGCAATGCTGCCTTCGCTCGGATTGTTCACACAGTAGTAGTAGAAGTTGGGGAGTGCGCCGATCAGGCGCAAAGGCCAGCATTTGGCACTAAGACCTGCCTGTTTTCCTGGCATAAATTCGAGTGCACCATGCGTGCCGAAATGCAGCACGGCGTGAGCCTGGAAGACCTTGCGCAACCAGACGTAATACGCGGCAAAACCGTGGTGTGGTGCTGCGTCTTTGCTCATCAGCAAACGAATCGGATCGCGTTCATAGCCAAAGCTTGGTTGCAGACCGACAAATACATTGCCAAAGCGCCGCCCCAGAATGTGCAGACGCTTCCCGTCGCTCAGCAACTCACCCGGCGCCGGCCCCCAGTACGGCTCTATATCAACATAATCCGGGAAGAGCCGCCGATACTCCTCGACCGGCAGCGAATCGGCGACATTCCCGTCGGTGCCGTAGAGCAGAGCATTCCCTTCTACCACCATCCGTCGCAGATCATCAGCACTTGCCGGCAGATCGACCGTGTAGCCGGCGGCATGGAGCGCCTGCATCAGGCGAAAGACACTGGTGAACACATCGAGGTAGGCCGCTGTCCCGGCATTTCCCAGGTTAGGCGGAAAATTGAAGAGCGTGATGGCAATCCGGCGCTCGGCAGGTGGTGTGCGCCGCAGGGCAACCCGTGCCGCAATTCGCTCGGCGGCCAGATCAATCTCGGCGGGGAGGGGCGTAATCTCTTCGCGCCCGCGTTGCATACCGCCTACCACCAGGGGGTCGGTGGCACCATCAAGTTCGGGGAGCGATACATTCAGAGCGAGTTGAAATGGAGCAATGCCGCGGTCGTCGGTACGCCACTGCTCGATATGTTGAAATACCAGCGGGAAGAGATCGAGTATCGGGGTATCGAGTTGATCAAGCAGAGCGCTGGCCTGATCGGGATCGGTACTGGCCGGCCCGCCAACTAGAGCAAAACCGGTCGTGTTGACCAGCAGATCGACATCGGCAGTTAGTGAATGCCCTCGCTTCTGGGCAGGTCTGGCAAAGAACCGTTCGACGGTAGGTCGCATATCGAGCGTCGGGCTATACGCGGTGCGCGCTTCGATACCACGGGCTTCAAGAGCGTGAATTAGGGCATCGAGATAAGCACGATTTCCCGACAGCGCAAAGGGACGCATCGTGAGCAGGCCAACACTGCCCTTGTGCAAAGCGTGGCGCTGTTTGCGCCGCCAGGCCCGATAAGTCTCCAGATCGGCGAAGGGAACTAGCGACTCAGGGTGAAATACACCCATCTCTGGGATGTCCTGCGGGTCGAGCACCGGTAGCTTTCCTTTATAGCCCGGCATGTAACGTTCGATGATCATCAACAACAGACGGCGCAGGTTTTCCGGTGAACTGGCAGCCCAGAACTGATGCGCCATCACGTAAGTGTGAATATCACGCGCCTTACCGGGCAAAAACTTCAGCATCTTGCTCAGGCCGCGAACCAACGACATCTGGCGTTGAATTTCGCTGTGCCCGTGTTTAGGTTGGAACTGACTCAGCCACTGCCGAAATGCACTCTGCTCGGCTGCGGGTTTGGGCCGCAGATCAAACTTTCCGACACGGGTCTGGCGAATCAGCGAAGGGCTACTCATAATCATACAGACCGGACAGGGAGCCGACGAGAGAATATCACTCAACGGACGTACATACTCCTCGCCGAAAATCATCGAACCAAAGACAAAGTCGGCTTGCGCGACAGCGGCTGCCAAGCGTTCCCAATCAGCCTTGCTGTGCATATTCGGTGGTGTAAAGTAATCAATTGCCAGCCGCAATCCGTACTCACGCTCGATACTCGCGGCTGCCTGCCGTAGAGCGGGAGCGTTGTTCGCTTCGATACATAAAAACACGAAGCGCATAGCCGATCTCCTTAACTATGCTGCTACCTGAACTGAGTACATTATATGATATGTCATTATAGAGACATAGTATCAAATTGTAAAGATCGCATCCCAGAATGTCAATTCTGAGTGAAGGTTTGGTAACCGGCCTTACTGTGCAGTGCCAACCCATGCATCACCGACCACAGGCTGTTACTGCGGTACGAGCGTGGTCGTAGGACGAATATATGTAATAGCGTTCATACGACATGATTACCCTTATACTCCACCTGAGCGCGGAATCGTAGAACGAGCGTTGCTGTGACGCATACAGTGGGATCTCATTTCGGGGAGAATGCTGCTGCCAGATAAAGTTACCCGTGTCGCATGGTATGGAGCGTGGTAGCCACACTGCCGCACTGACCGTGCTCATAATCAGGTGCGGGTTACAGCGGTTTCCTGCCGGTCACAGGGACAACACGCGTATAGAGCACGTCCGTCAGGCTTGACCATCCGTGATGAGCAGACTGTACGTGAGTCGGGGCACGGATCGTGGAGCAGGCGGCCAGCCTGCTCATCAGCATCCTTCCGTACTCGTCCCGTGACCCCGTGGTACAGGTGATGGCGAGCACGGGTGGAAGTCTACCCTCTGGAGCAAGGTACTCCAGCACCGGGCTAATGAACAGCGATGCGTCCATTTAGAGTGATGCACAGTTTCAATGAGGATTTGAGATAACCGGCGACACAGGCCGCTGTCTGTGCTACAGTTGTTGTATCACCGAACAGTGTAATTGCTCGTATTACACTCTCTAAACAACTCTCCGCAAAAATACCCCACGGCGGGTGTGCCTCTGTGCCATCGTGTCTCTGCGGTTAACTCCCCATCCTCACCCATCTCTGCCGATCATTTTGCGGTATAATTTCATAGCACCTACTTGACAGCACGGCAAGAGTGGTGTATAGTTGTTTGTGAAAAGGTTGTAAGTAAAACAATGTCAGGCACAACTATTAGCAGCAAGACAAAACCGTACTCAGACTCTCAGTTTCTGCCATCAGTGCAGTGACATACTTTGCTTCGGTACCTACGATATGGTTTTGCTCTTGCTGCACGCAGTGTGCTGACATTACTATGCGAAAAAAGGAGGTGGTTTGTCTCTAACGTATCGGGTCTAACACCTTTTCGATGGATTTGTCTATCTGTTCGTCATTCCAGATTTCCGTTGTCGTACTGTTGTCGTAGAAGACACAGTCAAGGAGTACAACCGTGAGTGCAATGAAGCGTGCTTTGATTGCTCTGTTCTTCGCTGCCGTGATGGTATTGGCAGCATGTGGTTCGAACCAGACCGCTACTCAGCCCACTACTGCTCCGGCTCCTGCCGAGCAGCCCACTACTGCTCCGGCCCCTGCCGAGCAGCCCACCACTGCTCCAGCCCCTGCCGAGCAGCCCACCACTGCCCCCTCTGCTCAACAGGTCACTATTCGTATCTGGCATCAATGGGATGGTGCGTATCTGACTGCGATTGAGCAGGCCTTCCGGGATTATGAAGCCGCCAATCCGAATGTCAAGATCGATCTCTCGAAGCCGGAAGATGTCAGCAATGCGTTGAATGTGGCGATTCCCGCCGGTGAAGGCCCTGATATTATTGGTTGGGCGAATGACCAGATCGGTCAGCAGGCACTGGTTGGCAATATCGTCGCACTGAACGATTACGGCATTACCGAGGATTTCCTGCGCAGCACCTATGAGCCGGCTGCGGTCAATGGCGTGATCTGGCAGGGCAAGATTTGGGCATTGCCGGAGACCCAAGAGGGTATCGCCCTGATCTACAACAAGTCGGTCGTGGGTGATATGCAGTTGCCGTCCACCCTTGACGAGCTGTTGCAGATGGCGAAGGATTTCCGGGCTGCCAATCCTGACAAGACCTTCGTCTGCAATCAGGGCTTCGGTGGTAACGATGCTTATCACGTTGCTCCGATCTACTTCGGCTACGGCGTCCCGAGCTATGTTGACGATGAGGGCAATGTCTACGTCAACACGCCGGAGATGATCAAGGGTGGCGAGTGGCTCGCCGAGATGAGCAAGGTCTCGTTCAGTGAGCAGAGCTACGACATCTGCAAGGCTGCTCTGGCTGAAGGTAAGGCGGCTATGTGGTGGACGGGTCCGTGGGCGATTGCCGGTATCGAGCAGGATGGTGTTGATTATGGCATTCTGCCCCTGGGCAAGCCTTTTGTCGGTATCAAGACCCTGATGCTGACCCGCAATGCGGTTGAGCGTGGCAATGCTGAGGTGGCGCTCGATATCATGAAGTACTTCACCAGCGCCGAGGTGCAGGCGAAGCTGGCCTTGACCAACAAGACGGTGCCCGCAGCGACCGCAGCGCTCCAGAACCCAGAGGTCGCCGCGCTGCCCACGCTGGCCGGCTTTGGTGCCGCTCTCAATCTGGGTGTACCGATGGCCAACACCCCCTTCGCTTCGGCCCAGTGGGGCCCGGTCGGTGAGGCAAGCGTTGCTATCTGGACCGGTGCGCAGACGCCGGCTGAGGCGCTGGCCGCTGCCCAGCAGGCGATTGAAGCTGCGATTATGCAGATGAAGTAAACCTTCCGTACAGGGGTGAGCAAGGTTTGCTCACCCCTTTTGAACGCCGTCGTTATCAACAACATGAGCCGGACCACGCTGTCCGGCTCACTCACTACACCCGCTGCGCCGGTTGGGCGCCCGGTAGCCGATGACCGGCCTGCCGGTTGCTTCCAGTGAGGTACGCACATGGTCTCGTGGTCTAATCGCCGCAAAGCGCTCACCGTTCTGCTCTTTACCGGTCCCACTATTATTGGTATTTTGCTGTTCAATATTTATCCTATTCTGCTCAGTGTATATACCTCGTTTACCAATCGTAATCGTTTTCGTCCTAACCCCGATTGTGATGTGTTTCTGACTGGTATTCTCGATCCGCTGTGCTGGCCACAATTCCGTACCAGCGCACCGGTTGGTCTGGGACAGCCGTACCGGTTACAAGACCCTCTCTTTGCGAACTACGCGAATCTGATCGGTAATCTCTTTACCCCAGAGGCGTTATCGGCAATGGCTGCCATTGCCCTCTGTTTTGTGCCTCTGATTGCGGCTGCGTTCGTGAACCGACGCTTGCAGCGTATGATGGAACCGCCGGTCGCTCCGTCGATTGTCTGGCTGGGAGCGTTGGTGCTGGGTTTTATCCTGGCGGCGGTTATCAATGTCGCCAATGCGTATGAGACGCTGATGCGCAGCGGCGATTTTGTGGTTGTGGTCTTCCGCACGTTGCTCTTTGTGGTTGCACGGGTGCCGTTCAGTTTTCTACTTGGTCTGACCTTTGCCCTGCTGCTGAACAGTGACTATCTCCCCGGACGTACGTTGTTTCGGGTATTGCTCTTCGTGCCATGGGCTGCATCTTCACTGGCGATTCTGATGGCCCTGATCTGGCAGTTCTTCTTCCGCGAACAGGGAACCCTCAATCAGGTGTTGGCGATCTTTGGGATTGACGGCCCGTCCTGGCTCCGTGATCCGGTCAGTGCGTTTGCGATTGTGGTGTTGGTTGATACCTGGTTTTCGTATCCCTTCTTTATGATTGTGATTCTGGGTGCGCTGCAGGCGGTTCCCCGCGATGTGTACGAAGCGGCTGAGCTTGATGGGGCTTCCTGGTGGCAGCAGCTGACCCGCATTACCTTGCCGCTAATCCGTCCAGCAGTGCTACCGGCAACGGTCTTGACCTCGATTACCGCATTTCAGATGTTCGGTACAGTGTGGGCAATCACCCAGGGTGGGCCGGTGAGCGAGGTCGGTCGCCCTGGTGCAACTGAGTTTGTGATTGTGTACGCCTACAAGCAGATTTTTCAGACCCAGAATTACGGTAACGCGACCGCTTTTGCCGTCATTCTTTTCATCTTTCTGTTTACTGCTACCCTCTATAGCCTCCGGCTGACGCGCATCACGAAAGGGGCCTACGAGTCATGATTCGCAAGCCTTCTCGACCGGTGTTGGTGTTGCAGTACACCATTCTTATTCTCGGCGTGCTGTTTGCCGTCTATCCGCTCTGGTTTGCTTTTCTTGCTTCTGGTCGTACCGGCGATCGCCTCTACACGCTCAATTTGCTCGGAATGTTTATTCCCACGGAATGGACGTTCGAGAACTATCGGGCGATGATCTTCGACCGGCCACTCCTGACGTGGTTGCGTAATAGCATCTATGTCGCTGGTGTGACGACAGTTGCCTCGCTCGTCATTACCACCTCAGCCGCTTTTGCTTTTTCGCGCTTTAAGTTTTACGGTCGCGAGTTTGCTCTGATTTTGCTGCTGGCGATTCAAACCTTCCCCGGTGTGCTGAGTCTGGTCGCGGTTGCCCAGTTGCTGACGGCGCTGGGGCTGTATGGCAAGCACGAAGGGCTTATCCTGGCCTATACAACCGGCACACTCGTCTTTAGTACCTGGAATATGAAAGGCTATTTCGATACCATTCCGATTGAGCTGGAAGAAGCGGCAATGATCGATGGGTGTGGTCCGATCCAGTCGTTTATCTTAATCGCATTGCCCCTGGCCCGTCCTGCACTGGCCGTTACCGCACTGCTCGGTTTCCTGGCCGGCTGGGGTGATTTCATCTTCGCCTCGGTGCTGGTACCGGCTCCCGATAGCATGAAGCTGGTGGTTCCTGGCCTGTTCAGTCTGGCCAATAGCCAGAGCGTGCCGTGGGGTAATTTTGCGGCCGGTGGTTTGTTGATTATCTTACCGACCATTATTGTCTTTTTGATGCTCCAGCGCTTCCTGGTTTCGGGATTAACGGTTGGTGGTGTAAAGGGATAAATCAGCGTGCGTTCCGGTGTGTCGCGTGGCCGGCTGATCGGCGTGATCGTCCTGGCCGCTCTCTTGCGCTTGTGGGCAGTACTAACGTTGCCGGTTGATTTCGATGAGCCGGTGTATGTTGGTGCTGCCCTTGATTATGCGAATCTCATGCGCCAGGGCGACTGGGCAGGTGTGATCGATTATCCCGGCAATCGCCAGCATCCGGCATTACATAAGTTAATGTATGCTGGTGGTGCGCTACTGCTCGGTGAAGCCGCGAATCAAACCACAGTTCTCTACATTGCACGCTTGATGGCTGCTCTGCTGGGCACGATTGCGGTTGCGCTGCTGGCCTTGACTGCCGGCCCACTGGCAGCCGGTTTGCTGGCAATTCACACCCTTATGGTGAAGTACACGGCACAGGCGTACCTCGAAGCATTGCCCCTGGCGCTCTCGATTGCTGCCGTCAGCGCGTGGGAATACGCCTCACGCCGGGAGCCTGCTCGCCAGCGCATCTGGTGGTGGCTGGGGGCGGTTGCCTGGGGACTGGCGACCGCTGCCAAGATGAATTACGCCATCATTGCCGCGCCGGCAATGATCATGTTGTTGATTCAGCGTGGTCAGGCGCGACGCTTACCTGTGCTGGCCGGGATTGCACTTCTGAGTTTTGTCGCGGCCAACCCCACGCTCTGGCGGCAGCCGTTGGAACGCCTGATCGCTATGGCCGGTTTCTGGACGGCGTACACGCAGGGGAGCGAGGTGCAGGCTGCCGGCTATCCCTGGTATCAGCCGCTCATCTGGTTGGCGACGGCACCGGCTGTGGGCTGGCATCCAGAGGTTTTCTTTTTCCCCGGCCCCGATCCGTGGCTAACGCTGCTGGCCTGTCTTGCGCTGCCGATGGCCTGGCGTGATCCCCAGCGTCGTTACCTGGTTGTCTGGTTCCTGAGCGGCTTCCTTATCCTGCTGCTCTGGCCGACGAAATGGCCGCAGTATGTGTTGACGCTGGTTACGCCGACCGTCTTGCTGGCCGCACCCCTGCTGTCGCGTTTCGCGACCTGGCTGTATCAGCTCAATGATTACTGGGGCTGGAGCACCATCATGGCGCTGCGCCCGCCCCGCATGGCATTAATTGCGCTCGCCTTACTGATCGGGTTCATCAGCACGGTGTATGCCAGTGCGTTGATTATGGTGACGGTTGGGAGTATCGGGTGGCGTTCAATCCCTCCCTCAACCGGTGGCCTTCCTCCAGGGCCGGTGTATGCGATCCAGCCCTTGCGCGATGGTCGGGTCGCGTTAGGTGGTGAAGCCGGTCTGACCATCTGGCAGGCGCCACTTGTGAGCGAAGATCCGCCTCGCTGGCGCCATCTGGATCTGGGACAGGTCTATGCCCTGGCCGAAACGACTGCCGGTCTATGGGTGGCAAGTGATCGGGGGTTGGCCCTGGTACAGGGCGATGACGACTGGACGTGGCAAACGCCAGCTTTACCGGAGCTGCCGAATCTGTTGGTTCGTACAGTTGCGGCGGCGCCGGATGGTACCCTCTGGATCGGTACGAATGCCGGTGGCATGGTGCGCAGCATTGATGGTCGCTGGCAATGGTTACCGCAAGCCGCCCGTGGTGGTCTGGTGCTGTCACTTGCTGTCGAGCCATCCGGCGCGGTGTGGTTTGGTGGGATCGGCGTACTGAGCCGCTATTTACCGGCTTACGACACCTGGCAACATTTTGAACGGACAGCCGGTTTTGCCGGTGCCGGGGTTTCGGCAATTCTGATCGATCAACACGGCGTGGTATGGGCGGCCACATTGGGCGAAGGGCTGGCGCACTGGGATGGAACGCGCTGGGAATGGTTGACCACTGCTAATCGCCAGCTACCGGCGCAGACCATCACGACACTGCTCGAAACGGCTGCTGGTGAAATCTGGGTTGGGGCAGCCCGGCCATTGACGACGGGCGGCTTTCTGTTGCGTTACGATGGCCGCGAATGGCACTCCTATCTGCCGCGCAATTCTGGCTTTACCGGTGCCGAGCCATTGGCATTGGCGGTAGATCGCTCAAATCTGCTATGGATCGGTACGCGAACTGATGGTATCCTTACATATCAACTGAGTGCTGATCAGCGGAGTAGTTTCCTCCCCTAGGCTTTGGCCGAGAAAGAAGATGTTCTATGCCACTATACCGTCATCTCGATCTTCAGAGTCGCTACGTCACTTCTCGCCCGGTCGATGTCTGGCTTCCCGCAGCAACCGGTGATCAACCGCTACCGGTCATCTACATGCACGATGGCCAAAATCTCTTCGATCCGGCACTTCGCGCCGATGGTGAAGTCTGGGCGGTTGATCAGGCCATCGAGCGGCTGCGCACCATCTACAACTGGCCCGGTGCGATTGTTGTTGGGGTCTGGTGTACCGATCAGCGCTGGCGAGAGTATGCGCCGCAAAAGCCCTTTGCTGCGCTTCGGCAGACGCGAGGCTGGGAAAGCATTGTTGAACGCATGGGTGGTGAGCCGGTCTCTGATGCCTACCTCTCCTTTTTGGTCGAAGAGGTGAAACCGTTGGTTGATCGCCACTATCCTACTTTACCTGATGCCTCACATACCTTCTTGATGGGATCGAGCATGGGCGGCTTGATCTCACTCTACGGCGTGTGCCAGTACCCCGATCTGTTTGCTGGCGCCGGATGTCTCTCGACCCACTGGCCGGCTGGCGGTAATCTGCTGGTCGATGAACTGGCAGCCCTCTTGCCACCTGCCGGTCGCCATCGGTTCTATTTCGACTATGGTACGGTTGGGTTAGATGCAGAATATGAACCCTTCCAGCAGCGTATGGATCGCCTGCTGGAGCAGGCTGGTTATCGTCACGGGCATGACTGGCTGACGCGCAAGTTTCCTGGTGCAGCGCACAACGAAGCAGCCTGGCGAGCGCGAGTGGCTGATGTGATCGCCTTTTTGGTATTGGGAAGATTGGCCGGCGAATAATCACTGCCCCCTTCAACGACTGTTCGGCTCAGGCAGTGCATCTGCTATTCTCGTCCAAAGGGGTCTATGCGGCGATTTCTGGTACCGATTGGTATCGTCGGGCTGGCGTGTGTGCTGATAGGTGGATTGGGTGGCTTTGCCATGTTCTGGTTCAGACGCGAAGAACAACCGGCCTTCGTCTGGAAGTTTACTAATATTCGCTCAGCGTTATTCCTGCGCACTGATCTACTTGCTGTTGCAGACGACAGGCAGACAACGTTCCGGCGTTTTCCAGACAATCAGGTGCTTCAGACCATGCCGGTTGGCGGCTACCTCGCTTTGCACCCGGATCGCACCCTGCTTGCTATCGGTAGTTGGGGTACAGTCTGGCTGTACGATCCTGTAAGCGGCGAACGACAAGCAACCTTCAATTGCTGGCCACGAGGTGAGCATGTATATCCAATGAGCCTGGCTTTTTCTCCCGATGGATCTATCCTTGCCGTAAGTGAGGCACACTACAGTCAGGGGCTGGAGGTGCAGCTTTGGGACGTCATGAGCCAACAACAGATTGACTCAATCCTGCTCGCCGATCCTGATGCGACGGTCATCGTAGCGCTTGCATTTAGCCCTGATGGTGAACATCTGGTTGTTGGTACCAATGCCAGTGTCTGGCTGGTTGATGTCGCACAACGCACCGTTAGCCGGCAAATCCAGCCCAGGCCAAGCGGGAGCATTGCGTTTAGTCCCGACGGTTCTCGTCTGGTCCTGGGTGGTAAGTTTATCCGTGTCTACGATACCGCAACCTGGCAACTCGCGTATGAAATAACCTTTCCCGAAGTGCTAAAAGATCGTATTACGCCGGAAAAGTTCTATATCTTTAGTATGAACGTGGCGATTAGTCCTGATGGCCGCTGGCTGGCAACTCCCAACCAAAAACCGCCTCACGATAGCATCTCGTTTTTCGAGTCAGGTCCGCCGCGCCAGACCATTGCGCTGCGCAATCCTGCCGATGGTCGGCGAAAACGCATCTTGAGCGGCAGCCCAATTAGCCTGGGTACCCTCATGTTTAGTCCCGATGGAAAGTGGTTACTGAATGTGGGGTTGAGCGACGTGAGGGTGTGGCGGGTTGAGAATTGACGTTGAGCCAATCATGCGCTGGACTGAAAATCGTTCGCGCTCCGTGATGCGCGTGTTGAGTCGTTGGCGTGCGGGAGCCAGGTTTTCGCACAACCTTACCTGAGCGCAGAAGCAGAGAGGCAGTGTTTCCGTGAGGATACCGTTGCCGGACAGAGTTGCCCGTGGCGCAGCGTTTGGAGTGCGGCAGCCGTGCTCACGATCCGGTGCTTGGCCCGCCGTTGACCTGCCGGTCACGAGGATGCTGTGTGCTTGTCACGATCCTGAAATCGGTCGGTAGAACGAGATAACTTCTGGTAG
>NZ_DAOUBI010000240.1:0-20028 GCF_034432675.1 Chloroflexus sp. | reverse complement strand
TTCCGATCTAGCCGTGCCATAACGCGCTGGATTGGTTGCCTTGCCCGCTCGTCATGCGCGTGGCGCAGCGTTTGGAGTGCGGCAGCCATGCTGCCGCAGCAGCCGTGCTTACGATCCGGTGCGCGTCATGCCGTTGACCTGCCGGTCACGAGGATGCAGTATGCTTGTCACGATCCTGAAGTCGGTCGGTAGAATGAGATAACTTCTGGTAGATGTTTTTGAAACAAGTTCTACCCTATTCCCGACCCGTTGGCAGAGAGCAGCTCAAGCCGTGCCATAACGCGCTGGATTGGTTGCCTTGCCCGCTCGTCATGCGCGTGGCGCGGCGTTTGGAGTGCGGCAGCCATGCTGCCGCAGCAGCCGTGCTCACGATCCGGTGCTTGGCCCGCCGTTGACCTGCCGGTCACGAGGATGCTGTGCGTACTCGTCACAATCATGGAGACGATCAGCAATAGGAGATGTTTTTGGAACAGGCTAGATGTTTAGGAGTACCGATGCCTTCGTTCTCTCACTGCAGGGCGGGCTGAATTGAATGTAACCAGGAGTTCCCAGTTTATTTCACCATCGTTGCAGAACTTCTCAATAAATCTTTGCGTAAACTGATTTACAATCGTAGCGTAAGCCCGATGAAATGCTTCATTTCGCTCTTTTGCTTCAAATCCTAGTGGTTCGATAATTTGCGTATACAATTCTTCCACACCACCTGAAATAAATGACCAGAAAGCCTGACCACACAGCTTTTGATAATCTCCCTTGTTCCCTGTATCTTGACCGTAACAGCATCCATTCACAGCAAAGACCTGAAGCTCAGGCTATGATTGCCGAATCTCTGCAATTGCTGTCTGAAAGTTCTCGCGCATCTTGCGAATTTGATCGGCGTTTCCCCAGTTCGGCCCTGACTTGATAGATACCAGGTAGTACTCATTCCCGGTTTGAAACTCTAAGTCAATGCTGGGTCGTTCAGATTTTTTGCCATTAAATGTACGTTTGCAAATGTGAATTGCCAATCCCTCTAAAAACTCACCAAACATTGTCTCTTCTCGTGAAGAGAGATGTGCATCAAGCAGAGAGCGAACAAGATCAGATGCAACTAAAATATTCTTTGCGCGAAAAAGGTATGGATTTTTGCGTCTCAAGATCTCCTCTAGCTCCAGGTTTCGCAGACTATTAAGCCTGGCTTCATGAAACTTGCCAATATGTTCCTGGACATATTGTCTGATGTCTGTCAGTAAAAGGGAATTACTCATAAGAGTCGTGGTGCTTCTTTGGCAATTTCTTTCTCAGCCAGAGCAAAATACTCCGGTAGTATCTCAATACCTATTGCACGACGATTCATGCGTCGAGCAACTTTAATCGTGGTACCGGAACCTATAAACGGATCAAGTACCATGTCTCCTTCGCGGGTAAAGAGTTTAATGAACCATTCTGGGAGTACCTCTGGAAATACCGCGCTGTGGCGTCGATTCTTTGTCTCCGTCACCAGGTGAAGGACGTTGGTCGGGTAGACCATCTCTCGTTCCAGCCAGTTTGTGACTCGCTCGCCGAAACCGCTCCCTACCCGTGAGTTGTCACGTACCAAATCTGTCTGACTTAGATTTCTGAGCCGTTTATCTGCCCATTGTCCCATCGGAATCATCACTTCTTCCTGAAACATTTTGAAGCGTTTTGTTTTGTTAAATTGTGGTGGTCGTTCCCAGGCATCTCGGAAACGGTTAGGCCATTTGCCAGGGTAGCAGTTTTTCTTGTGCCAGATAAACTCTTCTGTCCATAACCATCCCTGCTGTCGCAGGGCCAGTATCAGTTCAATGACGTATGTATGGTGCTCGTCGTTTTCTGCTTTTTCCTTGATATTCAGGATGAATGTGCCATCTGGTTTCAAAACATGCAATAGCTCCCGACCTATCGGCAAGAACCATTCTACGTACTTATCAGGATGAATACCACCGTAGGTGTTTTTTCTGCGATCAGCGTAGGAGGGTGATGTGAATATCAGGTCAACCGAGTTGTCCGGTATATCTTTGAGAACGTCACGACAATCACCCAGGATGAGCGTTGTGTTGTTGTCTATAGCGTCGCAGCCTTGCTACAAAATAAGAACATTGTTTCGTATTTTACTGTTTTCCCGTCTCTTCATCAACCACAATCACCCGCGTTGCTGCACGGCGCAGGCGATCCCGCAGGGCGCGTCCCAGGCCGGCTTCGTCGAGATCGCGGGTAAACATGCGATCTGGCCGGCGTTCGTCAAGCGCACGCAGTGCGGCGTATAGTCGCCGGGCAATGATAGCCGGATCAGAAGTCGGGCCGAGCGATTCCCGCTCAACCGGTAAGTCATGCATCAGCGCGAGGTCTTCCTCTGGCAAAAGGTGACCAACGCGCAGTCCACGGGCCAGCGCTGCTTCGGTTTCGGCGCGTAGCCGGGCGAGAACAGAGTCCGGTTTTCCACTAAACAGCCATAATTCGTGATCGGGAGCATAGTGGCGTTCGAGGAGACCGGGCGCAGTCAGGCCATGTGCTTCATCAGGGGTGGGCTGTGAACGGAGTTGAACCTCGCCGATCAGGTCGTGCAGTGTTTCAAGGCTAATCCCGCCAGGACGCAAAAGTGTCGGCGGATCGGTGGTGCAGTCGAGCACTGTGGACTCAATGCCAATCGGTGTGGCTCCACCATCAATCACCGCCGCGATCCGTCCATCGAGATCGGCCAGTACGTGATCGGCAGTGGTTGGACTGGTGTGTCCAAAGCGGTTGGCACTTGGTGCAGCAACTGGTACGCCGGCAGCTCGCAGCAGCTCCTGGGCAATTGGATGTGAGGGTACCCGTACCGCTACCGTTTCACGTCCGGCGGTCACTGCCAGCGGCACACGAGGGTGGCGTGGTACGATGAGCGTAAGTGGCCCTGGCCAGCAGGCCGCAGCCAGCCTGCCAGCAAGTGGCGGAACTGTTGCCGCCACCAGTGGCAGATCGGTGGCTGCCATGATGTGGACGATCAGCGGATCACTCGCCGGACGACCCTTCGCAGTAAAAATGGCTGCTACAGCACGCTCGTCGAGCGCGTGTCCTCCTAACCCGTAAACTGTTTCGGTTGGGAAGGCGACGAGTTCGCCACGCCGGAGAAGTTCGCCGGCCATAGCAATCGCAGCCGGTGAGCTGTCGAGCCGCTTGGTATGCATCAGCCTGTATTCTTTAATCCGGCAGCAATGCCGTTGATTGACATCAACAAAACCGTTTCCAATTCGCTCTGTTCTTCGGGCGGAGCAGCACGTAATCGGCGGAGCAGTTCAATTTGGACAAAGCTGAGTGGATCGATGTATGGATTACGTTGCCGAATCGCCCGCTGAAGTACCGGTTGATGAGCTAACAGATCGTTACGTTCGGTAATCTGGCAGATCATGCGTTCGGTACGGCGGAATTCGCTCTCGATCCGTTGAAAGATCCGTTCGGCCAGATGACGATCCGGCACCAGGCTGGCGTAAGCGCGGGCAATGTTCATGTCGGCTTTCAGCATGATCATCTGCGCATTATCCAGCAGCGTGCTGAAAAAGGGCCAGTGCTGATACATGGTGCGCAACAGGTGCAGGTGGTGCGGATCGGCTGCAACGAATGCTTCCAGTGCACTGCCCAGGCCAAACCAGCCCGGAATCGTGTGCCGACTCTGCATCCAACTAAAGACCCACGGAATGGCCCGCAGGTCTTCGATCCGATCACTCTTGCGGCGCGAGACCGGACGTGAGCCGATGCGTAGCCGATTGAATTCGGTCACCGGTGTGGCATTGCGAAAATAGATCAGAAAATCAGGGTCTTCGTAAACCAGTTGACGGTAGACTGTGCGTGCCGTTGTTGCCATCTCCTCCATCGCTGCCAGCCAAGTTGGTTCGGGCTGACGTACCACACCGGGAAAGCCCGCCCGCAACACGGCATTTACCACCTGTTCGAGGTGGCGATGGGCAGTACGCGGATCGAGATAACGGTCTGAGATCATTTCACCCTGATCGGTAACTTTGATCTGGCCGTGGAGGGTGCCGGGTGGTTGGGCGAGGATGGCCTGTCCGGCAGGGCCGCCGCCACGACCAACAGCGCCACCGCGGCCATGGAAGAGGCGCAAGCGAACACCGTGCCGATCGGTGACCGCTGTCAGTTCAACCTGTGCCCGGTAGAGTGCCCAGTTTGCAGCTACAAAGCCACCCTCTTTGTTGCTGTCGGAATAGCCCAGCATCACCTCTTGCAGATTGTCGCGTAGCGCCAGATGCTCACGGTATACCGGCAACCGGAGCAGTTCATCCAGTAGCACCGGTGCGCGTTGTAGGTCATCACCCGTTTCAAACAACGGCACGATATGTAACTGACTAGACTGGCCGGGTTGGTAGAGGCCAGCATCGCGGCAGAGCAGCAGCACCGCTAGCAGATCGCTGACCTGACTGGTGGTTGAGATAATGTACGTCTGAAAGATTTCTGGATCGAGTTGTTCGCTGATTGCCGCTATGACACGGAAGGTATGAATGGTTTCCGCAGTTGCCGGACTGAAATGGCTGAGTCGGCTGGGCGTAAGTGGGCGCGGTCGGCGAATTTCAACGGTCAACACTGCAATCCGCTCTGCCTCATCGAGCGCTTCGTAATCGTCGACCACACCGGCAGCGGCCAGGATTTCACTCAAGGCGGCTGTGTGCCGGCTGGCGTGCTGGCGCACGTCGAGGGTGGCCGCATGCAGATGGCAAACTGCCACCAGCGTCCGTACATCGCGCAACAGACCCTCGGCGATTAACACACTGCCGTTATTGCACAGACTGGCAGCGATCAGGTCGAGATCGGCCAAGAGTTCACAGCTCTGGTAGTAGATGTCGGGTCGCCGTGTAAGCGGTGGATCGACTCCCCAACGGGGCGTGTAGTTCAACGTGTACTGAAGGGTGTTGTGCAGCCTGGCCTGAATAAAATGGCACAACTGGCGGTATGGCTCGCAGCGGTAATGCGGATTGAGCGTCGCTGCGGCATCCGGCATCAACTCACGATATTCGGCGATTCGATCAATGATCGCCGTATCCACCTTCACCTGCTGCACCGACTGGCTCAAATCGGTGATCAGCCGATCAAGACAATCTATCAGATAACGCAGCATTGTGCTCCGCATCAGCCGTACCGTCTCGACCGTTACCTCTGGCGTCACGAAGGGATTGCCATCGCGATCCCCGCCCATCCAGCTTCCAAAGCGCAGAAATGGTGGTAAACGCCAGGGATGATCGGGATACGCTACGTGCAGCGCATCACCCATCTCGCGATAGATGTGCGGTAGAAGTTCCCAGAGGACGGTTTGGAAGAAGAACAGTCCATTCTCCACTTCGTCGAGCACCGATGGGCGACGATGACGCACATCATCGCTCTGCCACAATCCGACAATCTCCCGCTCGATGCGGGTGAGTGCGGCCTGACGGTCGGCAGGTAAGACCAACCGCTCCCCAAAGGTCAAATCGACCAGTGTGTCAAAAATGCGGCGCAGCTTGATCAGGATCGTGCGCCGGCGTGACTCGGTTGGGTGTGCCGTCAACACCGGCATAATCAGTGCGTGATCTAGCCATTTCTGAATTGCAGGCGCCGGTATACCGTGACGCTTCAGCAATTCGATAGCGTCGGCAATACTCTCGGCACGGGGCGCTGGCGCATGGCGCAGATCGCGCGCCCGTAAAACGCGCAGACGTTCAACCCCTTCAGCCAGATTGACCAATCCAAAATAGAGCGTAAATGCCTTGACCAGACTGCGTAATTGCGGCAAATCCAGATCGGCTATCAGTTGACGCAGCGTCTGTGGATCGGTGTGGGTTGACGCATTGCGGAGGTCTTTGGCCATCCGACGCACCTGTTCAACCAGTGCTAGCGCTTCGCTCCCGTGCTGACTGCTAATGACCCGGCCAAGTGCATCGCCTAGTGCTCGAATGTTTGCCGACAACAGATCATGTTCGTTAGCAGTGGTTCGTCCGCTCATACGTTTACTCGCCGCCTTCCGCCACCAGATCCTCAAGGTGGGCGACATCATTCATCCGTAATAGCCGCCAGCCACTTCGCCCGCGGACGATTTCGCTCAACGAGCCATTGTCTAGCCATAATTTGCTAAAGTTTATCAGGTCGAGACCGATAATGTGGCAGAATAAGGCGCGAATTGAGCCGCCATGCGAAACCACGATAATCGTCTCACCGTCGCGGTGAGCGGCTTCGATCTGGGCAAATGCTCGCAGCACCCTTGCCTGCAATTGGGCATAACTTTCGCCGCCAAGACGCACAGTTCGTGCCGGGTCGCGGTCATATTCGTACATATGGTCGGGGAAGCGCTGATAGAGTTCGTCAGGGGTTAACCCTTCCCACAACCCAACATCAATCTCGCGTAAGTCCGGCATGGCAACCGGTTGCAACTTGACGTATGCTCCAATGATTTCGGCTGTCTCCCAGGCGCGGGGCAGATCACTGCTGTAGAGTGCAACTGCCCCGCTATGAACCAATCGGATACCTGCCCGTCGTGCCTGTTCGCGCCCACGCTCGTTGAGCGGTATCGGCGCGTGACCCTGATATTGTAACGTTTGATTCCACGGCGTCTCGCCGTGTCGCACAAGAATGAGACGCATAACTCCTGTTGGTCGACGCAGCGCCGCCGTTTGCTCTGGATCAGCGTACCAGTTCACGACTGATCACGAGGCGCTGAATCTCACTTGTCCCTTCGTAGATTTCGGTAATCTTCGCATCACGGAAGAACCGTTCAACCGGATACTCTTTCGAGTAGCCGTTTGAACCGTGCAGTTGTACCGCTTTGGTTGCCACCCACATCGCCGTCTCTGAAGCAAAAAGCTTCGCCATTGAGGCATCTTTGATGAAATCAAGCCCCTGATCTTTGCGCCAGGCGGCTTCGTAGGTGAGCAAGCGGGCTGCTTTGATGCGGGTCGCCATATCGGCCAGTGTGAAGCCGACGGCCTGAAATTCGTGGATCGGTTTGCCGAATTGTTCACGGACTTTGCTGTACTCCAGTGCCGCCTCGAACGCGCCCTGCGCAATCCCGACCGCCTGTGCCGCAATGCCGATGCGACCAGCGTTGAGGATTGTCATCGCGATCTTGAAGCCCTGCCCCTCTTCGCCGAGCCGCCGCCACGCCGGTATGCGGTAGTCGTCATACGCCATCTGGCAGCTATGTGCGCTACGAATGCCGAGCTTGTTCTCGACTTTGACCACACGACAACCGGGGGCGTGGGTATCAACCAGAAATGCGGTAATGCCTTTCGTACCCTTGCTGGGGTCGGTCATCGCCATCAAGATGATCGTGTCGGCGTGATCACCGTTAGTGACCCAGTTCTTAACGCCGTTGATAATGTAGTAGTCGCCATTCCGCACGGCGGTTGTTCGTTGGGCTGCGGCGTCCGAACCGGCGCCCGGTTCACTAAGCGAGAATGCACCGAGCATACGCCCGCTTGCGAGCGGTACCAGCAGCTCACGCTTTTGCTCTTCGGTGCCGAATTTCTCGATCCCGTAGCACACCAGTGAGTTATTCACCGAGGCGATTACACCCAGTGACGGATCAACCCGCGAGAGTTCTTCAATCACTATCGCATACGAGACATAATCCATGCCGGCGCCACCGTACTCTTCGCTGACGGCAACACCCATCAGGCCGAGTTCGCCCATTTTGCGCACCAATTCGGCAGGCCAGCGGGCATGTTCGTCACGTTCAGCGACGGTGGGTTTGGCCTCTTTCTCGGCAAACTGGCGCACCATGTCGCGGAGCATCTGCTGATCTTCGGTAAGCTGGAACTCCATGATCGCCTCCTTCATTCGTATTTGCGCTTGCGCTGACCGCTATATCTCATTCTACGCGAGCTGTTCACCTCAAGCAAGCGTCGTCAGCCATTCACGCAGCAGCTCGCTTAGCTGATCGGGCGCTTCCAACATTGGCATATGGCCGACATTGACCAGGAGATGGTGTGGTACGCCAAGCCCGCTCGCCAGTTCGGCGCCGAGTTTGGGCGGGGTCAGGCGGTCGTCGCTGCCGGTGATCACCAAAGCCGGGCAGTGGATTTCACCGAGCCGGTTCCGCACGTCGAACCCATCACACGCCCGAAAATCGGCCAACAGGAGCGCCGGGTCAAGTGCGGCGTAGTCGGCAGCGGCTTCAGCCAAGAGCGTCGGGTTGGCGGAAGGGCTAAAGAGCCAGGTAGCCAGGGTTGTGATGGTTGCCTGTCGGGTCGTCGCATCACCGGCCAACCCATCGAACAGGGCGGGCGCAACTCGTAAACGGGCAGCACTGCCGATCAGACCCAACCCGGCAACGATCTGAGGCATCGTGATCGCGAGCTGCAAGGCAATCGCTCCACCCATCGAATGACCGATTATCATGGCTGGGGGTAAGGCAAGTACCTGGTGAAGCGCGGCGATCTGTGCTGCATAGCGTTCAATCGTGATCGGGCCGGCTTGTGGTGACCGACCGTGACCTGCTAGGTCAACAGCGATAAGCTGAACCGTTGGCGGTAACATGGCAAACAGTCGTCCCCAGTGACGACCACTCCCCCCGGCACCGTGAACAAAGATCAACGGTACCCCGGTTGTGCCCCGCCGCATCACGAACAGATCACCGGCTGTTGTCGTTACGAGCGGCATCAGCCCATAATCTCATCAATCGCGGCAGCCAACGCAAAGTCTTTCTCAGTCAACCCGCCGGCATCGTGGGTCGTGAGCGCCAGTCGCACCCGGTTATAGCGAATGTCGATGTCGGGGTGATGGCCGGCAGCCTCAGCCAGAAACGCAACGTGGGTCACGAACGCAATCGCCGCCGGAAAATTAGCTAACCGAAAGGTACGGACAATCTCGTTGTTCTCAAGGCTCCAATCGGGTCGCCGAGCCAACTGTTCGGCAATTTCAGCTTCGCTTAAGCGTGGCATAGGAAATACTACTCCTTGTTACTATCAAACTTGACGGGTAGATTAAGAGTCGCTGATAATGATACCACAGGCTACGTCGGGCAACGAACGCTACTCATCTAGGTCTCGCCACCGTTTGTTGCGTGTTTGGCCTGTGGACGCAAGACTTCCGCGTCCATCTGCCAGGCGCGTATAGCATACGCCGGCCACCTGTTCGCCACTGCCAATCCAGAGAGGGATCAAAGCGGAAGACTCACGGCAATTCGGCTAACCGCTGAATCAGACCGGCAAAGTTTTCGAACGGCAACGCACCACGCACGATCTGACCGTTAATGATAAAGTTCGGCGTTGAGTTAATCCCCAAGCGGGTAGCCGTCTCAACCTCGGCGATAACGGTCGCTTCAGTTGCCGGATCGTCGAGACAGGTACGCAATTGTGCTGTATCCACACCGAGTTCTCCGGCCAGCTCGATCAGTACATCCCGGTCACGTCTAGGCACCCCGCCCCACTCAACATTGTGGGTTTGAAACAGCATCTCATACACCGGCCAGAACTGCCCCTGTGCAGCGGCGCAATGGGCCACGCCGGCTGCCAGTACTGCCGAAGGGTGGATCGAAGTCAGCGGAAAGTCACGTACAACGAGCCTGACAACGCCAGTTTCAACGAATTCGCGCACAATCCGGGGGCGCGACTCACTAACGAAGCGGGCACAAAATGGGCACTCATAATCGGTAAACTCGATCATAAGCACCGGTGCATTCGGATCACCCATTGCCCGTGGATCGTCGTCGGTGAGCTTCAGCAGTTCGACCAAATCAACAGGTGGCCCAGGAGTAGGTGTCGGACGGCTCAGTTCAGTTGGGGCCGGGGGGACGGTAGGCAAACCTTGCAAGGCTACCTGAGTCTGGCGAAGTTCCACTGCCGAGCGGGTCGGTACTGGTGGTGCTGCACTGCCACAGCCGGTCACAACGAACACGAGTATCAGGAGTAAAGAAAAGCGCATAGTCTTGTCGTGACGATCATTTACTGCTATTCAATTCGGCGGCTGTAGCCGTTTGCTCGCCATCCGTACCGTGAGTATTCTGCTAAATGCCCACCTTACTGCCCGGCCATACACGTATCAATCTCGTTTAGAGTATAGAAACCCGGCTTCCGCCCTCTATGGCTTGCGTATCGTGCGTGTATAGTACAGCCACTTTAGCATGAGATCAAATCCGGTTGACCGGCAGCAGTTCGTACTCGTGATCGCACCATCATGCCAGCAACCTGAGCGCAGACACGGAGAACGGCGTTTCCCCTGCCCACGCCGTGGGATCACCCGCTGGTGCGGAAGCGGTTTCCCAACTGGCTTACCCGTGGCGCAGTGCGTACCCATTACCCATGTCGATACATGTTCCCGGTAATGGAGATACGCGAGTGCAGGCTAACAGCCTTCCCCACCGGCTAGTATCAAATCTTGCTCAACAATGTGCATCGTTCAGGTATGATCCACTGCTGAAGCATCACCAGATGGCTACCAGCGAGTTGCCGGTGGACAACAGCGTTTACACCTGTACCGGCAGCGGTTGTTAACATCGCCGGCTGACACTCTCTACCCGTCGGCGGCGGCCAGCGCAGTTGCCGCACCCAGTGGTCTGGTTTCACCACGGGCAAAGCCGGGAACATCAACCCGTTGCAAAATCACAATACAAACCAGCAACCCAATTGCTTCCAACAGGAAGACACTGGCGTAAGCTAAAGGCAGCGATCCGCTTATCCAGAGTGCAATATCACGTACTGCACCGCCGGCAAAGATGCCGAGACCCCGGAAGAGAAGCTGAGTCATCGACCAGAGGCCAAGATAGGCCGCAGCATGGCGTTCGGTGGTCATTGCGGCCAGCAGCGAGACCGCACCGACTGTATAGATGCCAAAACCAAGCCCGAACATGACCAGCACCGGGATCAGCAGTGCCTGCCACTCGGTGATCGCCAGCACACTCAACAGGAAGAGCGGCAGCGCAGTCAGGGCAAGACCCAACATCGCCACCCCAGTCTGCTCGTGAGCTGCTCGGTGACGGGTAAAGTAGACGGTTGCTAGCAGGCTGATCACCACGCCGACACCCCAGTAGGCATTGAAGCGCGTTGTCTGACCATTGTCCAGCCCAAACACATCGCCACCAAACGGTTCGAGTACGGCATCCTGGGCGAAGGCGCTGACTGCACCAAGAGCGAGGAAAAGGAAGAAGCGGCGCGCACGCACATCAGACCACATCTGCCGCAGGAGGGGCAGGAATGGCTCAGGTGGGGTCGGGTCAGTTTCGACCGCACTGGCCGGTCGTTCGGCTCGCCAGAGTGCAAAGGCAATAAAGCCAAAGGCGATGCTCATACCGATCAACACCAGCCGCCAGAAGCTGGCCTGATCGTACACCGGCATCAAACGACCATAAATAACACCGGCCACCGGGAAGCTGATCACCAGGAACACCTGGACAATCGCCAGTGCCTGCCCGCGCCGGGCCGGCGGTGCACTATCGCGCACCAGACTGAGATAGGTACTCCCTGAAATGAGCGTCCCAACACCGTAAATGAGAAAGGCAAAAAATGCTAATGACCACCCTGCAACCGATGCCGGATCGGTTGCCAGCAGAGCTGTCACAATCGGCAATAAAGGCAGTGAAAGCAGCATCGGCAAGCGCCCACCCCAGATGAATGGGAGCCGGCGTAAAGTGCCCGGCGGGCGCAGATCAGAGCGATAACCGGCCCAGATACTGAGTGGAGCGAGCAGGTAGCGCAATGCCGAGAGGAGTGCAACCGGTGTCGCAGCCAGCGCCAGGTCGGTGATCAGCACTCGATTGAGAACCCCTGATGTCAACAAATCGATGAACGATGAACCGATATGAAAAGTACCCAGCTTGAGAGTCCGAGGGACATTCAATCGTTGCTCAGTCGTCGGTTCCACACTCTACTCCTCTGTTGTTTCATATCCGCTCACAACAGCCAGTTGGACTTCATTCGCCACGCGACTGATGCGTCGCAGCAGCCGTGCACTCTCCGCGGGGCGTACATGAGCTTCTTCGGGCAAATCCATCGCCGCCTCAACCAGCGAATCGCGAAAAAAGAGCGCTGCGGCAATCGCATCTGTTAACGGCAGTCCTGCCGCACGGGCCAAACGGGCATAGCTGTGACCAATTGCCCGTGCCTCATCAAGGAGTGGACTCTGCTCGTCGTGGGCGCTGACGTAACGCAACACAACACCCATCAACTGCTGGCCAACCCGTCGCCATGCCAGCCGCTCCTGCTCGTTCATCGCGTGCATCCAGGCCGGTGCCGACGACGAATGCGCCAGTTCATTACGAGTCTGGGCCAATGCTTTGCTAGCCAGGACACTACTAATCGATTGCGATGGTAATGGTCGGCGCGAAGCCAGGGCCAGAATGTCGGCGCGGGCAAAACGACGGTGTCCACCCGGCGTGATATAGACCGGCACGGCACCTTCATCTGCCCAGCGCCGGAGGGTTGAGGCATGCACGCCGAGAAGCTTACTTGCTGCCGACAGCGAAAGATAGGTTGCTGTTTCCTTGTCGCTCATAGGAGTTTTGTTAAATCTTTTTAAACCTATTCAAAGTATAACATATCTCCCGCTGCACCAAAGACGGTACAGCGGGAGAAGCGCGCACTTATGCGTAAAGTTGTCTTATTTCAACCGAAAACCGAGTCGATGCAGCACTTCACGCAGGACATCACGACCCGAAAGGGTATGCGGTCCGGCAACCCGACGGGCCGAGTGGTCGACCCAATCGCCTTCTACATTCATCTGTTGGGCCGCGTAAAAGGCGCTCATTGTCGCGTTGTAGCGTTCGACAGCGGGTGGTATCTGCTCTGGCCGGTAGACTTCCCGGTGAAGTACCGACTCCTGGGGCAAACGTGGTTTAATCGCTGCCGGTCGTGCCGGATTGGGACGACCCACGCACATCCCGAACACCGGCATCACTATCGGTGGCAGTTGTAACTCAGCCGCTACCTCCAGTGGATGATTGCGAATGGCGCCAATGTAGACGGTGCCAAGGCCGAGCGACTCGGCTGCAACGACAGCATTCTGTGCTGCCAGGGCCGCATCTATCACACCCACCAGCCACATTTCCAGGTAGTCAAGCCCCTCGTGTGGCATCTGCCGGGCATCAGCCGCCTGGGCAATGCGGTGCAGATCGGCCAGCCAGACCAGGAAAAGCGGTGCCCGCCGAATCTGGTTTTGGTCGCCGGCCAGGGTCGCCAGGCGATGCTTACGTTCGGGGTCAGTCACCGCAACTACGCTCCACGTTTGAAGATTTGATGATGTGGCCGCAGATTGGGCCGCTGCAATCATGGTTTCAAGCGTGCCTTCCGGCAGTGGTTCGTTACTGTACGAACGCACAGAACGGTGACTCAGTAACAGATCAATGATCGGGGTACTGATAATGGATGGCGGAATATCATTGCCGTAACGCTGGCGTAAGAGTTCTTGCGTTGTGGTTGTGGTATCGGTCATAGACAATGGTTCCTCTACATGATTGGTTGTTAAGTCAAAGATATGCCGATTATACACGAAACTACGCGACATCCGGTAAAGAAAGGTAACATCAAATCTGGTGTAATAAAGGATCAGTATAGTTGGTCCCTATCGCTACGGCGCAGAGAGCTTTGGCTCTCCAGATCGGCACGAATAGAACCGGTTCGGTGGAAAGGGTGTGCAGCCACAATGTCGTGCAGGCTTCAGCCACACAATAGTGCTGATGACCTCGTGGTAATGAAGCAAAGGGCGGCCGGTCTGTCAATAGATATATCGGTTTCAATCTGGTACAAACTGATGCTTATGACAAGAGTTACGGACAGTTCGATTCTCCGTTGGCAGGGAAAGATGTTTGGATGACGATCTCTCACCAAGGCACGAAGACCACAAAGAACATCTTGGTGTCTCTGTGTCTTGGTGAGAAAAAGGATCACCAATGAACGAAAATGCAATTGGAAAAGTCATTGTATCATTGTAGATTGCGCCGTCAAACTCCACATGGATTTAGGCCCTGGCCTGCTCGAAAGCGTCTATGAAACCCTTCTAGCTCACCGCCTGCAAAAAGCCGGCCTGCACGTCAAACGTCAGGCGCCCATTCCAATCATCTTCGACGGCATCCAATTTGACGAGGGCTTTCGCACCGACCTCATCGTAGATGATAAGGTAATCGTAGAACTCAAATCAGTGGAACATATCCATCCCTCACATCAAAAACAGGTCCTCACCTACCTCAAACTGACCGGCCTCAAATTGGGCTACCTGCTCAACTTCGGTGCCCCGGTGATGAAAGACGGCATCTGGCGCATCATCAACGGCAAACTCGACTAACTTTGTGCCTTTGTGTCTTTGTGAGAAAACGTCTCTGTGAGAAATCAACGGAATCCTCTCTGAAACGTGACCCGACTGCGTATGTTGCGGCAACGCTGATTTGGCGCTTTTGCTCTCAGGTGTGGTGCCCGAACTCTCTTACACTAGATTTGATATAAAAAACACAAAGCGGGGCGAATTTTCATCACCCCGCTTCGTCTCTTCAAGACAGCGTCAATTGTTACCCGCCAGACGGCGCAGATTGTGTCTCATCGCTAGATTCATCGCGCCGCTGAGCATCAATAATCGTAATCTCCGGTGTAGGCCGCTCTGGTGCCGGTAACACAACCGATTCGCGGCGACGGCGTACCAGTGTGGTCTGCGAGCGCGATAGGGCAGCAGCAAAGCCGAAGGCCGGTCGTTCGGGCTTCTCATTCGGTGGCAGGTAAGGATGCTCTGCCTCCACCCGTGCTAGTATCTCTTTCACATCGATGTCGGTCAACTCGTTACGCAAGATCAGAGCTTCAGCGATGGCAATTACTGCCATGCGATTCTGTTCGAGCATCTGCTTTACGATGCGGTACTGCTCTTGCAGAATCGCTTCTACTCGTGGCTTAACATCAGGTGCCGACAAGCCCTGCATCCCAAAGAGCAGGTACGAGAAGAAGCTGTTATCCATCCCATACGCACCGACCATCATCGCCGCAATGCCGGTAGCGCTCTGTAAATCACTGGTTACACCGCTCATCTGGGTACCGAGGAAGAGTTCTTCCGCAGCCCGGCTGGCCAGTGAAATCTTGATCCGATCCAGCAACTCCTCGCGGGTACGGGTGTGAATCTCTTCTTCCGGTTTCCATGCCGCGAAGCCAAGGGCATTGCCGTGACGGACAATAGTCACTTTCGTGAGGCGCTCTTTCTTCAACAGCTTCACCGCAGTGTAGGCGTGACCTGCTTCGTGATACGCGATTCGGCGCCGCTCTTCATACGACATGCTGCGAATTGGCTGCTTCAGGCCCCACTCATGAATCTCACGCGCCTGTGTGAAGTCCCAGTAGTTGATTGCAGCCCGACCGTCAAAGTGCGCATGAATGGTTGCCTCATTGATCACGTACTTGATCGCAACCGGGGTGTAGCCAATGGTGTCGGCAACCATCCGGTCAATGGGCATTGGTTCATGCTTCACCTTGCTCAGATAGTACTCGATCACCTCACGGCGTCCATCGGCATCGGGTGGCTCAACCGCGATCTTGCGATCAAAGCGACCAGGACGGAGCAGTGCGGCATCGAGTGTCTCGGCAAGGTTGGTAGCCGCCATTGTCAGTACCGGCGGCATTTCTGCCTTGCCACGGCGTAAACCGACCAGACGCAGCAACTTACCCCACCAGGTCTGCTCTTGTGGCGGTGGATCCATTTGGAGCAGCAACTCATTGAGCAAGCTGCTACCACCACCCATCATACCGCCAACCCCCATCACTACATTCTCGCGGTTATTCATCCCGGCACCGGCAGCTCCTGTCCCCATCAGGTTTGAGCTGCGCGCCATTCCGATGGCATCAATCTCATCTATAAAGAGGATGCAGGCACCATATTCGCGGGCTAAACGGCGAGCTTTGCGGTACAGATTCATCACCTTAATATTGCCCATGCCCATCCAGGCTGAGAGCAGAGAGGGCGCACTCAAGTACCCAAATGGCACCCCAGCTTCGGTCGAAATGGCCTGTGCTAGATAGCTCTTCCCGGTACCGGGCGGGCCAATCAGCAGAATACCACGGGTGACTTCACCACCCATCTGCTTGAACTCTTTGGCACCTTTCAACAGGGTAACCACTCGACGAGCCGCTTCCAGTACCTCTGGATTACCGCGATAATCTTTAAAGCTCACGCCTGTCTCTCCCGGCTTAACCCAGTAGATGCGGGTACGGGCCATGAAGAAGTACATGAGCCAGAACTGAAAGCCGATGAAGAAGAAGAGGTAAACGGCCACCGGGATGATCTGCAAGATAAGATTGCCAATTTCACCGGTGATGATGATGTTGAAGATACCCGGTAGGAGATTAGCCGCCAGCCAGATACCAATCGTCAGGAAGATCATTGCTCGCAGAAAACGGAATAACTTCCAGTTCCAGCGCTCGAAAAGCTTGGCGATCTTCTTCTCCAGCTCTTGCTCGCGATTGGTAGCGGAAGAATCGGGGGTTGGGCGGTAAGGCTCGATTGCCATGCGCGACTCCCATTTCTGAATTGACGTAATGACTGCGTATAACGACAGCAATTACAAGGGGAATAGGCCGTGATTAATGCAATAACTTTATAATGAAGTATACCGACAGAGTATTATTCGGTCAAGGCGAGAAAAATGAGAAAGCATTAAGGAAATGCAGTGGCGCGACTGGCGGCGATGGCTTGATGGCCTATCAGTAGTTGTGTTACTGGCCTATAGCTGGCTGGCCTGGAGTGTGCAAACCGGCACGACCGTCATCGATCCGGTTTATACCGATCTCCGCGAGCGTGGGGTGTTGCGGGTAGCGGTTGATGTCGGTTACCGGCCCTTTGTCGAGGAGCGAGATGGCCGGCTGGTGGGGTTTGACATCGATCTGATTACGGCGCTGGCCAACGAATTAGGGTTTGAGGTTGTGTTCGTGCGGAGTGGGTTTGATGCACTCTACGACCAGTTAACTAGTCGTCAGGCCGATCTGATTGCTTCGGCTCTGCCTTACGCACCAGAGCAAGGGTATCGTGCGCGCTTCTCACAGCCTTATTTCGATGGGGGCTTGATGCTACTGACCAGGAACAATAGCACTATCGCTGATCTTGCCGATCTGCGAGGGCAGCGTATCGGTGTGGTACTGGGAAGTGAGGGTGACGCGCTGGCGTATCGCTTTGCGCAGACAACTCCGCTGTACCGCTATACCGCTGATGAAGCCGACCCCCTGATTGAGGCATTGCAGCGCGGTGAAGTTGATGCGATTATTCTCGACCACGTTACCGCATTGGGTGCATTGGCGACCGGTGATCTGCGGATTGCTACCGCTCTCAGCTACGAGCCGTATGTGCTGGCTATGCCGGCGTCAGCTTTTCAACTGGAAAGTGAAATTAATCGTGCGCTGGATCGGCTGAAGGAACAGGGTGTGCTACACGAGTTGCAACGGCGCTGGATGCTGAAGGGTGAGTAGTATATGTCATACGGCGGGCCTTGTAGGGGCACGGTATGCCTTGCCCCTACGTCTACGCCGACGAAAATCCGGCAGATCGGTCACGTGCAGCCAGATGTGTCAGCGGCATGCCGTTCCCCTACCGCACGCCGACGACAACCCACGAGCGACCAGGCGTATGATGGTGCGTTGCTCGCCGGTCATGGGCACGACAAGTGGGCGATGCGGTAGCCTTCTACCCACCATCATTGAATCGATAACCAACATGCGGCTCGGTGATGATGTAGCGTGGATGAGAAGGGTCTGGTTCAATCTTCACCCGTAAACGGCGAATAACCCCTTTGACGTAATCAGTTGAGTCGATATACTGCGGTCCCCATACTCTCTGGACAATCTGTCGCGCAGTGACGACACCATCGCGATGCGCCACCAGTTCGGCCAATACCGCGTATTCTATCGGTGTCAGATTGATCGTTTCCCCTTGACGCTGCACAATACGACGGTTCGTGTCAATCACCAGATCGGCACATTGAATAACCGTCTGTTCACTTCGGCCACGACGTAAGACTGCCCGGATTCGGGCCAGCAGTTCACTCAACCGGAAGGGCTTAACCAGGTAATCATCGGCGCCGTTATCAAGTGCAGTAACAATATCCGCTTCGGCACCTTTCACGCTAATCACAATGATCGGGGTTGAACGTTGCTGGCGGATTCGCTGACAGACAGCAATCCCGTGCAGCGATGGCATGACGAGATCGAGGAGCACCAGATCGGGAGCAAGGTGGCCAAACTTCTGCAATGCGCTCTCGCCGTCGTGTGCGATAGCAATGTTGTATCCCTGTGCCCGCAGTGATGGCGTGATCGCAGCAACAATTCCCGGATCATCGTCGACGATAAGGATGCGCTGGTTCATACCTGCTCTCCTCCGTGAAGCTCCAACGGGCACCACGTAGTTGGTTGATCGTTGATGAACGGTAGGGTAATTCGAAATACGCTCCCACCTCCCGGTCGTTCGTCCACCCAGATGCTTCCCTGATGCGCAGTAATGATCCCATGACAGATCGCAAGCCCTAAACCACTCCCGCTCCGGTGGCTGCGTCGATCACGTTCTAAACGGTAGAATCGGTCAAAGATGCGGTGCCGTTCGCTTGCCGGAATGCCCGGCCCACGATCACTAACACTCAGCACCAGATCGGTGTGTGTACAGAAGGCTTCCAGAGTGATCGGCCCCTCAGCTGGGCCATACTTCTGAGCATTTTCCAGCAAATTCCATAGTACCTGTGTGATAAGTGACGGGTCGATATACAGCAGTGGCAGTGTTGGTGATACGTATACTTCAACGTAACAGGCTGGATATTGCTGGTGAAAGCTGATCACAACATCTTGTACCAGAGCGTTGAATTCAACCCACTCGCGGTCGAGCGGGAGTGTTCCTGCTTCAATCCGCGAGAGATCGAGCAGTTGATCGACAAACCGACTCAGGCGTGCTGTTTCACGGGCAATATTCGATAGCAGGGCTCGATGTTCACTGGGTGATACGTGATGTTGCCGCTCTAGTAAATCTTCGACTGAGGCACGAATCGCAGTCAACGGCGAGCGAAGGTCGTGTGATACACCGGCAAGCAAGGTGCTCTTCAAATGATTTGCTTGCCGTAAAGCTTCATTCGCGCTTGCCACCTGACGCAGGCGGGCATTACTCAGTGTCAGCCCCAGTTGCTGGGCAATGGTTAACAGCAGCGTCAGGTCTTCACCGCTGATATGGCGATGAGCACGACTCCCGATTAACAGGGCACCGGCATTGGTGGCGTGGAGGATCAATGGCAATGCTACCAGATCACAAAATCCATGAAAAGGCAACAGCGTGGCTTCAGGAGCAACAGCGTGTTGACGACACAGCCAGATTGGTTGGCCTGTGCTGATGACAGTGTCGATCAATGCCAACATGTGCGTCTGCTCAATAGCAATCTCCGGCACTGCAGTGACTGCCAGTTGTTTCTCTTCTTTGAGAACAATTATCCCTACATCGAGATTAGTGAGGGCCAGAATACGTTGCAAGACAATATCGATCTGGCGGATCGGATCGAGGAGGGTGCTAAGAAACATGGCCAGGGTATTCAGCACTTCGGTCTGCGCTGCATATGCCTGTAAGTCGGTGTAGAGACGCGCATGCCGTAAGATGGCTGCACTGTGCGTTGCCAGCGTTGCACCACTCTGTTGGTCAATCTCGCTCCAGGGCTGTGCCGGTAGACGTACAGCTAGAATGACGCCACTAATATCGGGTAGTGGAAATCCGATTATTTCAGTGGTAGGTGTTATTGCACGCTTGAGAAACGGGCCAGGAGAAATACGCCAGCTCAGAATGGTTGGATCATTGATAGCTTGTTGGAGCGAGGCCAGTGCTTGGCGTCCGATTTCTCCTGGTGCATGCCAGACATGCGTGCGTGGTGAGTCTCCCGGATGTCCTTCCACGAGTATCACACCGTTGGCATTGAGTAAGCGCCCCATCTGTTCTGTGATCACGTTGGGGGCGTAAGCCGGATCGAGCACACTGCTCACAATCCGTATCGTATCGGTTAGACACTCAAGCATGTTCGCTGGCTCACCACTCGTCGTTGTTGAACCGGTCATTGTCAGTGGTGTCCAGCCGGGAAACGTTCGTGGTCGGATC
>NZ_DAOUBI010000239.1:0-18337 GCF_034432675.1 Chloroflexus sp. | reverse complement strand
GATTGGCGCGGATCATCCGCGAGCATCCGCGTCAACCCGCGTCAATCCGTGTTCCCCAAACAGGGCACGCGGATCGGTGCGCATCACCTCGCCGGTGTAAATCCCTCTCCCAACACCTCTTCGACCTCGCCGATAATGACGAAGGCGGCGGGGTCTACATTGCTCACAATGTTTTTCAAAGCACCGATTTCTGTGCGTGCTACCACGCATAGCAATACCGCTCTGGTTGCGCCGGTATAACCACCAATCGCTTCAAGCTGCGTGATTCCGCGTCCGAGGCGGTGCAATACCGCCTGGCGAATCGGTTCAGGCGACGAGGTAATGATAAGCGCCTGGCGGGCACCTTTGCCTGCCGCCAGGACAGTATCGATGGCACGACTGGCCGTGAACGCGACCAGCAGAGCGTACAGAATCTTCTCTGGCCCGTAACTGAACAGTGCAGCCGTGAACACCATAGTATCGAAGCCGAGCAGGCTACGTCCCGGTTGCACGCCAAAGCGCCGCTCGATGAGCCGGGCCAGAATGTCGCTGCCGCCGGTGGTGCCCCGCGCCCGCAAGACCAGGCCAATACCAATGCCGTCAATCACGCCGCCGTAAAGACTGTAGAGCAGGGGATCATTTGTGATCGGACGCGCAAATGGTGCCAGGCCGTCGATTGCCAGCGACATGACAACTACGGTGTAGAAGGTACGGACGCCAAACACTGCTCCACCCAGATAGCGCCAGCCGGCAATCAGCAGCGGAATGTTCAATATCAAAACGACCACGCCAACCGGGGTTCCGATAAAGGTGTTCAGTAGTTGCGCGACACCGGTCAGACCACCGGTGACTACCTGATTAGGAACCAGAAAAAAGCGTACTGCCGTAGCACTTAGAAAGGCACCAACCGTGAGTAGGGCATAGTCGGTGAGGGTACGGGCGATACGTCGCCAGCGTGGCGGTGTTGTCATAATCTGGCTCCAGAAGGAATGGTTACCTGGCAAATGATACTACAGAACTGTTCTGTATAACACAGAAAAAAGGTGTGATGCATCTCTGGTTGACAGACACATCACACCTTTCGGCGTGCCGGTACGTTCCGGTTTACATCATCCTTTTCAGGAACTACCCGAAACATCCTGCCGGGTGGGGTAGAAGCCTACAAGCCGGCAGCGCGGCGCAGCTCTTCCACCCGATTCGTGCGCTCCCAGGGCAGATCGATGTCAGTCCGCCCGAAATGCCCACCAGCCGCCGTCTTGCGATAGATCGGACGCCGCAGATCGAGATCGCGGATAATCGCACCTGGTCGCAGATCAAAGACCTCATTCACCGCTTTGAGGATGACTTCATCGGGAACGGCAGCCGTACCGAAGGTTTCGACGCTGAGCGAGAGCGGGCGGGCGACGCCGATAGCGTAGCTCACTTGCAGTTCGACCCGACGGGCCAGTCCAGCGGCGACAATGTTCTTCGCTACCCAGCGGCAGGCGTAGGCAGCACTGCGATCAACTTTTGAGGGGTCTTTTCCGCTGAAGGCACCACCACCATGGCGGGCAACGCCACCGTAAGTGTCCACAATGATCTTGCGCCCGGTGAGACCACTATCACCCATCGGCCCACCGATTACGAAGCGACCGGTTGGATTGATGAAGATTTTGGTCTGGCTATCCAGCCATGCTTCGGGAATTTCTGTCTTGATGACGTGCTCGATCAGATCGGCGCGGATTTGATCCTGAGTGATGTCCGGTGCATGTTGGCTGCTGATTAGCACGGTATCAACCCGCACCGGTTTGCCAAAACTGTACTCAACCGTCACTTGCGATTTGGCGTCGGGACGCAGATAGGGTAGTGTACCATCTTTACGTACCCGCTCCAGCCGACGGATCAGGCGATGGGCCAGCGCGATGCTGGCCGGCATCAGTTCCGGCGTCTCATCACAGGCGAAGCCGAACATCATCCCTTGATCGCCGGCCCCAACCGCTTCTACGTCATCGGCCATGGCTCCGATCTTGGCTTCAAGCGCTTTATCAACACCCATCGCAATATCGGGTGATTGACCGTGAATAGCGACCATCACGCCACAGGTGTCGGCGTCGAAGCCATATTCGGCGCTGGTGTAGCCAATCTCTTTCACCGTACTGCGGACAATCTCTTCAATCGGAATGTAGCCGCGTTCGTAAGTTACTTCTCCCAGCACCACGATCAGACCGGTGGTTGTCGCCGTTTCCACTGCCACCCGTGCCTTCGGGTCGTGACTCAGGAACGCATCGAGAATTGCGTCGCTGATCTGATCACACATTTTGTCAGGATGGCCTTCGCTGACACTCTCACTGGTGAAGGAGAAGCGAGGCGAGTTCATAAATGTGTTTGCCATAGGTGACCTCTGTTGTCGTTCTGGAGCTTATTTCTTCAGCGCCCTGCTGCGCTGTACGTCACGTGTTACTTGTTAATGGAAGGCTGCAACGAGGCAATGATGGTTGCTTGCGGTGTGGCGATGTGATCTACCGATCACACCGTCACGCCGTCGTAGAAGACTAACGAATTACGTGCCCTCTTGCCAGGAATTGAGATACGCCTCTTGCTCGGCAGTGAGGGTGTCGATCTTGATGCCCATCGCCGCCAGCTTCAGTGCTGCAATCTCTCGATCCAGCTCTTTGGGCAGGGCATGCACGCCAACCGGCAGTTTGCCCTGGTTGCGCAGCAAAAACTCGCTTGCCAGCGCCTGATTGGCGAAGCTCATATCCATCACCGCGCTCGGATGGCCTTCTGCACTGGCCAGGTTAATCAGCCGTCCTTCACCGAGCAGGTTGATCGCCCGGCCATCGCGCAGAATGTACTGGTCAACAAACGCACGCGGATGCCGCTTTTCAACACTCAGTGCCTCGAGCGCAGGAATATTGATCTCGACGTTGAAGTGACCACTATTCGCGATCACACAACTATCTTTCATAACGGCAAAGGCATTGCTGTCGATCACGTGCTTGTTGCCGGTTGCCGTGACAATGAAATCGGCCTGAGATGCAGCCTCTGCCATTGGCATAACCCGGAAGCCGTCCATCACTGCTTCAAGCGCCTTGATGGGGTCAACTTCGGTCACAATCACATTCGCCCCCAGGCCGCGTGCGCGCTCGGCAATCCCGCGTGAGCACCAGCCATAACCGGCAACCACAAAGGTCTTGCCGGCCAGCAGAATGTTGGTAGCGCGAATAATCCCGTCGAGCGTGCTCTGACCGGTGCCGTACCGGTTATCGAACATGTGCTTGGTGTCACTGTCGTTCACAGCGATGACCGGAAACGGCAGGACACCCTCTTTGGCCATTGCCTTCAGGCGAATAACGCCGGTTGTAGTCTCTTCAGTGCTACCGACCATATGTGGGATCAGATCGGGGCGATCCCTCAGCACACCGGTCACCAGATCGGCGCCGTCGTCCATGGTTAACTGCGGATTGTGATCGAGCGCAGCCCGGATGTGGCTGTAATACACCTCGTTGCTTTCGCCTTTGATTGCGAAGACCGGAATCTCTTCATAGGCAACCAGAGCAGCAGCAACGTCATCCTGCGTGCTCAGAGGGTTGGATGCAACCAGTACTACGTCGGCACCGCCGGCAGCCAAAGTCCGCATGAGGTTGGCAGTCTCGGTGGTAACGTGCAGACAGGCGCTGATGCGCAGACCAGCCAGTGGGCGCTCGCGAGCAAAACGCTCGCGGATCAGGCGCAGCACGGGCATCTCTTTTTCGGCCCACTCAATGCGCTTGCGGCCTTGCTCGGCCAGATTGATATCTTTGATGTCGTAGCTTACGGTCATAGCTGGTAGACTCTCCTTTACTAATAACCAGGCGACGTACCGACCGGCCATTCCGGTGTGAGTGTCGGCTGGTGGACAACAGTATGTGTGGCAGTAGCAGCACTACGAAAGAGTGCCTCCATTGCAGCCAGGTTGTCGAGCGACTCGGTCAACGGCATTGCCCCGGTTGTCGGTACCGGAGCGCCACCGCTTGCCAGCGCAGCAAAGCCCTCGGCTTCGAGCCGAAAGTGATCGGCAGCCGGGATCGTCACTGTCTCTACCGTTACGTGACGACCACCGCGGGCAATCGCGATTGTGGTTGCCAGATCAGGTGTCGGATTGAACGGTCGTTCAAGATGAATCCATCCTGCGCTACCAATGATTTCGATGCGCTGGTTCCATGCACTCTGAAAGCTGCAAGTAATGGTGGCCACCCGATCTTCAGCAAACCAGAGCAGGCCGCTCAGACTCAGATCAACCGGTTCACCGGTAACAAAGGCACTGGCTTTTTGGGGCGCACTGCCAAAAGCCATACGGGCATAGCTCAGCGGGTAGCATCCGATGTCGTACAGCGCACCGCCGCCCAATTCAGGGTTGAGCCGGATGTTTGTCGTATCATCGAGCAAAAAGGCAAAATTGCCTCTCACCTGTTTCACATCACCGATAACGCCATCAGCCAGCAAGCGTTGAACGGTGATGGTTTGCGGGTGGAAGCGGTACATAAAGGCTTCCATCAACAAACGTCGGTGCGCCTGCGCTGTGGCAGCCATCGCCAGTCCATCGGCCAGGGTCGTCGCCAGCGGCTTTTCACACAGCACGTGTTTGCCGGCCTGCAACGCCGCAATCGACCAGTGCGCATGCAGGCTGTTGGGCAGCGCATTGTACACCGCCTCAACGTCGGGATCGTTCAGCAAGTCTTCATAGTCGCTATAGGCGCGAGCGATCCCAAATTCGCCGGCAAAGGCGGTCGCACGTTCGGCATCACGGGCTGCAACGGCAACAACCTGCTCGGTCACTGATACTGCCACAGCGGAAGCAAAGCGACGGGCGATCCGACCTGCACTCAATATCCCCCACTTCATGCTGCCTCCCGTAGTGAAAAGAGGTCGTGCGGCAGATCGTGACCAAATGCCTCTCGATAACGCTGTGCGAATTGGGTGGGGGTAAAGCGATGTTCCTGGCAGCCACGCTCTTCAATCGCATACGCTGCACAGAGGGCCGCAATCCGTCCGGTGACGTCAAGTGGCAATTGTCGGGCCAGACCAAAGGCAATCCCGGCCAGATAGGCATCACCGGCACCGGTTGGATCGCGCACTTCAGCGACCGGTGCCACCGGAATAGTGGCAGCCAGTTGTCCATCCACGTAGATGTGCGACCCTTCGACACCACGAGTGACCACAGTGATTGAGGCCTGGGCGATCAACTCCGCTTCACTGATGCCGAGACATTTTGCCATCATCCCAAACTCATAGTCATTGCTGATCAGGACGCACGCCCCTTTCAGGCCCACCGTCAGCAAATCAGCATCGAGGCGGGGTGTTTGCTTGCCCGGATCGAAGATGTACGGTACCCCCATCTGCTGGCATTCGAGCGCAAAGCGACGCATAGCGTCTGGATTGGTCGGCGAGATGAGCACCAGATCATCAGCAGTTAGACCACGATTGAGCAGGGTGTTATGGTGATCGTGCCCCATGGCGCCGGCATAAAATGCCACAATCTGATTATTTGCCTGATCGGTATTAATAAAACACGAGGATGTAAACTCGTGTTCAATAATCGTAATCCCGCTAGTGTCAACACCGTGTTCTTCTAAGAGTTCACGGTAAGCGCCAAAATCATGGCCAGCAGTACCAACAATGAGTGGGCGTTCACCGAGAAGTGCTAAATTATACGCAATATTTCCGGCTACTCCACCGCGCAATTTGCGCATCGAATCTACAAGAAAACTAACCGAAATGATGTGTGCCTTATCGGTTAGCATAAAATCTTTAAAATAACCGGGAAAGTCCATAATGTAATCAAAGGCCAGGGAACCGGTGACTACAATTTTCACAGCGTCTGCTCCTCATGCTCAGCCCGCACCAGGCGGAATTTTGATATGTTATTGATTGCTAACACCTATTGCCTGCTGAATCAAGTGCGCTGTTTCGCTACAAAGCTGCAACGCCTGCTCAGCATAGGCTGGACTCATATAGCTCAAGCTACCGGTAAATGAGAGAAATGATTGTTGCTGCACAATGTGCAAGGCGACACCGGTTGTCTCTGCCACCTGCTGCATTCCCTTTAACACTTGATCGCGCAAATCGGTTGCCGTTGCGGTGTCGATCTGCCGATGTTCAGTTGGAATAATGCCCCAGGCCAGACAGCCACCATCAGTCAGGAATTCGGTGAGTGCCGACGTAGCGTTCAGTAATGAGTCGAGCTGCTCTGTTGCATGCAGACCGATGATATCAACCGGCAAATGCAGTATCTCTAACCAGTGCACGTGACCGTTCAGAAAGATGCCACGCCAGGAAGGTAAGTCGGCCAGAAAGCGGTTAAGCATGTCGAGGCCATCCTCCCAGGTCAATGGACATAACGGTGTGGAGAGCGCATCAAGGAATGGCTCCTCAATCATCGCCAGACGATGATCTGCATAGCCCTGGACTTGTTCGTGTTGCCAGATGACGCGCAGGCTACAGAATTGGAGAATGATCTCGCGCCATCCCGGATCGTAAGCCAGTGGTCGCTCGTGATCATCGGTTAAAGCCAGACTCAGGCTCACCGGGCCAATGGTCTCATATTTCAACAGTAGGGGTTGGCGGTCTTCTGCGTTCAATCGACGCAAGATCTCTTCCAACGCGGTGTAGGCCGAACCGGTCAGGGCAGCCGGCTGTGTATCGCCGCGCAGGTATGCCAGACTCACCTTTGTTGCTTCCTGCTCCAGGATAGCCTGATCGACCATCAAATGGTCACGCTCAATATCAATCTGAATGCCCGGCAAGCCCTGAGTTGCCAGAGCGAATGGGGAATCGGCCAGTGTCCGGGGAGGCGGGAGTGGCCATGCCGGCGTTTGCGGTTGATAGCGACAGATCAATTGTGCAGCCTGCGCCAGGCTCTGGTGAGGGAGACCACCGCGCAAGAGTGGCTGACAGGCCGGTAACAGTGCTCCGAACCTGCTCATCGCCCACTCTCAAGCTGACGCAATGCGGCCAGATATGGCGGTCGCACGATACCCCGTTCCGTAATAATCACTGTCACCAATTCGTTTGGTGTTACATCAAAAGCTGGATGCGCAGCTCGCACACCTTGGGGCGCAATTGCTACGCCGGCAATGTGGGTGACTTCGGCAGGATCGCGCTCTTCAATCGGAATATCGGCGCCGCTTGCTGTCGCGAGATCGATGGTTGAAGAGGGTGCAGCGACGTAGAAGGGAATATTGTGGTAGCGTGCGAGTACTGCCAGGCCATATGTGCCGATTTTGTTTGCGACATCCCCATTAGCTGCGATGCGATCCGCACCGACAATCACGCAATCTATCTGCCCACGCTGCATCATAAAGGCAGCCATATTATCGGTGATCAACGTCTGCGGAATGCCGGCTTGCAAGAGTTCCCACGCCGTCAATCGGGCACCTTGCAGGAATGGCCGTGTCTCATCAACAAATACATGGACAGGCCGCCCCTGGGCAAAGGCGGTGCGGATCGGGGCCAGGGCAGTACCATAACCGGCTGTTGCCAGCCCACCAGCGTTACAGTGGGTGAGGACGTGACCTCGTGGCGGGATCAATGACGCCCCATGCTCACCAATGGCGTGACACATTGCCAGGTCTTCAGCAAAGATCGCTTCTGCCTCAGCGTGCAGCGCGTGTTTGATCGCTTCCACTCCTTCGCTTGCCACCGCCTCCGCCCGGCGGAGCATGCGGCTGGTGGCCCACGCCAGATTGACGGCGGTTGGGCGTTGTGAATCGAGCGTTGCTTTGGCCTGGGCAAGTTCGGTCAGTAGCGCAGAAGGGGTAAGCGCAACACTTTGCTGCGCGACGAGGGCCATACCGTATGCGGCAGTGCAGCCAATGGCTGGCGCACCACGTACCTGCATACTCCGAATCGCGTATGCAACTGCTGCCAGATCGGTGCAGCGCACAACCTCCATCGTGTGTGGTAACTTGCGCTGATCGATCAGGCAGACTGCGTCATTTTCCCACCAGACTGTGCGGAGTTCCATAGGCGTCGCAATAAGATGGAGCCACTCGCACGGCGAGAGGCTCCGATAGACTTCGTCCCTCTCATCTTTCGGCCAATGATATCCATTGCCGCTGGATTTGGCACCTTCCCTGGCGGGGGTTGCCGGGCGTCACCGGGCCAGTCCCTCAGCCCATCTCGATGAGCATCTGAAGTTCGCCGACGCACCATGGCGCCGCACGCGAACGTTGTTCGCGATTATAGCACGATTGCGGGTTTGCAGCAAGTAGTATCGTCAGCCGCACTTCCGCATCTGCCGTGCACCACGGTAGGCGCGGGTCACAGTGTATACCCGTGTCAGTGTATGTTGGCGCACAGTAGCCATGCCTTTGTCTCCAGCGTCGTCGTCAGTTGATGGGGTGATAAAAGGGCAGATTCTTGATCTGCCCCTATCCTTCAACGAGCGTTGTGCTGTTTTACGCTCCTGAGCGAACCTCTACCTCATCCTGACGACCACGCTTAAACCAGGTGCGCCACTCGCGATGCTCCCATACAACTAGCAATTGTGCCGCGTTGAAGATTGACGAATACGTTCCACTGACCAACCCGATCAGCAGGATTAAGACGAAATTGCGGATGGTATCACCGCCAAACAGTAACAGGGCGGTCAGGGTGAAGAAGGTTGTCAACTGTGTATTGATCGACCGTGGTAGGGTTTGCACCAGACTGTGGTTCACGATGTCATCGAACGTCTCGGCGGGATGACGATTGATCAGATTTTCACGGATACGATCAAACACCACAATCGTATCGTGTACCGAGAAGCTCAGCGTGGTGAGCAAGGCCGTCAGGAAGAGAGCATCAACCTCTAAACCGATGGTAGCTCCCAGGATGGCAGCGATCCCCAAGACGACGAAGACATCGTGCAGCATCGCAATAAGGGCGCAGACACCGTAGCGAAACGGATGTGGCGCCTTACGAAATGCCCATGTCAGATAGAGCAGAATGATCAAAGAAGCGCCGAGCACGGCAATGATTGCACTGCGCGTTGATTCGGCACTAACCGTTGGCCCAACGCTCTCAAGCCGCTCACGACTGACTGTACCAAAAATGTCGGTTAAGGCTTTCGTAACGGCATCAATTTCAGTATTTGGGTCAGACTCGCTCAATGGTCGTGTCCGCACCAGCGCGGCAGCTACCGGTTGACCGTCAACCACCGTTGGACTGAGCTGAACCTGTGCGCTCTCGAAACCGGCCACCGCAAAAGCCTGCGCGATCTGGTCGGTGCTTAATGTCTCAGGCGTTACATCGGGGAAGCGCAATTCCCACAATGCGCCACCGGCGAAGTCAATGCTCGGTCGTAAGCCAATTCCCGGGCGTCCCGTAGTCAACAACGGGTGCAGGAAGAGCATATATAGACCGGGCAAGATAATCAGGAGTGAAAAGACAAACCACCAATAACGACGGCGGACAAGATGTTCCATACAGACGTTACTCCAGTATTGCGCGGTGTCCGTGTGCTCTACCGAATTCATTTCCTGCTATGCGGCAGGCTGTACTGTTGGTGATGACTCGCGGCGATCTACGCCAAACCACCAGGCTCGTTCATCGCTAAACAGTGGTAGTACCAGGCGCAGGAAGGTTCGCGATACAACCAGCGCAGTAAACAGACTAACCACAATGCCAAGTCCCAAGGTAAGAGCAAAGCCCTTAATCAGGCTGACGCCGAAGCTGTTGCCAAACATAAACAGGACAATGCTGGTAATCAACGTTGAAACACTCGAATCCCGGATAGCCGGCCACGACTCGACAAACCCTAGTTCAAGCGCACTGCGAATGTCACGACCGCGACGGTATTCTTCGCGTAAGCGAGCAAAGATCAAGACGTTGGCATCAACCGCCAACCCAATCGAGAGGATGAAACCGGCAATACCCGGTAGGGTTAGGGTGACCGGGATCAGGCGGTAAATCGCGAAACTGATAATTGTGTAAATGAGCAGTGCCACCGTTGCAATCAATCCTGGGCCGCGGTAGAACAAGATCATAAAGATAGCGACTACCGCCAGCCCGATGATTCCGGCAGTGATGCTGGCTTGCACACTCTCCTGACCGAGGGTTGCCGTTACGGTACGACTCGTCTCGATCACCAAGGGTACCGGCAGAGCACCGTACTTCAACTGATTAAAGATGCGGTTTCGATCAGCCTCGCTGCTTACTTCAATAATTCCAGAACCGTCCGTCAGCGCAGCATTAATCACCGGGCAACTCACCACCACGTTGTCGAGCACAATACACATTGGCCGTCCAACATTCGCTGCTGTAAATGAGGCCAGCCGCTGTGCCGATTCACCTCGGAAGGCAAACGAGACGGCTGGACGACTGCCAAGGGCGCCACCCTGCGAGAAGGTCGGTTGTACTGCACTGGTGTCAAGATCGGCACCGTCAGTGATGCTCTGATAGATGGGGCCAAGGGCGGTAGGATCGGTAATGGTTTCGCTCTCGGCTAACTGGGGCGGATTGGGGCTGCTCGATGTTCGCACAATTGTGCCGTCAGCCAGATATTGCCCTTGCGAGTCGATGAATTCGAGCCGGCCAGTGCCACGTAGCGTTTCGATAGCCTGTTCGGGATTGGCTACACCTGGCAGCTCAACAATAATGCGGTTACTTCCTGCTTGCTGAACAACCGTTTCGCCAACACCGAGAGCATTGACCCGCTGCTCGACAACACGCGCTGCCGTGGCAATCTCGTCGGCAGTGGCATCGGGATCGGCTGAGCGCAATAGCACCTGAATCCCACCCTGTAAGTCAAGTCCCAGCCGTACACTGACATCACGGCCCAGGAAGATGTTGTTGGGTGCGAAATTGATCGCCAGCGCCAGACCTGTAGTAAGAATCGTGATGATAAGCGCTAAAATGTTACGGTTCTGCACGGTTGCGTGCTCCTCACTCGTATCGAAAAAGCCGGCCCATTATAGGCCGACAGCGACAGCGCGTCAAGATGATCCCTGCAACAATGACAGCATCTCACAGATGCACCGGGATACTTTACTGCAGGAAGAACATCACCTCATATCATGCCAGAGGTGTGTCACCAACCCTGCACCTCTGGCATGAAGCGGCGCGTTGTTTATCGTCCCGCTGCCCGTAACGCCGCATCGATAGCGGTAAACAGGCGACCCGAGTCGACAATCTGCCCATTGACACTGAATGACGGCGTAGCCTGCACACCGAGGGCTGCGGCCTCTTGGGCGGCGGCCAGAATCGCTTCGCGGTGCGTGCCGGCCTGCATACAGGCATCAAATGCGGCCCGATCGATACCGATACGACCCGCGTAGCCACTAAACACATTCAGCGGCGAGTTTACCTGGGCCCACAGGCTCTGATTAGCAAAAAGCTGATCGTGCATCTCCCAATACTTACCCTGATCCCCGGCACAGCGGGCGGCTTCGGCAGCGGCAACGGCGTTGGGGTGAATATTGGTGAGCGGAAGTTCGTGATAGATAAATTGTACCCGACCGGTATTGATGTAGTCGCGCTCAAGGATAGGGGCCAGATTACGGCTGAAGTAGGCACATCCCGGACACTGGTAATCCTCGAAAGCGATTACCTTGACTGCTGCGTTTGGATCACCTTTATAGTAATATCCCTCTTCCGTCCGTCCAACCGGCGCTGTCGGCGCCTTCACCTCGGCGTTGTTGCGAGTCAGCAATACGACCAGACCTGTTATAGCGATCACTGCAACGACGCCAACTGCAATATACAAATAGAGTAGGTTGTTCTGTTTTGCCGTCTTCACGCGACGACCGCGGGTGCTCTGCACACTCATAGCTGGCTCCTGATCTGATGCCTTGTAAAACTCGCGTTATTATAACGATTGCCTGATCACTCGTCAATTACCCGATCAGGGTTGCCACAAATTCTAACTCCAGCCTTACTTCATCGGCCACGGTATCAACCGACGGTGAGTCGGGTATGGTCAAGTTGAAGTCGCGGTAGAGAATAGTGGTTGTAGCCAGGCCACTGATCTCGCTTTGGCTCACCGGGGTTACGGTGACGGTAAACGTAACCGGACGGGTCACGTCGGTAATCGTAAGATCACCCTCGATGGTAAACTCGAATGGTTCGCCAATTGTTACCGTGTCGGGCAAACCGGTAATCACTCGTGGCGTAAACGTGATCAGCTCAAACTGATTGGTGCGCAAGATGGCATTCTTGATGGCCCGGTTGCGAAGTTCATTATCGGTGGTCAGAGTTCGTGCATTAATCTGGATCACACCCACCTGAGCCGCTTGCGGATAATCGGGATCAAGTGCAATCTGGCCGGCAACCTGATTGGTCTCGCCGACAACTGTTATTGGACTACCGCGCAGCACTTCATCGATCAGAAAACGTGCCTCCGAGCGGTTCTGATCAATCGCAAAGAGTTGGAGGACCGGTCCGCTGTTTGCAGCAGGTGTCGTTGCAGTGGCCTCCGCTGCGGCAGTTTCTGTAGCCACAGGGGCGACAGTTGGAGCATCCTGCACAGCGGTGGGAGCAGCTAACGTAGGAGCCGTGGTTGGCAGAGCCAGTGGTACCGCTTCCAGCGGCCCACTTGCTGCCTCTGGCGGTCGAAAGACATACGCAATCAAGCCGCCGGCAATTAGAACAATGATGGCTCCGGCAATCAATGCGATGCGTCGAATAGACATAACAATATCACCTCTTGTTAGCTCAGTATCTGTGTAGCGTTTCACCAATTATCATACCGGATCAGTGATGGCAATGGCAGGTTTCTCATCAAATACTTAATTTTTATGTTGTGACATATAAACACAATTTGTGTCAAAAAGTGTTATACTTTCTCGGTAACGCTCTTCGCACGGAGGTGAACAATGAGACGCTCTATCCCATGGCAACGGCTAGGACGCATCACGTTACTGATATTACGTTATGTGTTCGGGGCAACTTTTGTGTATGGGGCGTACCACAAGCTCACTCGCCGATGGATGACCTCTACGGTTCTGCGCGAACATTTTGAACAACGGCTAGCCGAGATTGATCCGCACAGTTTCAGTGCCGCTTATCTGCGCTTTTTTGCTATTCCGTTCTACCGACCGATTGCATGGGTGCTGACCATCGGCCAAATCATTGTGGCTTTCAGTATGCTGACCGGGATTGGGGTGCGGCAAAGTGCAGCACTGGCCCTGTTTTTGCTGGTGAATATCAGTGCCGGTTCATACTTTAACGCCAGTATGCCACCGTATCTGATAACGGCGGTTTTGCTGATGCTTGACTTCGAATGTGGTCAGGAGCGTGAGGATAAGTCGGTTTCATCAATTCATGACCGTTCGGTCAAATAATCTCCTTCATCGATAGGAATGCGCGTGTCGCATCTTCGGAGTGCGGAAGCCACACTTCCGCGCTTGCTGTGCTGTGCGCCAACCGTATGTAATCACGCCAAAATGCCGCTCACCGTCGCCTAGTTTGTAACGCTGTGGTAGACGCATTCCCGTCAATCATTGCGCTGCGTTTCGTGTATTTCGTGTATGCTGCACTTCATCGATTTATTACGATAATTCCTCACCGAAATATCCTTATACCATCTTGCAGTCGGCAAAGACAGTATTATAATGGCTTGTGTCATCACTAATCGCCGGCATTGTGTCGGCGGTTTTTGTCTTGCGCGAGGATGCGATGTCTGAACCTGTCATTGTCGCCGACTCATTGACCTATCGTTACGTTGATCTGCTCGCCGTTGATCACATCAGCTTCACGGTAGAACGAGGCGAAATCCTTGGTTTTCTGGGACCAAATGGAGCCGGTAAATCAACTACGGTGAAGATACTGACCGGCCAGCTTCGCCCGTTAAGCGGGCGTGCCCTCTTGTTAGGAATTGATGTGTCCCGCCATCCCAAGCAGGTCCAGGCCCGGATTGGCGTCTGCTTCGAGCAACCGAATCTCTACGAAGAGTTGAGTGCCGCCGATAATCTGCGTCTCTTTGCCCGTCTCTTTAATGTCCGCGAGCTTGATCTGGCGGCCTTGCTGCGACGCGTTGGCCTGGATGGACGTGGGAATGATCTGGTTGGTCACTATTCCAAAGGCATGAAACAGCGCTTGATGATTGCCCGTGCGCTGGTCAATCGGCCTGATATTCTCTTTCTGGATGAACCTACCGAAGGTCTCGATCCAACATCTGCCGAGGCGATCCGTCGTGTGATTTGCGAAGAACAGGAGCGCGGTGCGACCATCTTCCTCACCACCCACGATATGTATGAAGCGGATCGGCTCTGTCATCGGGTTGCCTTTATCAACAGTGGACGGATTGTGGCTCTCGATACGCCTCACAACCTCAAGCAGCAGTACGGTAAGCGAATGGTGCGGGCCGAAGTGGTTGGCCCCAATGGTTCACTGCTGACCCGCGAGATTATTCTTGACCGACCGGAGACTGCAGCCGAGATGGCGAACCTGCTTCAGCACGAAAAGGTAATTACGTTGCACAGCGAAGAGGCTACGCTGGAAGACATTTTCATTCAGCTTACCGGACGCGGCCTGGCCTGACTATTGTCCGGTTCGAGTGAAGGAATATCCGCTATGAATATCGCTGCGCTCTGGGCATTGATCACAAAGGACGCCCGCCTCTATTTTGCGAGTCGGCTCTTCGCACTGGTAACGGTGCTGGGACTGGTGGCGTACATTGTGATCTATTTTCTGTTGCCGGCAACGGTTGATGAAACGCTGCGGCTGGGTCTGGTGATTCCTGAATTACCACCGGCATTGGCTGAAGCTCTGACCGACGATGCCGTAGAGATCAAGCGCTTTCCCGATGCTGCGGCCTTACGCTCTGTCGTGGCCAGCAGTGACGTAACCGTTGGCATTGCCTTTCCCGCCGATCTCTTCGATCAGATTCGCCAGGGGGCACGCCCAACAGTTGAATTGTTCCTGGCACCTGAAGTGCCGCCGGATTTCGTATCCGTCTACGAGGCTGTGGCCCGCGAATTGAGTTTCAACCTGGTCGGGCAAGAATTGCCGGTCGTCATCAGCGAAGAGATTCTCGGTCCTGATATGGCCGGTACTCAAATTGCTCCCCGGCAGCGGATGTTGCCGCTCTTCGTAGTGCTGGTGTTGATGGTCGAATGCCTTGGCCTGGCCAGCTTGATCGCCTCCGAGGTCGAACAGGGCACCATCCGCGCCCTGTTGGTAACCCCTCTCTCATTGCGTGGCCTCTTTGTTGCCAAGACACTCTTCGGCTCACTCTTTGCCTTTGTGCAGGCAGTCCTGTTCCTGGCGGTTACCGGTGGACTGGTGCGTGAACCAGTGCTCAACCTGACTGCCCTGCTCATCGGATCGGTGCTGATGACCGGCACTGCCTTTCTTATCGCCTCGCTTGGCCGTGACTTGATGTCGGTGATGGGCTGGGGTATGCTGGCCCTACTGATCATGGCGTTGCCGACCTTTACCGTTCTCTTGCCGGGATTAGCGGCGGACTGGGTGCAATTCATTCCCACCCACTATCTGGTAGACACCATCTACCGCTCACTCAACTTCGGTGCCGGCTGGAGTGAGGTTGGAGGAAACCTGCTGCCACTGACGGTTTCAGCCCTTCTGTTCCTGGCTCTGGGCATGGTCATTCTGCAGCGGAGGTTCACATGAGTCTGCGCCGAATTCTAGCTCTCCTCTACCGCGAAGCAGTACAGGGGCCAAAGAACTTTATCTTTATTTTCACGATTGTGGTTCCGTTGGGCTTGAGTCTCGTCCTGGGCCTGATCTTTAGCACCTTCTTCAGTGGTAAACCGCGTCTGGGTCTCTTTGACGGCGGCTCGTCGCAGATCACGCAATTTGCCGAGACTATGCCGGGACTGATTGTTCAACGCTATACGAGTGAGGCCGAACTGCGGACAGCGACTGCCAGTGGTGCGGTGGATGTTGGTATTGTGTTGCAGGACGAATTTGATCAACGGCTCCTTAGCGGCCAACGGGGCAGCCTGACCGTCTACGTGTGGGGTGAGAGTTTGTTACGCGCCCGAATCTTGATCGGTACTGCACTTGCCAACTGGCTTCATACACTGGCCGGTCACGAGTCGCCGGTGGTCATTAGGACCTCCGGCCTGGAAGTTAACAGTGATCTGACCTGGCAGCAGCGTTTGTTGCCGTTACTTGTGCTGATGACGGTCGTTTTTGGTGCCTTAATGCTGCCGGCCTCCTCATTGGTGAGCGAAAAGCAACGTCGCACACTGCCTGCCTTGTTGGTAACACCGGTGACTCGCGCTGAAATCTACGTTGCCAAGGGTATTCTGGGTGTTGCTCTGAGTACAGTGATGGCGTTGCTGGTATTGGCGCTGAATGGAGCCTGGAGTGCGCAGATCGGGCTGGTGTTGCTAGTGCTGTTGCTAGGGGCAATCTTATCGGCAGAGTTTGGTGTTCTGTTAGGTGTGTTGGTGAAAGATATCAACTCGCTCTTTGCCACCGTGAAAGCACTGGGTCTACTCCTCTACGCTCCGGCGTTGATCACACTCTTTCCGGTGATTCCGCAGTGGATTGCCCAAATCTTCCCGACGTACTACATGGTTGAGCCAGTTATTGCAATTGTTCAGCGCGGCGCCACTCTGAACGATATTGCTCCTCATCTGTCAGTGTTGGTAGCTATGATTGTGGTGCTGGCGGCAGGTTTACAGATGGTTCGGGAACGATGATCACCGGCACAAGAGGCTTGGTTTATGATCACCACCGAGGTACAGAGAGCACAGAGGATGTAATAATCCTCTGTATCCTCCGTGTCTCGGTAGTGCAATCCACCCCGCAGGTTTACGGATAGTCCGGCCAAAGAGCTCTGATTTATTATCACCACAGAGGCACAGAGAGCACAGAGGATGAGGGTACAAATCCCTCTGTGTCCTCTGTGCTCTCTGTGGTGCATTATAGACGTGGTACAATAGCTACACCGTGCAGGTTTATATCTGAATCAATCCCTTCTCCCGGTATCGGCTTTGTCCATTGGCACGTGAGTGCTAACTACGAAGGAGTTTGCATGACGACGCTTTCTATCTCGACCAATAATCGTCGCGAACAGGTTGGCTGGTATTTTTACGACTGGGCTAATTCGGCATTTTCGACCACGGTAGTGACCGTCTTCTTAGGGCCATACCTCACCTCAATTGCCCGTAATGCGGCTGATGCGAATGGATTTGTCTATCCGCTTGGTATACCGGTGGCAGCCGGTTCTTTTTTTCCTTACATGGTTTCGCTCTCGGTCTTATTACAGGTCTTTTTTTTGCCGATCCTCGGTGCCATTGCCGATTACTCCAACGCTCGTAAGCAAATGCTGGCAATCTTTGCGTATGTAGGGGCATTTGCCACCATAGGCCTCTACTTTCTCGAAGGCACCAACTACCTGCTGGGTGGAGTCCTGTTCCTGATCGCCAACCTCACCTTCGGCGCCTCGATAGTGTTTTACAATGCTTTCTTGCCGGACATTGCCAGTCCTGATCGGCGGGACGCAGTTTCTTCACAGGGATGGGCACTTGGCTATCTTGGCGGTGGGTTATTACTGGCGGCCAACCTGGTCTTCTTTTTAAATGCTGAGTCGTTTGGGGTTGAGAGTGGGATGGCGGTGCGAATTAGCCTGATGTCCGCCGGCATGTGGTGGGCCATTTTTACGCTCATTCCAATGTGGACCCTACGGAACCGCGGTGCTGTTCGGCGCTTACCGCCTGGAGAGAACTATTTGACGGTTGGGTTCCGTCAGTTAGCCCACACCTTTCGGCAGATGCGAGGTTATCCACAAACCCTGCTCTTCCTGGCGGCGTATCTGCTCTACAACGATGGCATTCAGGCAGTGATTGCACTGGCTGCGCAATTTGGGGCCGAAGAGCTGGGCATTGACGAGTCAACCCGAATCGCCACTATTTTGATGGTACAATTCGTCGCTTTCTTCGGTGCCCTGATCTTTGGTGCTCTGGCAACTCGTCTTGGTTCAAAGCGGGTGCTGCTGGGTAGTTTGGTGATTTGGACGTTGGTTGTCAGTTATGCCTACATCATGCCGGCCAACAACGATGTGCAATTCTTTGCGCTCGGTGCGGCAATTGCCCTGGTGTTGGGGGGCAGTCAGGCAATCAGTCGGTCGCTGTTTTCGCTCATGATCCCTGATGGTCAGGAGGCAGAGTACTTTAGCCTGTACGAAGTGGGTGAGCGCGGCACGAGCTGGCTGGCGCCACTCTTGTTCGGGGTTGCCTACCAGATGACCGGTAGCTACCGGATCGCCATTGTCTCACTGATAATCTTTTTCATCAGTGGGTTTATCCTGCTCTTGTTCGTGAATGTACGGCGGGCGGCTGCCGAAGCCGGTAATCAGGCACCGGCGCATGTGTAGAACTCATTTCAAAAAAGCTGTGCTGTCGTGCGTCCAGACAGTCGCCCAGGCGTCTGAATGCTTGCCAATCGT
>NZ_DAOUBI010000238.1:0-15940 GCF_034432675.1 Chloroflexus sp. | reverse complement strand
CCCGCCGTGAAGCCGAGGCCCGCGCTGCCGCTGAAGCACAGGCCCGCCGTGAAGCCGAGGCCCGCGCTGCTGCCGAAGAGCAGGCTCGCCGCGAAGCCGAGGCACGGGATGCTGCCGAAGAACAAGCCAGATTGGTCAAAGCTCGTTTACGTGAACTCGAAGCAGAGCTGCGCCGCTTACGAGGTAGTGGATAAATACGTTATAGGTTGCCACTTTTCCGACATTGGCTTTGCCAGTGTCGGTTTATGCTTTGTGTTTCGCTGACTGCCAGACTGACAACGTACAAATTGCATTGGTCTTTTGTGCTAAAGGTAGACTGGATTGATGATACTCTTCACGTCCACACCCTCCCGACTCATCCTCAGTGGGCGCGGGAATCTCCGATGAGGTATGGATCGCAGAGTTATGCACTGTTAAGGGATGCTATACCCTGTAGGCAGCAGTCACGGCGGGCAGGATCAGGTGCTGAGCAGGGCAGAGAGTGAGGTATAGAGCGCACCCCCTACTCATCCCTCAAGCGGAGGTAGACCGGGCGGGGAGCGAAAGATGACCGGAACCCACCTGGAGCACGCCCACTCCCCACTCCCCACTCCCCACTCCCCACTCCCCACTCCCTACTCCCCATTCCCCACTCCCCCATTGGGAGTGAAGCAGGGCCAGGGAGTGAGGTAAGGAGGTCGCAGCGTGCAGGATGATGTTAGATAGCGTGCCATGACTTCTACTGAACCAGATTTGATATACCTGCCACTTCACACTGTGTACGATACGTCTGAGATAAGTCACATCAAATCTGGTTTACCGGCAGTCATCACTCGTGAGTATATCATCACACCGGCGACAACCGCGGAGACGGAGAACGACGTTTTCGCTTTACACACTGTGGTATTACAGATACATCGTTTGGCGTGAGGCAACCACGCCGCCGCATCCACTGCAAACACTGACAGGAACGGAACGCAGCGCATGCCGTGCCGCTACGTGATTCTGGCGGGGCCGACTGGCAGCCTACCCCACCATCGAGCACTCTATGCTACCAGATTTGACATTATGTACTAAACTACTTTTGAACATGAGGGCGTGATCAAGCAGCCGGCCAGACTGCCGCATTAGTCGCATTCATTGTGTGGTGAAGCAAAAAACCTATTGTGTCCAGGTCAGGAGCAGAGGAGACGTATATGCCCCCATCTATTGTCATCTGTGGCGCCGGAATTGCCGGCGTCGCCGTTGCCCATCAGTTAGCCGTTATTCACGGTTGGCGTGACGTCGTACTGATTGAAGCAGGTGATCCCCTCACTCTCACCAGTGACAAATCAACTGAATGTTACCGCAACTGGTGGCCCGACCGGGCAATGGTTGCACTGATGAATCGCAGTATCGAACGGCTGGAAGCCCTGGCTCTCAGCAGCGCCAATCGTATCCGGCTTAACCGTCGTGGCTACCTCTACGCCACCGCCGATCCTCAACGGGCTGCGCAGTGGCAAGCTCAGGCTATCCAGGCTACCGCCCACGGTGTCGGACCACTCCGCATTCACGCTCAGGCTGATACCGATTACCGGCCCACCCCTAGTCATGACTGGCGTGAAGCGCCGGATGGTGTCGATCTCCTGCTCGATCCCGACCTGATCCGCCGCCATTTTCCCGCCCTAACCCCTGCGACGGTGGCTGTCTTACACGTTCGCCGCTGCGGTTGGTTGAGCGCCCAGCAGTTGGGGGCACTGCTGCTTGAAGAGGCTCGTACGGCTGGTGTTAACGTAGTACGCGGACAGGTAACAGCAGTACAGCAGACCGGCGGTTGCATTAGCGGTGTCCAGATTGCTACTCCCGGTGGTACGCAATCCATTGCCACAGCTCGCTTTGTTAATGCCGCCGGCCCTCATCTGGCCGCTGTTGGTGACCTGCTAGAGGTTGATCTGCCTGTACACAATCAGTCGCATCTCAAAGCAGCCTTTGCCGATCCGCTCGGTGTCGTTCCGCGTAATGCCCCCCTCCTCATTTGGGGCGATCCGATTGATCTGGGTTGGAGCGCAGCAGAACGGGCCGATCTGCGAGCCGATCCAGAGACCGCCTGGCTGACAGAACTACTACCCCCAGGGGTTCACTGTCGGCCTGAAGGTGAAGGGGGAAGTCAGCAGGTGTTGTTGCTGTGGGATTATCATCCTCACGACCGGCATAACCGTACTGCACAGTTTCCCGTGCCACTCGATGATAGCTTCTTCGAGATTGCGCTCAGAGGGATGTCGGTGATGCTACCCGGTCTCCGCACCTATCTTGAACGCTTACCACGGGCATATCTCGACGGCGGTTACTACACGTCTACCCCGGAAAACCGCCCATTGATCGGCCCATTGCCCGTTGAAGGAGCATTCGTGATCGGTGCATTGGCCGGCTACGGCATTATGGCTGCCCTCGCCGCTGCCGAACTCCTGGCAGCGCACATCATTGGTGAACCGTTACCGGATTATGCAGCAGCGTTTCACCCGAACCGCTACGCTGATCCAGCATATCAGCGGCAACTAGCATATCACAGTGATAGCGGTCAGTTGTAGCGCCAGACATTCTCACGGTAGGAGCGTACCAATGGTTGCGGCAATCGCATCAGCATTGGTGCGTTCCATATTGCTCAGGACAACAACGACACTTTGATGCTCAGGATAGTAGGCGAGGTGTGTAACAGCGCCAGATATGAAACCGGGATGGTAGATCACCCGGCGCCCGTTATGCTCTTCAATCTTCCATCCGTACCCATAGTTGCTCCGGTTTGGCGTATACATCTTCGCAAGTTCGTTCGCCGGCAGAAGCTGCCCACTATTAAGCGCCTGCACAAATCGGTAGAGGTCTTCAACCGTCGAGTAGAGACCGCCGGCGCTGTAAAGATTACTGGTATCAATGGGAATAGACCGCTCGATGCCCGGCCCCAGATACCCCACCGTGCCGTTGAGTACTGAAGCATCACCGGTGTCGTAGCCGCTATTGATCATGCCTGCCGGCACGAAGATATTGTCGCGAATGTAGTCGGCGTAGGGCTGACCACTAACCGCTTCGATAATCAGGCCCAGAACGACATAGTTGGAGTTGCTGTAACGGTATGCACTCCCCGGCACAAAATCGAGTGGGAGGTTACGAAACCGATTCACCAATTGCCGCGGTGTCACCGGTGATAGCTCTACCTCGGCAAAGTTAGCAAAATCGGTATAGTTGGGTATTCCCGACGTGTGCGTCAACAGATGATGGAGCGTAACTGCCTGCCACGCCGTCGGGCAATCGGGCAGGTATTGACAAACCGACTCATCGACGACCAGCTTACCTGCCGCCTGCAACTGTAAAATTGCTACTGCGGTAATTGGTTTCGAGATCGATGCAATGCGGAAACGGGTCTGGGCCGTGTTGGAAAGATTACGCTCGGCATTTGCCAGACCGTAGCCACGTGCCACCAGGATACGTTCCTGCGTTGCTACCAAAACTGCGCCCCGAAATTGACCCTGTTCAGTAAGATTGCGCAGATACTCGTCAATCTGCTCAGCAATATCAACCAGAGCCGGTGTCGGTGTAGGCTGTACCGGCTCCATTACGGCAACCAGCGGCGTAGTTGCCACTGCCGGCCCTTCCGGCGTAACACTGGGTAGAATAGTCGGCTGCGGTCCCACCGGTGCCCAGGAAGAGAGTACCGCTTCACGCCGGGCGCATGCGGTCACTATACCGATAAGAAGAATACTCAACAGCACAAGTAATCTGTGCATAGCCAAACTTTAACCTTCCAGACGTAAGGGCGCAAAGCGCTCCTGCGCTGCAATCATCGCCTCACGTTCAGCCTCTGTCCAATCCGCAGCAGTGATACTCACCTCGTATCGTTGACGCAACACCATGGCAAAGGCTGCTGCAATTTGATAGATATCTGGTGGCGACTCGCAAACCGTTACCAGATCGGTCACCCTATCAGCCAATCGTTCGCCGAAGATGGTACGTTCAGCCTCAGCCATAGCCAGCAGGGTCGCCAGTTGCCGGCCAGGCCAGTGTGTGTACAGGCCGACTTGAAAAAGCACCCCCTCACGTCGCCGAATCTGCGCAAAGCCTACCAGCTTCCGACCCACCACCAGTACTTCATATGGCGACTGACCACCAAAGCAGGCCCGTGCAATCAATGGATCAAGCGTCTGACGATCAGCACGTGCTGCTGCAATATCGATCAGACTGGTATGAATACCAAACTGTGCCAGCGTCGCCTGCCACACGTCGCCCAACCAGCGGTACGACTCACTCACGTCTGGATGGTACAGAGGATGCTCAAGCGGTAATGCAATATCCTGCATCAACAAGCCAGGCACGAACAACACTGCCGTACCACCACTCGACCGGCGATGGAGAGTCACTCCTTGCTGACGCAATGCTGTATGATCAACATCACTCAATTTCTGACCCGAACCTATGACCAGTGCAGGCCGTGAGCCGGCGGCATACCAGCGTAGCGCAGGGCAGTTCGTCTCTTTCAACCCTGCCAACATTGCTGCCCCAGCCGCCAGTTCAGTTGTCGGTTCTCCCTGGGCAGGTGGTAATAACCGCCAGATCACGCTCCTACTTCCCATCGCCAATCTCCCAACGGCGCCGCAAAGTATTCGGCGACACCGGCAGCCAGGCTCTCGATCCGGATTCGCTCTGATGGTGGTATCGGCTTAAATGGCCGCAGTGTCACAACGATCCTGCTACCACGCCAATCGTAACGCCACGTCCCGACAATGCGTCCGTGTATCAACATTGTCGCTTCAATATGTCCGGCCGGTCGCCAGACCCGATTGTAGACATCAGTATCAATGAGCCAGCTTTTATCACGTGTACCGAGTAATAACGGATCAAAACGCCCCAACAAGTGCGGTGGCAAATCGGTTGGGGTCGGTAGATCGGTCAGCCGATCCAGATGACTCTGCAACCACCACGCCGGTTGCCCATCTACTGATACGGGTACCACCTCTTCACCAATCAACGCCAGCCAACGCTTCATTTCAGCTTGCGTGCGTCCGCGCCAGTACGTCATATCGACCAGCCTGACTGGGCCAAACGTAGCCAGATAGCGCCGGAGCATCTCTGCATTTGCCGTATTAGTATCAGGCGGTTCCCACACCAGATCGGGACGCCAGCGCAATCGGTGCGCCATGCGTGCTTCCCCACCACGCGGCGCTGCATGACACGCTAGGCCACGCCGGGTCAGAATGGCAAATACGCCTCCCCACCCTGACAAATGGCGCTGATCAATCGTCGGCAAGCAGCGACGCAGGTCACTACGACCCAATGTTTCGTGTTCGTAGAGCAAATCCCCCACCCGTGCTATAAATGCCTCATACTCGTCTACTGCCCAACCGTCACGTTGTGCCTCTTGTTCCCAGTACGTAGCACGCCCGGCTTGCATACCGTACACTAACGGCCAGTCAGTCATTGCGTACAGATGCAATGTACCACGCTGCCCCCAAAGCCGAACCAGCGACCGTTCGTGATACAGCAGATGTTCAAGCCGGTCGGCACTGAAACCTGCTACTCGATTCCACAACGCTAATCCGGCAGCGGGTAGAATTTGAGCCTGCACACCTGCTAGCCGCTGCGCCGCAACGACCGGGTCGGGAAATGGGGTCAACAGGCCGTGATGAACATACCGCGCACTGATGACCTGGTCTTGGGTCAGAACAGCATCAATCTTCAAGGCTCTTTCATCAATTCTAGCGCAGCCACGCCACGCCTAAAAACTCTTACCAGTGGCTCGCCGTCTGTGGGAATGGTTGGCGTAGGCAACACCTCCACCGCTGTCGGACCAAGTGCCTGGAGTACGACTGCTACGTCTTCTGCGTTGGCAAATGCCGGCAACACTACCAACACATTATCTGCGGCGCTTGTACCGCGCCAGATCTGGGGTCGCCGGGCCGGTGGCAAATCAGAGGTAAGAAAGCGCACCGAGTCACTCAATGCCCACTCACGCGGTAGATAGACCGTTACCGCCGGCTCATTCCGCTTCACAGGCAGATGAGCAATCCATGCCATCACGGTTTCCACTCGATCAAACTCACCATACACCCGTGGATGAGTACGCATGTGCCCAAAGTAGACCCACAGATTGAAGACGACACTGATCACCAGCATCGCTGAGATGAACCACTGCTGCCATTCACGACCGCTACCCAATCGGCTCAAACCCCACCCTGCCAGCACACAAGCCGGTGCCAGCGTGCCCAACGCACGCATTGCATGCGGCGCGTTGAAACTCAACAAGCCAGGCAGATGGTAGAGAAGCCATAATGCTGCTATTACGGCCACCATCTGTCGGCGCATCTGCCAGGCCAGCCCCAACCCGACAAACAAGAACATACCGACCACGGGGTCCACCATGGGCGCCAACGGCAGATGATGACGACCATTGGCATCACCCTGAACATGCCACATCAATCCGTAACGAATGAGATGTTCGACCAGAAAATCGAGTGGGCGGTGGCGGGTGAGATCATCAGCCTGAAAGATTGAGACAAAACCAACCCGATGATTGAAACCGGCACTATCATTGACAATATAAAGAACCAGCGGCAACAGTACCACTGCCCCTGCCAGTGCTGCTACCAGCAACCGCGGCCAGAACAATCGCCAGCGCTTCCAATCACGCCCAAGACGAAACAGTGCAACAACCAGAAGAGCTAGCGGTGCCAGACGACCGGTATGGTACGTATAGACGGCTAATCCACCCAGCAATGCTGCACCACCGATGTACAGCCACGAACGACGGTGCGATTGCCCCGGCTCAAGCCCTCGCCACAACAAACCACCGGCTGTAAGCACCAACAGATGGTCAAGCGTGGCCGGGAAGGCCCAGCGACTCATGCTCAACGACCATGAAGCCCAGGCCAGCAACGCAGTTCCCAACACCGCTGCACGCCGCCCCACAATTGGGGCAGCAAACCAATAAAGAGCCAGTGGTGTCAGAGCACCGGCCAGTGCGCTCACTAACCGCACACTCCAGGCGTGCGGCCCTAGAATACCGACAAACGGTGCAACAAGATAAAAGAACAGTGCCGGCAGGTCAGCATTTTTCACCACATACACCGGGCGGAACGTTGGATCCGTCCAGATTTGTAGAGCTAGCAACCCGTGGCGCGCTTCATCCCGCCACAGCGCTGGTGGCATCTGATCAAGCGCAATCAGACGTGTGATGAACGCTACGCCGGTAACACCTGTCAGTATCCACCCAATTGGCCAGGAAGAAGTGGACTCTTCACAATGGTGCAACAGCGACCACGCCAGCCAGACCCCACCGATACTGATTGGCAGCATCAGCCAAGCAGGTGCGTTGAAGCGCAACGCCAACAGACCGGCAAATGCACTTATCAAGCCCAACCAGGGCCATTGCGGTTGTCGCGCAACCCATTGCGCAACACGAGCAACAGCGGTTGCGATCAGCGGCCACCCAGCAAGCAAGCCTATCGGCACCAATGGCCACGCCGGCCACGGGAGCGTAGGCAACCAGTATTCGGCCCCAACCGGAACGAAGGCCAGCCCAATGGCCGGCACAAGGGCCAGTATAGCTGCTCCATCACGCCATCGCCCAGGCCAGCCCCAGATGATCCCTGCCCACCACACCAGTAATGGTAACACGGCCCACCCAATAAGCTGGCCACTCAGTGGCGGTCGCGTCACCGTTGCCAGCAGCTTCACGCCACTAAGGGCCAACCCAAGCTCACGCACGTCAGGCAACGCCATGTAAGAGTCCGTTTGCCAGGACAGGAACGTCTCAGTAGTGGTACTAGTCGGCAACAATATCTGATAACGCCGCCAGTAACCGGCTACGGTTATCGTTGCCAGTTGGCCGTCTTGATAGGAAAAAGCCACCTGCGCCGGATGCATACCATCCGGACGCGGGGCAGTCAGGCGCAATTCAACCAATGCCGGTGACCCACGATATCCATACAGGAAGAGCGTCGCTTGCGGATACGACCAGCGGAACAGCCCATCTTCATTCTGCTCGTTGCTGTGAAACCTAACCAGCGGCGGTTCGTTATCCTCGCCAACCTTCCAATACTGCGCCGGACGGTCAACACCAGCCAACAGTACACCTACAGCGAGCAAAACAAGCGTAATCGGTAGCCACAGGGCAGGCCACCTGAACAAGATCGAATGATGCAGCGCACGAATCACGGTGCGTATGATACCATCGTTACAAACTAATGCCTTAACACCACCGGTTATGAGGCACCGATAGCCGCATTACCACGTAGCAGACCGAGCAACCAGTTGGTCAGCTCGATCAGACTACGTTTGCCAAACAGACGGATATAATCAGCTGCGGCGATTAAAGGCCCTGGATCGGCCCCACCGTTACGCTCGCGCAAATACCAGCGGTGATCCATTATCCAGCGATACAAATCAGCTTCCGTGCGCCCCGGAAAATAGCGCAGTGCGTTTTGACTCCGGATCACTTCAACAACCGGCAGGTACACATTATCATACCAACTCACCACTGCCTCTTCGCGTGATACCGGTCGGTTCAGCTCCAGCCCCAGATAGTAGCGATGGGCATTGATATGACGGATCAGATCAAGATACCCACCCGGTTCGCTAAACTCAATGCGCTGATCAGGGCGTAGATCGGCCAGACCGGTCCACTCAAGAAAATCGCTATACTCCTCCTTCAAGAGCAGATCTCTGACACTCAGACTGGCATCGAGTGGCACATCAACCACCAGCTCGGTGACAATTGCATCAATCTCACGCTGCCCCTGAAAACGGGCGACCGAGATGCGGTGATGCCCATCCTTCACAAAATAGATATCACCTAGCTTGTACAGCTCTACCGAAGGAAGTGGAATACCCTCGTGATGCGCTCGATCAATGCTCATCCAGCGAAAGCGATTCGCATTATGGCGAGGGGCGAACTGCCGATCAAAATCACTGTACCGACCTTCACTCCCCACAATTTTCTCAAGTGGCACCGTCTGATGACCGAGATAATGCTGACCGCGCACCCGGAGCCTGGCCCGTACTTCGTCAAATGGCAGCAATTCGTTTGGACGGCGTGTTACCAGCGCAAGTAGCTCGCGCACGATTTGATCGCGACGAATGTGCGCAAATTCATCATGGACGATAGCTTGAATGGCTGACATCGGCCTCTCCTTTCGGCCTTACCATTGATAGTCAGCGCACAAGACAACGCGCTCTACTACCGACCGGCAACACCGACGGCCGTAGTCGCGGGTAGCGTACCATGGTTCTGAGATGATTGCAACATCTTATCAACTAATATCAAATCCGCTTTAATGGCACTTAGCGCTCGTGATCGCACTATCACGCCGGCAAGCTGAACGCAGGTCGCTGATGGGTTATCGTCGGCGAGGTCGTAGGGGCACGGCATGTCGTGCCCCTACGACGCCGGCGCCAGCGATGCGTCATTCAGATGCAGCATCAGGATCATCGTTGGCCGGGGTATTATAATTTCCATTCTATCAGATTTAATATCACAAAAACGTCTTATGTCAAATTAACAACCGACTAGATCACCAGATCGAGCACCCGATAACCGGCTGTGTTAATCACCAGCGTTTGACCATAGAGCGTCTCTGTCGCGTGACCAAAACCGTAAGAGAGATGGATATGACCGTGGATCAGATACCGTGGTCGAAACCATTGGATAAAGCGCAAGAGAGCCAGAAAACCGCGATGCGGATAATCGGGGCCGTTGTGAATGCCGAGCGGTGGCGCGTGCGTGAGCAAGACATCAAGATAACGTCCATACCGCAGCCGATTCAAGAACAGGCGCGGCGCCATTCGCAACACCCGTAACATCATTTGGGTTTCGGTATACTGATGATGACCATCAGGCTTATACCGGATCGAACCACCCAGTCCCCCAATTAACAGTCCCTGATGACAGACAACATGATCTTCGATACACGTGGCACCACGAGCATAACTGACAACCTGCCCATCGGCCTGTACTTCCGGCGAATCGTGATTGCCCCACACATAAAAACAGGGCTGACCCAACATCGTGACGACAAATTCCAGATAGTAGATTGGCAAATCTCCGCACGCTAACACCAGTTGTACATCAGCAAAGCGTTGCTTGATGTTCAGGCTATAGACGGCTGGAACGATTTCATCGCTGATCGTTAGGGTTCGCATGCCGTCTATTGTACTCTATCTGGCTCTGGACGTGGTTAGAAGACGTACTCCGCACCGTAAAGGTCATGCATACCCCACAACAGCCTATCGCGATGTGATTCGTTATGTAGTATTGCCTGCTTCAACCTCAACAACGGGTACAGGATTGGCTTCCGGCAACGGCAGGTATATTGCGAATGTACTTCCCCGCCCAACCTCACTCGCCACAGTCACATAGCCACCATGTGCTTCCACAACCCATTTCACGATCGATAGCCCTAAACCGGTCCCACCACTATGCCGGGAGCGCGAGCGATCCACACGGTAAAACCGCTCAAAGATATGAGCACGAGCCTCTTCACTAATACCAACACCTGTATCAGCAACGCTCAGACAAGCAAACTGCTTATAACGCTCTAAACTGAGAATGACCAGACCACCGGGTGGTGTGTACTGCAATGCATTAACCCCCAAATTCAGCAACGCCTGTTTGATACGGTCACGGTCACCGCACACCAGAATTTGATCCTCTGCACCGATCCGCAAACGCACCTGCCCAGCCAGGGGACGCAATTCGCGGAAAACCTCTAACAACAACGTATCAAGCTCCACCGGTTCACGGCGCAACACCACGTGGGTTTCACTCTGCGCCAGCAAGAGCAGATCGTTCACCATCCGAATCAGACGAGCCGTTTCACGCCGCATGTCCCCGATCACCTCCTCGAGCAACGCCGGATCAGGAGAGGCACTTCGATCCAGAATTTCGAGATTCCCCTGCATCGCCGTCAATGGCGTGCGCAACTCGTGGCTGACATCGGCAACAAACCGCTGCTGCGTGACAAAGAGGCGCTCAAGGCGTGACAGGAGTTCGTTAATGGTAACCGTCAGCAGTTGCAACTCATCGCGCTGCGCAGGTTCGGGGATGCGCCGCCCCAAATCCTCGGCTCGCACAATACTTTGCGCTGTCATGGTGATCTGCTCAATTGGGCGCAATGCCCGCTTCGAGAGGTACATCGCGCCTAAACCATTGATGATCAATGCCAGAAGACCGCCGCCAATCAGTATCTGTTGCAACAACGTCAGGGTGTTCACAACATCATCAAGTGGACGCGAGACCTGCAAAAAGCCAATTAATTGACCATTGCGCAGGGTGACCGGTGTGATCAGCGATTTGACCGGCACACCGTTAACTTCGCGCACTACACTCATCTGATCATTGCCGGCGCTAATGTATTGCATCGCCTCCGGCGGCAGTGGTAGCATGTGCGACTCAAGATTCGGTGTACTACTCGCCAGGGTGCCGTCAATCCGAAAAAACTGAACGCCAACCCCACGGTTGGTAAACAGCTTGATAAAATCGCGATTCAGATAGAGTTGTAATTCACCACTGGCGGTACGAATGCTCTGAAACCCGACTGCCGAAAGAATCGCCTCTACCTGCTGTGTCGCTGACGTAAGATCACGCTGCACACCGGCATACAGGGCCTGGGAAACCGCGAAATGAACACCAACCCCAATCGCAATGAGAGCCAGACCAAACAGACCGGTGTACAGTAACGTCAGCCGCACTCGAAATGGCAGCGGCGGCAAATGCAGTCCCATACGATTAAAGAGAGAGCGTCGTTGTTCCAGTCCTTCAGCCGTCGGCTGCGACTGGTCTACCGACGTTATCCGATCTGTTACTACTTCACGATCCATTGTTTCTCCCAAACGGGTGTAGCGCTTGATGACTGAAGCTGACACCTGTATTTTTGATCAGCATACCACACGCAGCGTGTGTTTGCCGGATGTGACATCAACTCTGGTTTCATGGAAGTCATGGCACATTCTCCAACATCGCCTGAATACCACACTGTGGTGCGTAAAGTGCTGCTCTTCCCTGGGAGCGCAAGTCCGGCTCGCTGGTATCACAAGCCAGAACTAACATGCAACAGCGGGAACCATCTAACACTGGTGGTTTCCCATCTCCAGCGGGGGCAGGGCGCATCCCACCACCAGACGCAGTATCACCATAACATGCTCATCACCCATCACGCGAGAACTTATTTCATACAAGCTGTGCGGTTGTGCTACCTGACTATCACACAGGTGCATGAACGCTTGCCGATGACCAACAATAGTATCTACTGCTCCAAGGCTGCCGGTATGGAAGCGAGGAGGGATGACGCCATCGCCAGTACTATCGTTGGATCAGGAACCTTACCTGCTTGCCATATGCGTGTCGCAGCGTCAGGCAACATAAGCACCGGACAGGTCAGATCATTACCCGACCAGCCCGGTGGTTATCGGTTTACCATCTCAATCAAACCTGTACCTGCACCCACCAGTCATCCGGTTGTGCGCAGGCCGGCTGCAATCGCGTTGACCAGCAGTAACAGATCGATCAATGTGGTTTCGGCTGCCGGATCGTCAGCCGCCCGCTGGGCACGCCACCGACCTAGCAGCTCTATCTGCCGGCGATGCAGAGGGGTCAGGCCAATCTGGCGCCGAGCCAGTGTCGCAGCCACCCGTGGTCGCCGCTGCTCAAGCGGCATACCGAAAATAGCTGTCAATGCCGCTTCTGTACGGGCAAACTCCGCATCAATCAGGTTGAGGAATTGTCGCCGTATCTCGTCATCTTCGACCAGGCCGGCATACGCATGCATTGTCTCGCGGTGTGCCGTTTGCAAACTCGTCCCAACATTGGCCAGCAGGTAACGCAATAACGGCCACCGCCATTGCTCTTCACGCAGTTGCTCCCATAACGCCGGTTCCTGTTCTTGCAAGGCCGTCAATGCACTACCAACCCCATACCAGCCCGGCAGATAAAAGCGGGCCTGATTCCAGCTAAAGACCCAGGGGATGGCTCGCAGATCGGCCAGCGTCGCCTGCCCGGTACGCCGCGATGGACGTGAGCCGATCCGGCTTTGTTCAATGACATCAATCGGCGTAGCCTGACGGAAGAAGGTAATGAAGCCATCGCGTTCAACCAGTTCGCGGTAGGCAATACGTGACTTCTCGGCCAGCCAGCCGATCACCGGCTCCAGCGGATGCGGCTCTTCGGGTTGTCGTTGCTGGAGTAGCGTGTGTTTGGTTGTCCCGGCAATGAGCAGTTCCAAATTGTACGCAGCGGTAAGACGATTGGCATACTTTTGCGAAATGACCTCACCTTGCTCGGTAAGACGAAGATCACCGTTCAAACTTCCCGGTGGCAGCATTGAGATGAAGCGGCCGGTAGGTCCGGCACCACGGCTGATCGTGCCCCCACGACCATGGAAGAAACGAATCCGTATTCCACGTGCCCGTCCCACTTCCGTCATCGCCCGCTGTGCCTGATACAATGCCCATTGACTGGCCAGGATGCCACCATCTTTGTTGCTATCGCTGTAGCCGATCATCACTTGCTGCACCAACTCGCCACCCTGAGCCTGCGCCATCAAGCTGCGGCGCGTCACTGGGTGGTCGAGAATATCGGCCAGAATTCGGGGACTATGTTCAAGATCTTCGATTGTCTCAAACAATGGAACGACCGGCAATCGACACACCAGCCCCTCTGGGGTAGCATATGCCAGACCGGCTTCACGCGCCAGCAGATACACGACCAGGACATCAGTTACATCGCGTGTCATACTGATAATGAGCGGGCCAAGTCCGGCTGTACCGTAGCGAGCAATGTGATTGGCAAGAACACGATAGCTATCAACGACTGCCGCCGCCTCATAGTCAAGCGGTGTGTTGGGGTGAGCAAATGGCCGTGGTGAAGCAACCTCGCGCTCTAACAGTGCCCGCCGTCGCTCAGGATCACCACCAATCAGATCGTCAGCCGACAAACCGGCAGCTTCCAATAACTGCGCCAGGGCCCGATCATGAAACTGGCTGTTCTGGCGAACATCAAGTGTAGCCAGATGAAAGCCAAAGGTGTCAACCAGTTGCATCAATGGACGAATCTCAGCATCGGCCAGTCGCCCTGCCCCTACTGCACGTAAATACCCGGCAAACTCGCGCAGATCATTGAGCAGTTCATCGGCACAACGATAACGATCAGGATCGTCCACCAGCCGTGCTGCTTCAGCCGGCGCATCGTCTATCGGCAGACGAGCCAGCATCAGGTTCAGCGCCTGCCGCCACGGTTCATTGGGGTTACGCGCCACTGCCTGCGCACCACGACTACCTAAACCACTCGACAACCGCCGAATCTGGTCAATCAACCCCGGTGGCGTTGGAACGAGCAGATCAGAAATACTGAGATGGCTGGCGGCCTGTCGAATTCGACGCCGTAGGAGACGCAAGGCTTGCAGACGCATCTCACGGAGGGTCTGTGCAGTAATCTCGGCAGTCACCAGTGGATGACCATCGCGATCACCTCCAACCCACGACCCAAAACTAAGCTTTGGCCAGGTATCGCTCAGCAGCGCAGGATCGAAACCGGCTTCCTGCCAGGCGTAGCGCAACTGATTATCAAGCACAGGCAACACATCGGGAAAGACATTGACCAGGTAATGCAGGACATTGCGCACTTCGGCAGGAACACCAGGCTTACTCAGAAAGACATCACCGGTACGCCACAATCGTTCAAGCAGTGTCTCTACATCTGCCTCGATCTCAGCCTGCTCCGCCGGTGACCAGCGCTGACTCTCGCGACGCACCAGCAACAAGTACAGCTCACGATAATGTGAGAGGACTGTTGCTCGTTTGGCCTCGGTAGGATGCGCTGTGAGCACCGGCTCGACGCGAATATGGGGAAGCGCCGCAGCAATCTCTTCACCGGTCAAACCACTTTGGTGCAGCTTCTGAAGGGCATCTCGCCAGCGCCCCAGTTCCGGTGGGATATTCGGATCGCGGTCAGCAACCCGACGCTGCTGTACTGCTGCGTTTTCCTCGGCGATATTGAGCAATTGAAAGGCAATAATGAGGGCCTGTGCCAGTGCGCGAGTTGGAATATGATCGCCAGGAGTGTGAGAACCCAACCAGGGCAATGCTTCCGATACCGGCTCGGCACCGACGTCACGCAATACTCTGGCAAAACAATCGAGTAAGAAGGTGAAATCCAGATCAACCTTCTCCTGATCCAGTGGTTGCATGCGTATGCCACCTTTCATGCAAATGGATACATATGGTCGCAACGATCATACCATATCAGAGTTTAGACGGGAGAGATGTATCTCCCAAATCCCTGGGCATAATCCTGAGCCATCTGACACCACATCTGGTTCAAAAGAGTCATCGCACGCTACCTACCGTCATTCTCACGCTGCACCCTTGCTTGCTACACCACCGTGCGCAAATGCTGATATTCCCTGAGAACGCGAACATTCGGCTCGCTCCCACCTATGCATTACCCATACCTCAAATACTGCATTGCCCGCGTGCCAGAGCGGGTCGGGGGCGTGATGACGGGCGTACTCCCCAACCGGGAGCTGGGAGCGTGCGCCTCCGGCGCACATGGTGCCGGTACCAGTGCTGAAGGGGGGAGCCAAGAGTAAGCTCCCGCCTCTGGCGGCATTCACGGACGGCCAAGACAGATGATCGAACATAACGCTACCCTATCAGGAAGCCCTGGATCAAACATCTGCCCTCCCCTCTCCCGCCCCCGCTATGCATTCACAACTGGTGTCAACCACGTGTGTATCAGCGGCTATGATTGCCATAAGTGCTGTTTTGAGCAACTGGCCCGGTGGCAGTGCGCCGCTCCAGCCGTGCCAGCACGTGCTGAATGGGTTGCCTTACCCGCGCATCACGTACGTGTCGCGCAGTTTCGAGTGCAGCAGCCATGCTGCCGCGCCAGCCGTGCTCGCGATCACGTGGAGATCGCAGCGGTTACCCCGCAGCTCTGCGCCCA
>NZ_DAOUBI010000237.1:0-30516 GCF_034432675.1 Chloroflexus sp. | reverse complement strand
GAGTGCAATCGTCGGCTTACGCCGGTTTTTGGCGACGACGCCACCATTTGATCTGTGTCACATCGAAACAGCGTTTCCGTTGGGGGTTGCCGCGCTGTTTGCCGGGAAGCATGCTCCGCCGATAGCTGTGACCTTGCCCGGTGCTGATGTGATGGCTGAACCAGAGTACGACTATGGCTATGCCCGGTTTCGGGTGGTGCGCACCTTACTACCGTTGGTATTCCGGCGTGCTCTGGTGATTCGCGCCGACTCGCCGCAGATTCGCGAGCTGGCAATTGCCCGTGGTGCTCCCGCATTAAAGGTCACCGCAATTCCGTACAACATCACGGAAGACAGTTTTCCGCCTGCTGATATGCCGTTGAGAGAGATGCGTGCACGCAGTCGCGCGATCATCACGACTCGTCACGGTCTTGATCCAGAACGTCCGATTATTGTCAGTCTCAATCGTCTCCATCCTTTTAAAGGGATCGCATATCTGGTTGAGGCAGTACCAACAATCCGGGCTGCCGGTCTGGCACCGCAGGTCGTGATTGTCGGTCCGAATCGCTCAACGCCACGCTTCGGCGATTACGGAGCATTTCTCCGTCGCTGGGCGCAAGCATTGGGAGTAGCGGCTGATGTTATCTTTACCGGTGCTATTCCCCACCACGATGCTCGTACCTATCTGGCCGGCGCTGATGTCGCTGTTGTTCCCTCGGTCGCCGAGTCGTTTAGTCGGGTGGTGATTGAGGCCTGTGCTGTTGGAACGCCGCCGGTGGTAACCCGCACCACCGGCGCCAGTGCGTATGTGGCGGCAGCGCAGGCCGGCATTGTGGTAGAGCCACGTTCTGGGCCAGCCATTGGTGAGGCAATTGTTTCGTTGTTAAAAGATCGGGCTGTATGGCAGGCGTATAGCGCACGTGCCGCAGCACTGGCACCGCAGTTCTCTTCACAGCGGATTGCTACCGAACTGGCCGATCTCTACCGGAATGCCTTACGCGCTAAGGCGTTACCTGAAACGGTTGCTACTGGCCGCTAAGGTGCGGGTTTTACCATTCGTCATTGAGGAGGATTTTTCATGGCACAAAGAAACCGTCTACTCTCGCTACTGGCAGTGGCTGCGTCGCTGATCGCGGTGAGTGCCGCCCTGTTCGTCGCCTTTCGTCCTGGTCAGGCCGAGGAGGGTGGGCCGATTTTGCAATATCCCCCTGAGCCACCGGCCCCGACTATCGGCCCCAACCCAACAGTGCCGGCTGGTCTGGCCGCCGGCCCGCAGTTCGTTGCCGATTTTGCGACCGCTGATAGTCTTGCCGCCTGGCAATCCGTCGCCCTCGATTTTGTCTTGCCCGAAGATAGCCCGAACTGGGTCATTGACAACGGCCGCCTCCGCCAGGATTTTGCCGGTGAGCTGCGCAACAGCTCGCTGGCTCAGGTCGCCTTGCTGGCTGAGCCTGTGGTGAGCGACGGTGTTGTGCGGGTCAGTTTTTACGACGAATTTAACGGCGTCGCCGGCATCGTTGCCCGCTATCAGGGTGAGGTTGGCTACGAGGCAACCTATTACCGGGTACGTCTGCTAAAGCGTGAGTACGAAGCAACACCCAAATACGTGCTGGAGAAGGTGGTCGATGGTGTTGCCACACCGCTGGCAGCGGTGGAGGGTCCAGGCTTCGCACCGCGCCAGTGGCATGTGATCGAGCTGGAGCTGCGCGGCGGAACGTTACAGGTTCGTCTCGATGGCAAGCTTTTGATGGAAGCAATCGATGGTCAGCCACTACCTGCCGGCCAGGCTGGTGTGTATACCCGTGCCATCGGTGGTATGCTGTTCGATGACGTTATCATCGCCCCGTAAGTAGCACATAGCCGAGGAGTAGATCCATGTCGATACTCGTTCGCACCTTGCTCGTGCCGCTCTGTCTGCTGGCACTTTTTGCTGGCATCTTGCCACCGGCGACCCCATCAGCCGCTCAAAGTGGGGCACAGTTGTTAGTCGAAACTGTTCTTCCCAACAGCTCAAATCTCAAGCTACCACAGGTTGCGACCTACGGTGATCAGGTTCATATCATAGGAATTGCTGAGTCGAGTGGTGCCTCCGAAGGGAAAGCCCGCGTCTGGTCAAAGACCGAGACTGCGTTGAGTTTCCCTACCCCGTATACCTTAGGAACCACTTCACGCACGACGCTTAATCCCGAATATATTAACAGTGCTATTGCCACCTCTCCGGCCGGTGATGTGTTGACGCTCTGGATCGATCAGGCGGCCAAGGTTGTTCGGTTCCGGAAACGTGATATTGCCGGTAACTGGGGACCCATCACCGAAGTGACACGCAATGTCGCTTTTCCAGTGCGTCCAGCCCTGACGGTTGTGAACGGTGGCACCCAGCATGGGCGCATTATTGCGGTCTGGCGTGATGATTTTACAGGCAGTGATGCCTCAATCTACTACACCTTCTCAGATAACGGTGGAGCGTCATGGGTGCCGGTAGCCCGTGCTTTTGGGATGAAAGCCTACCGTGCCGTGGTGCAGCTTGCTTCCGGCACGAATGGTGAGGTTGCACTTACCTTCACACGCGATGAACCACGTCCTCTCCACGTGATGGTGTCTATCTGGCAGGGAAATGGTTTCAGTGTGCCGGTTGATGTCAACGTTGGCGATCCTGCCCCCTATGCCGATAGCAGTGTCGCCATCCACAATGGTACTATCTATGTCGGCTACCGTCATGCCGATAGTGGTATCTTCTACGCCGAGAAAAATATCAATAATCTGTTTGATAATCAGCCATGGTCCACTGCACGTTTGACAGGCGAGAAAGGCGATGGGCAGGTCTCGGTAAGCACCGATCTCTACGGCAATTTACATATCTCCTTCATTCGGACTCCGGGTAGTCGTAGTCAGAATCGGTTAAACTATGCTGTACGCCTATCCAATGGTACCTTTCTAGGTCCGGTAGAGTCCGCAACCTCTGGACCTCTATTTAACGCCTGGGGTGTCAATAGTGCAAGCAACGGCTTCTACATGCACGTCGCCCACGAGGTATTCAGTGGTGACACCCCACTTCTCCGCTACGCTCTCTTCCGGGCCCCCGGCTCGCCATTTGGCTCGGATCCGCTCATCGAAGGTGGGGCAACACGGGTTGGTGGAGACGGGCGTACGTCGGTGAAGGTAACTTTCCCTGGTTTAGGCACAACGCCGCAAAATATTAGTGTGCGCTGGCGATGGGGAGCACCACCAACCGATGCTGCGAATGATTCAGGTGGCTGGGTATTGCTGAGTGAAAACGCAACTGCCGCTACCGAATTGACGGTGCCGATCCCCGCTACGTTTCTCAATGTCAACGATTGTACACCGCGCACGTTGTATACCCAATTGCGACGGAATGGCACCGCCTCAGTCATTGATACAACCGAGCGCAAGGCGAACGTCATCATCGATACCAACGTCGTTGCTACAGCAGGGGTTGCTAATCCATTGCTATATGACTCGTCAAACTGGTATGCTAGTAATTATCGAGTTTACGATCTCGATCCTGGCAGTACACCGTTGCCACAGATACTGCTTTCGGTAACAGATGGCGGTGATTGTTCACAAATCAGTCGGGTACGCGTTGCCGGTAATGCGGCCGCGCTTGCTGTAACCAGCGATCTTGACGTAGAGGGTACGTTAAACGCGATTATTCCTCTCCCTGGTGTCACCTTCGAACCACCGTCATCGGATGGTAATTACCCGGTTGTGATACGAATCTACGACGAGTTAGGTAATTCGCAAACGATTACCCATACCATTCGACTTGATCGGACACCGCCGCAAATGTCGTTGAGCGGAAGTGAGATCATTACCGTTACCGACTCTCCATTGGGTGACATACTCCAGGATTTGACCTTCAATCTCTCAACTGCAACAATCACCGAGGCAAACGGCATTCAGGGTGTCTTAATTGCCGTCAGCCCAAGCGCAGTGTCTAATCCAGCTACTTCATCGACCCTGCAATGGATTGAAGCTCCGGTTGAATTCAACGGTGGTCATTTCACAGTGTCGAGCTGGAGTATGGCGAATGCCCCTGGCGTAACAATGGCAACAACCAGTGTTACTGAACAGACCTTCTATCTCTACATTCGTCTGATCGACCGTGCCGGTAATATTGGCAATACAGTGTTAGAGACGACGGCAACCAGCACGCGCACGCCTGCTCGAACCTATGTGCCATTGGTAACACGGTAACTCTAGCATTTGGGAGATAGAAGGTAGAAAATAGCAGATGGTGGTAGTATCATGCACTTGTGCAACCACCACTATTTGGGGCGGCCCTGGTAGCCGCCCCGCTGTACTAATACTCTCTGTGTTCTTGGCGTCCCTGTGGTGCAATTGTAAACCGTAGAGATGACATTTATCCCCACCGTGAACGGCCAGGACAGTCTGATGGTCACCTGCGTTAAGCTTCAACCGTATCCTGTTCAAAATGCCAGGCTATAAAATACCAGCTTAAAGATAGTTCTCCTCTGCATCCTCCGTGTCTCTGGGGTGCCGGTAAAAACTACAGTAGATAATGAGATACTTGCCCAATATGAGGAATGCTTCTGTCTCTTTCGCTGCTGTTGTCGATTTGAGAATAAACAAGACAAACCTACCAAAATTCCGCGTTACTTTTGGCCGCTCAGAACGGTTTTATACATGAGCAGGAGGGAAAACGGGTGTCTTGTATTACGATACTTTATCGTATCGTTGCCTGAATACAGTTGGCACAGAAATTTTACCATTTTTAGTACTTTTTCGTTATATCCTATCCCTATCAACATTGCCGGCTACGTTGTACAATGCAGATAGTCTTCATGCGTAAGGAGGAGTCTACGATGTGGTATCGCCAACCTCACCTGTTATTCGCATCACTGTTGTTGGGGATGGTGGCAGTTTTCGGTGGTTTTTGGCTGACACTCCGTCCCGGTCAAGCCGAGGAGAGTGGGCCAATCCTACAATATCCTCCTGAACCACCGGCCCCGACTATCGGCCCTAACCCGACAGTGCCGGCAGGTTTAGCCACCGGTCCACTGTTCGTCGCTGATTTTACTACCACTGATAGCCTCGCCGCCTGGCAGTCCATTGCCCTCGATTTCGTCTTGCCCGAAGACCATCCGAACTGGGTGATCGATAACGGCCGCTTGCGCCAGGATTTTGCTGGCGAACTGCGCAATAGCTCACTGGCCCAGGTTGCACTGTTAGCAGCCACTCCTGTGGTGGGTGATGGCATGGTGCGGGTCAGCTTTTACGATGAGTTTAACGGTGTGGCCGGCATCATCGCACGTTATCAGGGTGAGGTCAGTTACGAGGCAAGCTACTATCGGGTACGCCTGTTGAAGCAGGAGTACGAAGCGACACCGAAATACGTCCTGGAGAAAGTGGTCAATGGGGTAACTACACCGCTGGCAGCGGTGGATGGTCCAGGCTTCGCACCGCGCCAGTGGCACGTGATTGAACTGGAGCTGCGCGGCGGAACGTTACAGGTTCGTCTCGACGGAAAGCTCTTGATGGAGACAACCGATGGACAGCCATTACCGGCCGGGCAGGTTGGTGTGTATACCCGTGCCATCGGTGGCATGCTGTTCGATGATGTTATCATCACGCCTTAGCCGATAGGATGTGGATAAGGCGAGTCGTGACCATTACTCAACAGAGCAAAATCACCGAACCCATCAGGAGAACGTTCCTATGTTGCGTACAACTTCGCTGATTACTGTTATCTGCTTCATTGTTGTTACGTTGGCCGGGTTGCTCCCGATTCCATCGCAGGCACAAGAAGGGGCCAGCTTCATCCGCGAAATTGATATTGCAGCCAGTAATACCAAATACCCTCAACTCGCTGTTGATTCCAATGGGGTGTATATTAGTGCAACCGATGGCATCTCTAGCAGTGAAAATGGCACTGTAAAACTGTGGATCAAGGGTGAAGAAGATACCGCTTTTCCCGCTCCATTATCGCTTGGTACTGTTGCTGCCGGGATTGCCCAGGACTGGGTGCAAACCGCGGTGACAACTGCACCAACTGGCGAGGTCTACGTGTTGTGGATCGATCAGGTTGCCAAGACGATCAAGTTTCGTCGCCGTGAACCGGGTGGAGCCTGGAATCCGGCAACATTTGAAATAATGCGTGGTCATAGCTTTGCCGTGGAACCTGCAATGGCCGTCCGCACCAACGGCCAGATTGTCGCAGCGTGGCGTGATGATAAAAATATTAACTATGCCTTCTCGAATGATCGTGGCACTACCTGGTCTGCCGTAGGTTCAGTACCAGGTGCACTAGCATATAAGTCTCAAACAGCAATGGCGGCTGGACCCAATGGTGAGCTGGCAATTACCTTCACTCGCGATACGCCACGTCCATTACACGTCATGGTTTCACTCTGGACTGGTACAGGTTTTGGAACGCCTGTTGATGTGAACGGTAGCACGTCGGCGGTGTTTGCTGATGCTAGCGTTGCTTTCAGTGCCGATCCGGCACCAAATACGCGGATCGCGGTTGCATTCCGGGGAGCTGATGATGGCATCTTCTTCGCGGAAAAGCTGGTCAGTAATTTCAGTGACCCCTGGTCGGCGGCTAAACTGATCAGCGGAAAAGGTGATGGCCGAGTCAACATTGACTACGACCAGCGTGGGAATCTCCACATGGCATGGATTCGTCAGGGCACCAGCCGAAATGTCAATCAACTCTTTTACGCCGTCAGGCCGGCGAATCAGGGCTTCTTGCCGGTGGTCAGTGCGCCGACCGTCGCGCCGGTCTTTAATGCGTGGGCTGATGCCCGGGTTGGTGCGCGAAGCTATATGCATGTCGTGCACGAATTCTTCCAGGGTAATGCTCCGCGTCCTCGCTATGCCCTCTTCCAGGCTCCAGGTGCTGCGTTCGGCTCACGCCCGCTCATCGAAAATGACGTTGCAGTGGTTGGTGGCGATAGTAAATTGACTGTCAATGTGACCTTTCCTGACCTGACCACCTCGAATCTCCCCGATCAGGTACGCTGGCGCTGGGGAGCACCTCCGACCGATACCGAAAATGACTCAGGTGGATGGCAGTCGTTCAACCCTAGCGGTCCAACCAGTGTATTGGCAGTACCAATTCCAGCATCCTTGCGCACTGATGCCGGTTGTGTTGAACGTGTTCTCTACACGCAGTTGCGTCGGAGTGAGAATAATCTGATCGATCAGGTTCGCTCTGATGCGGTGATTATCGATGCTGGTGTTCTAGCCAGCGCTACTGTCGGAAACCCCTTTTCACGTTTGAAGACTTCACCATTTACCGGCATTACAACCGCTGATCTGATTGGAGAAGGTGGGGCTAGTGATGGTCATCCTGACTACACTCGCGTGCCGGCAGTCTACGTCGAACTACGGAGTGTTGGTGATTGTAGCGGACTGCAAAATTTTGCGCTGGCTCCAAACGCAACGGCACTCAATAGCGTGAGTACACTGACCATTAACGGCAATCGCTTTGCCAATATCCTGCCCTATCCTGATACGATAGCTGAAGGACCACTTCCGGTCGTTGTGCGTGTGCGTGATACCCTGGGCAATTCGATGCATCTTGCGCACACATTGATCTACGATGCAACACCACCGGTCCTTAGCGGAGGAAGTTTGCAGGTCCAGCCGATTCCGGGCAGTGCAACGGTTATCGTGAATCTGGAGTTTAGCAATATCGTTGTGACCGATAATCTCTACCCCGGTCGCGGCTTCTGGGGGGTCTGGCTGGCCAATAGCCGGGTTCCGGTAACTAATCCGGCAACTGACCCGAACCTAGTCTGGTTCCCGGTTGCTGCCCCGGGCGATACCAATAGCTTTAGCGTGGTCTGGAGTCTGGCCAGTGGCCTGTCGGAAGAACAACTTACACCCGGACCTTACTATGTCTATGCTCGCATCCTTGATGGTGCCGGTAATCCGAGTGTCAGCGGCACTACCTCGCTCACTGCAGCAGTGCTGCCCGCGGGTGTCATTACGCTCGATCAAGTGACCTTCCCGAAGCTCTACGTTCCGCTGCTACATCGGTAGCAATGCGCTGACAGCTTTTACAGCGCACAAATGACAGGGGCGCACAGATGTGTGCCCCTGTCAGGCTGTATCAGCCTACAACTGATAGCAAAACATTGGCGTGCGTGACTACCTACCCCTACTCCTCGTGCCAGATCACCTTGCTTGCCAGTGAACGACGGCGACCGCGTGGCCACTCAAGAGCTGCAGGATGCCCAACGTAGAAGAAGCCGAGTAATCGGGTGCCAGGGGTAAAGCCGACAACTTCTGCCACGTGCGGGTGTGTCGCACAGGCACCACTCGTCCATTTGCCGGCCAGGCCCAACGCACTGGTCATCAGGTGCATATTCTGGACGGCGCAGCCGACGGCAATCAATTCTTCCCATTCGGGTCGCTTCGGATGGGCTTGCATGCCGATCGCAATCCAGACGGACGCCTGCCACACCCGGTTGCGTTGTCCCTCTTCACCGGAACTCCCGACGGGCAGGTTGGGATTGAGCAGACGAAATGCCATACCAAAGGCTTCGCTTAGTATTTGTCGTGCAGCACCGCTATAGACCACGAAGCGCCAGGGTTCTGTCTGGCCGTGGCTCGGTGCCCAGTTCGCCGCTTCGAGCATCAGTGTTACCGCCTCTCGTGCAATCGGCCCGGCGGTTAAATCTTGCAGCGCAAAACTGCGGCGGTTGGCAATTGCATTGAGCAATAGATGGGGAAGTTCAGCATTTCGTATCGGCTCTGGAGACTCTACCTGTGCCCCGGCCTCCAGATGGTGACGCGCTTTCTGAGCTAGAGCAATAAGTGCCGGTCGAAGCTGTTCCGGGTGGGTGAGCGGTGGTTCAAATGGGATCAGAATGGTCGTTGTTCGTTCATCACCGCTGACCTGTATCTCAATGCTACTTGCTTCGAGGCGCGTTATCAGGGCTTGCTTGGCCCAGCCTATACCGGCCAGACCACGGGCGTAGGCCAGTACAGCATCGGCATGATCGCTATTCATATGTTCGATTGCTGCCGCAGCAATCGGTGCAATCGGATCGGAAGTAATGCTCATAGTCTCCTCTACTTTTCTGCCTGATCGTCAAGAATGGGCGATTGCGTAGCGCTGTTGCTCACGTCGCTGCAAGTGTTCGGCTAGATAATAACTGCCAATGACGAAAACCGCTGCTGCTGCTTGCAGACCAATCCCTTCCCAGGTAGGATACAACCCAAACCAGAATCCCGTCCAGTAGGGCAGGTCGAGCCAGCGAATCGGATGCAGCGGTAGCCAGCCGATCACCTGCAAGACATTGACCGTGTGACCAACCATTTGCAACAGCACTGCCCCAATCAGAATCCCGGTAACAATCAGCATCTTCTTGTGGGGCAGTTTTGCCTGCATAACAAAGACGGCCAGTCCCACGAATAGGGTGAGAGTCAGACCGATACCGACACCTGCCAGAACCGTCGTAATGGAGCCTTCAAGGGTCAGTGCCTGCAGAAAGAGCACTGTCTCAAACCCTTCACGGTAGATACTAGCAAACCCCAGTGTGATCAGACCGAGCCATTGACCGGTTTGCCCACCGAGAATATGCTTTTTCTGCTGGTGGAATGAAGCCATCCAGTCTTTCCAGTAGACATCGTGAAAGAACCAGTTGGTGATCAAGAGCAACACAGCGATTGCAATCAAAGAAACGATAGCTTCCAGTGTCTCACCTAGCCGGGCCATCGCCATTAATGCACTCTGCGCCAGAATCCAGGTCAATACGGTTGCCAGTATCGCGGTGCCGGCACCGATCCAGAGGGGTCGGCGGAAACGACGTTGTCCTGGTGCTTTGAGGCTCCCCATCAGCGACGCCAGAATAAGCACTGCCTCAAGCCCTTCGCGGAAGACAATCACCGCTGCGTTGGTTGTGATCGCCAGTGGGGCATTGCTCCCTGCCAGTGCCTGTTCCGCTTCAGCTAATGCCCGGTCGAGTGCTGCACGAGTGGCGGCAATGTCGGCCGGGCTTGCCTGTTGCTCAATGAGATAGGCCAGCCCTTTATGATCATTCTGTCCATACCAGAAGTAGCCCTCAATAATCGGTTTGTATTGAGGAGCGAAGGCGATCAGCTTGGCTTCCGGGCCAATCTCCATAATCGCGTAGGCTTCCAGACGTGCGGATTCGGCAAGTGCATACTCGCCGGCACGTACTGCCTGTTCCATCTGATCGAGCGCCGACCGAATCACATCGAAGTCGGCACCGCTAGTTTGTTTTTGCCATTCGGCTGGCAAGAGAGTGCGTAAATCGCTGAGCAGCGCTTCTGTAGTTGAGCGAATTGTCGCTGGGTCGGTAATCTCCGTACGGTTGCCGGTGTTGGCCAATGCGTTACCCAACTCTGTGAAACGAGCGGCAACCGTGGTGGTCAGATCGGGATTACGCTGCTCGAGCAGATCACGCAGGTCGCTAAAGGCAGCCATCGCACCGGCGTGAAAGGTGATCGCTTCGCGAATCTCTAAATCGATGGTAACCTGACCGTTTCGCACCCCTCGCTCGTACTCAATCGGCACGAGTTGCAAAAAGCGCAGCATTTGACCGCTTCGTCGCACCTGTTCGGCAGGGCTGAGTGGTGCAGCACGAAAGCCACGCAGAAGGTCTTGCACCTCTGCCAGCAGTGATGCGATTGGTTCACCACGGTACGCTGCCTCTTGCAATGTGGCAAAGGTTGCCTGTGCTCTCATGGCTGCCGCTTCACCACGCTGCTCGGCATAGGCAGGGGCCAGAATAGCGAAGTAGCCGGCGGCCAGCGCGGCTGTTTCAGCACGCCGGCTGGGAAAGCCTTGCTGGTCGGCGACGACGAGCGCCTGGAGTGCTTCGTTGAGCCGGGCCTGATACGTGTCGAGAAGATCGGCGTTCACCGCGGCCAGCGCCTCTTCGGTTGAAAGTGCGCCGTTCGCGGTGGCGTATACCGCTTTCGTGGCATCGGCATTCGGGCGAGCAAACCGATTGGCATGGCGAAATTCACGCACTACCAGCCATTGTCGGGCGGTGAGTGTATCACCTTCGTGTAAAGCACTGCTCACCACGCTGTACCCGCCGTTCAACAGTGCCGTCCAGATTTGGGCGCGTGCCATTGCAAAACCGGGCATATCGGCAGTAGCCAGCGCATTCCCGGCAGCACGAAATCCGGCACGGATAGCGCTATCTGCGCTGGTATTGTAGTGACCGATGGTTGGTGCCAGGGCGGTGTATTCGTCGTACAGTTCGTTCAAGTGTGCCTGGGCAGTTGTGGGATCGTCGGCTTCGTGGAGTTGAATGGATACCAGGGTCGCTCGAATATGCTCGGCGATCTGACCGGGTGAGTGAGTTTGCGCTGATACTGTCGGTGTAATCAGAGTAAGAGCTATTCCTATCAGAGCCAGCAATATCAGTCCGTAGCGGCTAGTGGCGCATACCGGCTTGAGCTTCATACAAGATCCTTCCCGGTTCTCTGGCTGAACGTCTATCGGAACAATCCATATTTGGCGCAGGCATGACCTGCGCCGCCAGTGTTTCACAGATAAGCGCGTGCAGGGCTTATTCCGCCAGGGTGACGCCAAGGGCGCCGGCCATCTGGCTAATCTGACCGGTGATGGCAGTGGCCCGATTTTGCGCCTCAGCGCCTAGCGTGTCCGCATCTTCCGGGCTAAAGCGTCGTCCATTGCGCTCTTGCGTGTAAATATCGGCCACAAAGGCGCGCAGATCACGCAGACCGGTTGCGATCTGCTCTGCCTGGGCAGGATCGACCGCCTCTACCCGTGGGCGCACTTGCGCATAGACAACCTCAAGCCCGCTTAGAATATCTTGAATATCGGCCAGACGCGAAATGACATTAAAATCACGCTGCGTTGCAGCATCACCCAGGACAAAGCGCGAATCGCGCCACGAAGCAAAGTATTCGCTCATAGTAGGAACCATTACCACCAGTGCGGTAAAGGCATCCGATTCGGTTGGTGTCCAGTTCTGTGCGGTGCTATCAAGATCAGCCGCCATTTGGGCCAGCAGATCAGTACTAGCTTTCAACACGTTGGCATCGGGCAGGGTTTCGCCGAATTCAATCGTGCCATCGCCGTTCCAATCGGCGGTAACCGACGCGGCAAAAGCCGGATCGGTACCCCATAGCGTGCTTTCAGTCACACCAAACAGGTTTCCTGGCTTGGGCAGGGTGCGTCCATCGGGCAAGACGAGGTCAAAAGAGACCGCATTTTCAGGGTCTTCATTGCCGGCAGCACCGGCATCGAGATCAACGTCGAATTGAGCGAGTGCCGGTGTACCGGCGACGATACCTTCCATCTTCTCGTAGATTGGGCTGGCAGTAATCCACGCTTCACGAGCTGCGTTAAGGGCTGCAATCACCTCACGCTGCTGGTTTTGCCAGAGACTGGCATAGTCAAAATTGGTCGCTTGCGCAAGGTCGTAATAGTGGTTACTGGCTGTTTGCAGGTCAGCGGTAGCCGTGACCAGCGCACGTGTCTGGCCGAGCAGATAATCTTTGATGCCGCTGAGGTTGCTGGTGACGGGAGCAGTAGTTGGGGGTGGTGTAGTGACGGTGCTACATCCGCTGAACAATACTATCCACACCACGAATAAGGCAAGCAGTAACTGGCGCACCATAGTTCCTCCTTTGTATTCGACAGGACACAGGCGTTTGGGGTTCGCTCTTCATCGAGCACGTGTGAATGTTTGGGGTTAGCATACTCTAATAAAAAAAGTTTGTCAATTTAAAACAATAAAAATCGTTTTACCTTATTCCTGTGAGCAAAAACAGCGCTTCGAGCGTGTCTGACGATTCGTCGTACAATAGCAGCGGGCAGCCGTGGTGCTGTCGGAGGAAGATATATCAAAAGAATCTACAATCAGGAGTAGCGGGACGTATGCGCACGTTTTTTGCCGGCCGCGACCTGGGACCACTAATCATTATTCTCATGTTTCTTATCCTCTTGCCATTTAGCCTGCCGCGCATTGCGCTGAGCGATGAGGTGCAGTATTACGCCTATCTGCGTTCGTTCTACTTTGATCGTGATCTCGATTTTTACAATGAGTATCAACACTTTGCCGATATTGGCCGGAAAAACAATGATCCGGCAGTATCTAATGCGCTGCTACGTCCTGATGATGCGAATCCCAATCCGGTAACCGGTAAGCTGCGCAATGTGGCGCCGATTGGCTCAGCGTTGCTGTGGGCACCGGGTTTTGTGGTTGCCGATCTGTGGGTGCAGATAGCAAATGCGGGCGGGGCGGCAATTCCGCGTGATGGCTATAGTCAGCCGTATATCGTTGCGGTCTGTCTGATGTCGGCGCTGTACAGCTTGCTTGGGTTGTTATTGACCTATCGTCTGGCCCGTATCTATACCGGCCAGTTGCCGGCCCTGATCGCAACCATTGCCATTTTTTTGAGTACACCACTGGTCTTTTACACCTATCTTGCGATGGCCTGGTCGCATGCCAATGGCTTTTTTCTCTTTACCCTCTTCCTTACGATCTGGATGCGGGATCGGGAAGGCAATCTTGGTCTCGGCGATGGCCAACGCCACTGGAGTGTCTGGCTGGCGCTGGGTGTCGTGGCCGGTTTGATGGTGATGACCCGCGAGCAGTTAGGTTTGCTGCTCCTCATCCCCGCTGTTGAGGCACTGGCGGCCTATGTTGGTGCTCTACGCCGCCGACAATGGTCGCTGCTGCGTAAGCTGTTTGCCGGTCATCTCCTGTTTCTTGCCGTCTTTGTTGTATCCCTCACACCGCAACTGGCCACCTACTGGGTGCTCAATGGACGGATTAGCCCCTCTTCAACCGTGGGTGGTAAGCTGGCGTTCGTGCAATTGGGACCATTACCGATCCTGGTGAGTCCCCGCTTTTGGGATACGCTGATCCATCCGGCTCACGGTGCGCTGCTCTGGAGTCCAATCCTGTTTCTGGCGCTGGCCGGTCTCGCCTGGCTATTTCGCCGCGATGGCCCGTTGGCTTTACTGCTACTGATCGGTTTTCTCGGTCAGGTGTATATCAATGGTGCATTCGGCACCACCTGGCACCTGAGCGGCTCATTTGGTTTTCGGCGCCTGATTGAATGCACGCCGATCTTTGTCTTGGGGTTATCGGCACTGCTGGCCTGGTTGCAGCCACGGCTGGGGTGGAAGCCACTGGTTGTTGGCGCTGCGCTGTTTGTGGCCTGGAATGTAGGGCTGATTGCGCAGTGGACGTTCGTTAGAACCGAGTTGCGACGTGGTTTGATTTGGGATGATATGCTCTGGTATCAGCTTCAGGTACCGTTACAGATACTAAGTCGTCTGGGCGATATTTTGTTCGACCGCTGCCGTCTGACGACCAATTGCTGAGGCTGGTAGTATCATCGGTCTGGGTGAAGAGATTGGGCGCGGCAGCATCGTTGCTGCCGGTGTTCGACAGATCAGGATCGGGTTGTCGGAAATATGGCCGCTACCTCGCATGTGGAGTCAGTCTTTGAGGTTGCTCCCCAGTATCCGCTGAACGTGCCTACAGCGCGTGCTGCTGTTCACGGGTGGTGGCCAGATGACCGAGATGGCACGCCTCGCTCAGGCTCACCAGGTAGGGCAGATCATCACCGTATTCAATCACGCTGATGCTGGCGTTGGTAACCCAGATGCGATTGATGCGATCCATATTCATTCCCAGGGCATCGGCAACCAGAATCTTAACGATGACATCGTGGGTACTGATCAAGACCGTCTGTCCTGCGTGTTGGACACAAATCCGCTCGCGGAAGTCGAGCACCCGCTTGAGTACGTTCGAGAAGCTTTCGCCACCCGGCATCTGCGAACGGGTGGGATGCTGCCGCCATTCGCGCAGACCATCGGCGTAACGCTCCAGAATCTCGTGCAGATACTTCCCTTCCCATTCTCCGTGGTTGATCTCAAGCAGCGCGTCGTCGTAGATGATCTCAAGACCGGGATGGTGGGCTACAATCGCCTGCGCAGTGTGGGCTGCGCGTTGCAGGCGGCTGCTATACACAACGTCAATCTTTTCATGTCGTAAACGCTCACCCAACGCTGCTGCCTGCTTGCGCCCCAATTCAGAGAGTGGTGCGTCCTGCTGGCCCTGATAACGGTTGATCCGGTTCCATTCACTCTCGCCGTGGCGAACAATGATCAGTCGCATACGCTTCATTACCTCACTGTGGAAGAAGTAGTTTTTGCAAGCGCCATTATAGCCGAGATGGTATCATTCGCGGCTGAGGATAGTCGCTGTCTGAACGAGGAAGAAACCTATGGCTGCGCCGATTGATCGGAGTACCCGCCGTCTCATTGCTGCCTTTCGCTATGCCTTTGCCGGGATCGGTCATCTGGTGCGTACCCAGCGTAACGTGCAGATTCATCTTTTGATCGGCGCGATTGCAGTCGCATTGGGTGTAACCTTACGTATTGCGCATTGGGAATGGGTGGTATTGACGCTGACGATTGGCCTGGTGCTGGCGGCTGAAGGCTTTAATACGGCCATCGAGGCGACCGTCGATTTAGCGACTCGTGATCGTCATCCGCTGGCCCGCATCGCGAAAGATGTGGCCGCCGGCAGTGTGTTGATCTGTGCGCTGACCGCCGTTGTGGTCGGAGTGCTGATCTTCGGGCCACGCCTCTGGGCACTCTGGCTGATTCTGAGTACGTGAAGCCGGTTTGCTCACCTTTGGTCTCGAAACCGGGGTATACTACACTTACTGCTGCGTTGTTCGCACGAGTTTCTGCCTGTAGATAGCTGGTGTTCTCATGTGGCCACTTGTTCGCCAGGCCCGTCATCTTGGACGCTACCGCGAAATTGCTCAGGTGCTGGTGCATCACGGTTTTGGCTATCTGGTCGATCAGCTTGGGTTGAGTGGGCTGTTGTCGTTGCCCCGCCGGGTCATTTTGCGGGCACCGGCACCGCCACCACTCGGTAGTGCAGCCCGGCTGCGCGAGGCGCTGATCGAGCTGGGGCCGACGTTCATCAAGCTGGGCCAGGCTTTGAGCACTCGTCCCGATCTTCTTCCAGCCGATGTGGTTGCCGAGCTGAGTAAGTTGCAGGATACGGTGCCGCCGTTTCCCGGCGATCAGGCGATGGCGTTGATCGAAGCAACCTTTAATCGACCACTTGATCAACTGTTTGTTGCCTTTGATCGTCAGCCCTTTGCCGCTGCCTCGCTTGGTCAGGTACACGCTGCCGTTCTGCCTGATGGAACGCAGGTAGTGGTCAAGGTGCAACGCCCGGATATTGCCTCGCGCATTCAGACCGATCTGGCAATCCTGGCCGATCTGGCAACACTGGCACAGGAACGTCTGGCCTTCGCCGCCCAATACAACCTGAGCGAGATTGTGTGGGAGTTTAGCGCCATGTTGCGCGCCGAGCTTGATTACGTCCGCGAAGGGCGCAATGCCGAGCGCTTCCGCCAGATGTTTTGCACAAATCCGCATATCTATATTCCGCGGGTGTATTGGGAATATACCGATAGCCGTATTTTGACCACGGAGCGGATTGTTGGGGTTAAGCTGAACGATATGGCAGGGTTGCGTGCTGCCGGGGTTGACATGTCACGCCTGGCCCGGGCAAGCCTTGATATTACGCTGGAAGAGATTTTTACCCACGGTTTCTTTCACAGCGATCCCCATCCGGGCAACTTCTTCGTGCTCGACGGTGACGTATTGGGAGTAGTTGATTTCGGGCAGGTAGGCACGCTTGATCACGCCACGATGCAGGGCTTACTCTGGCTGATGGGTGCGCTGGTCAATCACGATAGTCAGGGGCTGCTCAGATCACTCGAACGCCTGGAAGTCATACCCCGGCGAGCAGCCAATCTGGCGTTGCGTCGCGACCTGGAACGGTTCGTCGAGGGATTTGTGGATCGGCCCCTCGGTCTGATTTCGGCCCGCGAGACATTCGACGGCCTCACGACGCTCTTACGGCGACACCGTTTAACCATTCCCGGTCCTCTGGCCACGTTGCTCAAGACCATTGTGATGATGGAGGGGTTGGGGATGCAACTTGATCCGAACCTGAATGTCTTCGCTGCCGCCCGCCCGTACATTCAGCGCGCCCTCCGTGAGCAGATGAATCCAACCGCTCTCGGCGCACAGGTGCTGTCTGGTGGTCGTGAATTAGGTGAGCTAGTGTTTGACCTGCCCATCCAGATCAGTCAAACTCTCCAACACCTCAACGATGGCGAGCTGCGCATTCAAACCCGCGAGCTTGAATTACGCCGGCTGGCGGCTGCGTTGATCGGTGCTGCCAATCGGCTGGCACTGGCGCTGGTTGTTGCAGCGTTTATCGTAGGGGTCGCAGCATTGGTCATTGCAATGCGTGCTTTGGACTGGTATGGCGTGTTGCCGTGGACACTGTTGTTCATCGGGATTGGTGGCGTGATCACCGGCGGAATTATGTTGACGCTGGCGTTGCTCCGTCGCGAATGAGGTGAGTGACCGGTAGGAGTATCCGGTCACTCGTTGGCAAGTAAGCGGTTAACTGTAGCAACAATCAATCGTCGCTCTACCGTCTTTATTCGTTCGTGGAGCGAATCAACCGTATCGTTAGGCAGAATCGGAACTTCAGCCCGAGCCAGAATTGGGCCATCATCAACCCGCGGCGTCACACGATGGATGGTACAACCGGTAACGGGCAAACCGAGCCGTAGCGCATCAGCTACCACGTGCGCACCACGCAATGCCGGAATAACCAGCCCACTGGTGGTGGTCACGGTATCGCCGCCATCCGCAGGTAAGAGTGCGGGATGCTGATTAATCACCCGGTTAGGGAACCGCTCAAGAAATGCTGCCGAAAGTACGCGCATAAAGCCAGCGAGGACGATCAGATCAGGCTCGAAACAGGCGACAATATCGGCCAGCCGTTGCTCCCATTGCTGGCGCTGCGGGCCTTGCGTTGCCCGCAGTGGGACATACGCCGCTGCTACACCGGCTTGTAATGCACGTTGCAGACCGTAAGCCTGAGCACGGTCACTTGCGACCAGCACCACTTCACCAGCCAGATCACCGGCAGCCTGGGCATCAAGCAGCGCTTGCAAATTGCTCCCGCTGCCGCTCAACAATACTGCAATCCCTGGCACAACCTACTCCTGGCCGATGTCACGGCGAAAATATTTGCCTTCAAAGCGAATCTGATCGGCAGCAGCATATGCTCGTTCACGTGCCTGGCGTAGGGTTGAGCCAAGACCGGTTACGCCCAGCACCCGTCCACCGGCCGTACACAGGCCGTTTGGCCCGACAGCGGTGCCAGCGTGGAACACGAGCACCTGATCTTCGTCAAGCGCTTCCACACCGCGGATGAGATCACCTTTTCGCGGACGGTCAGGATAACCGGCAGCACACAAGATCACACAGACCGCGTATCCCTTGCGACGGCGCAGCAGGTTGGGTTGCATGTGGCCGGTGGCACAGGCATACAGGGCACCGAGAAAATCGCCTTCCAGCAGCGGCAATACCGTCTGTGCTTCTGGATCACCAAAGCGAGCATTAAACTCAAGCACCTTCGGGCCATCCGCGGTCAGAATGATCCCGGCGTAAAGGAGACCCCGGAAAGGTGTGCCCCGTGCTGCCAGCTCATTGACAACCGGCTGCATACAACGATTGACGATTTCGTCCAGCAAGGCCGGTGTGACCTCATCAACCGGTGCAATCACCCCCATGCCGCCGGTGTTGGGACCGCGATCACCCTCTTCTAGCCGTTTGTGGTCACGTGCAGGTGGCAACGGCCAGAGCCGCTCGCCATCACAGAGAGCCTGTACCGACACCTCGCGCCCGTATAGCCGTTCTTCAAGCAAGAGATGGTGACCGGCGGGAATAGCACTTAATTTCGCAATCGCGGCCAGAGTCTCGTCAATCGTTTCCGCAACGATCACACCCTTACCAAGGGCCAGACCGTCAGCCTTCACCACCCACGCTTTACCGCTTTCACGGGCAAATGCTGTTGCCTCTTCAGCCGAGGCAAAGACATGACTCTGGGCGGTTGGCACACCGGTAGCGGCCATAATCTCTTTGGCAAATGATTTGCTGCTCTCGATCCGGGCCGCTGCTGCAGTTGGGCCGAATGCCGGAATACCGGCAGCCTGAAAGGCATCGACAATACCATCCGCGAGGGGGTTATCGGGGCCAACGACCAGGAGGTCAATCTTTTCCTGTTGGGCCAGATCGATCAGGGCCGGATAATCGGTGAGAGGAAATGGTACATTGCGTCCGTAGCGCCCTGTACCAGGGTTGCCGGGAATGGTTAACAGTTTCGTAAATCCGGGTGAGCTGGCAATTTTCCAGGCCAGGGCGTGCTCTCGTCCACCGGAACCAATGAGTAATACGTTCATAGTCCTGTCAATCACGATGGTCGGCGTCTTGTAAGCCAGTGCGACAAGTATAGCATGATTAAGATGACTGAGTGACAGGGTAGCCGGGTGACATAGGATCGCCGGCGAGCGTTGGAGCGCGACGAATGGCGTCGGCCTTAAGCCGCTTCTACGCGAGCGATGTCGGTGTCTCATCGGTTGGAGTTTGGAAGTTATGCGTTTGTATTAGCCGAGTTGACTCCCTCAATCAATAGCATGTGCAACCTGGTTGCTGGTGATCTGAACGCCCTGCCTGCGCTCCACTCATACTTCAGAGAAGGACAGAATATATGAGGTAATCCCACATCTTGCTCAACAAAGTGCATCGTTCAGGTGTGACACTGACGAGTCGGTGAGTTGTCGTCAGCGTAGCCGTAGGGGCGACGCATGCGTCGCCCCTACTGGCGTCCAGCGGTGCATCGTTCAGATGCAGTATCAGGGTAATTACTGACTGGTATGTCATGAATTACATTTTACCAGATTCAACACAACATCTGCTGCATCAGAAAGCCACAGTGCAGCTCTCTGTGCTCCGCTCTCCTGTACAGCGGGAGAAGAGCAAGGGGTGAGGGCATGCAGTGCGTCCTTAAGGTCTACCTCTTGTATGCGCTCGTAGCTTCTATTCATCCCTGAACCAATCCATATCAAACACAGCGAGCCACTGGCAGAAATATCCAGGATATGTCACGATGTAGGTAGATCGACTCAGATCTGATAGCAGGCAACAGGTGGAAGCGAAATATTGCTTATGAAACTCCTTGTTCTAATCCCAGCAATGGTCGAACATACTCCTGATCTACGTACAGCAGGAACCTACCTTTTGCACCTGTGGCTCAATCATCAACTGACACAGATCGCAATTGGTCGCCTGGGAAGGTTCGACTTCGCCCCTGGTCATTACTACTACGTTGGCAGTGCATTTGGCACCGGCGGCCTGGCCGCACGATTACGACGGCATATCGCCATTGAAAAGCGCTTTCACTGGCACATCGACTATTTGCGTCCTCACACCGAGATACGCACAATATGGGCTGCACCCGGACGAGATCGGCTTGAGTGTCGCTGGTGTAAAGAATTGGCTAAAGTGCCAGAACTGATACGTTTGATCAGCGGTTTTGGTGCTTCTGACACCGGGTGTGGTGGTCATCTCTTTTTTGCGCCGACGGCGATAGCAGAAAGCAGTATACGCGAGCTGTTGCCGGTGGGTTGTCGTTAGCGCGGTCGTAGGCACGGCATACTGCGCCATAGGACACTCTCAGCTTAGGCGTCGTCCAGGATCTGCATCAGAGTAATTCGTTGGCTCTGTTGCAACGATCGGATACATCGAGACGCAGGTACCGATGGATGGTGGAGACCAATCCTTATGATAATCGGCTCCCGCCGCTGCAGGCTACGCTTGCGCGAACGGAGCGTGTTACCAACCGTGCACGTGATGACCGCGTGCACCGTTTCGCTCTGCCAACGCTGCCCAACCAAGCCATCCCGGCGGGCGTGCGCGACGAGATCAGCCCGTGCGCTGCGGTCAGGGTGCACCAGCTGACCGCCCCAGCGAACGGGGGGAACGCGATCATCCGTACGAACCGTGTGACCATCACCGCCCGCATCGGTTATCATACCCCACGCCGTCCGTTTGCCCCGGTGCCGTCCATCGCGGCGGGCATCTCGCCGCAGGCCGGGCACATACGGCCCATTGCTGCCCGGCCCCCAGCCCGAACGCCAGGCCAGGATGACCTGCGCCCGCGTGCCGACCGCGTATACCCCCTGAGAACCTATCCGAAACATCACTTCTGCGGCACGTTTCGTCGGGCGAGATGCCATCTCACCCGACGTTTCGGATAGGTTCTGAACCCACCGGTGGGAGCGGCGTCCGGTGCGGGTCAGGTCATACGGCGGGCCGGTCCTGGCGCGAAGCCAGTGCGGTCAGCAGCCACGTCCTCGTCGTCCCCATCCTGTTCCTCTAGCAGCCGGTTCTTCATCTGCGCACCGTCCACCGTGCGCACCGTCGTGCATACGCTGCACGGTGGGGTTATCGGGGGCTTTGGACAGTTCCAATACCTAGCGAACCTGATCTGTGGTCAACAGCCACGCTTCCATATTTCTGCAACTGAGGTCGAGGGAGACCGTCAGCAGCACGCACGCCGCCACCTGGGGCAAGGTATAACGACGCGGACGGTTCGGATGCGAAGAACGTGGCAGCGCCGTTTGGCTCAGGTGAGAGGCGCTGCGCACAACGTTGCCAGAACGGCTTGCTCGCGTATTCAGAAGCTATTGTTACCACATCTCATCAATGTGTGCAACAGAGTATAATTCGTTGGCTATTGTGTCATGACTTCTGTTCTACCAGATTTGGTACAACTCAACGTCTACCGCATCAGAAGGCCTCAGTGCAGACCTCCATACGCCCCTCTACCGCGGTGCGAGAGAGGGACCGTGGGTGAGGGCGTTCATCCTAGAGCCAATCTCAATCTCTGTTATACGTGTGCAGGTTCGATTCGCTCCTGAAGTGTCCGTAGTAGTTATGCTGCACCATGAAACAGCAGGAGGGACGAATCACTGTTCGTCCCTCCTGACTCGCGCTTTGCTGCTACGATACGAGACTACTCGCGTACCGGTAGTCCCCGCTCGACAATTAAATCCATCGCCCGATCTATCGGAATATGCACTTTACCCTCCATCGTGTAGCCGTAGCTGTTGAGTAACGTGCGCGCCTCACTGACATACGATCGATACGTATTCCCAGTAACCGGTGCCGGTTGTGGGGTAAAGGGCAGACGCCCGGCCAGCAACACGACCATACTCAATACGAGGAACACCATCAGAGCGGTTATCATCAGGCGACTCAGTGATGGTTCTGCCATGGTGCTGCGAGCTGCGCGAGCCGGCTGTGCAGGTTGTCTGGAAGTATATCGTGATGCAGAGTAGTTTGGGCGATAGCTCATATTTCACACTCCTCTACGTTATTGGTGACCGCTGTTCTGTAACTGCTCCATATTCGGATCGCGCAGCGGTAGCAGTGGTGCCTGCTGGACATTGGCAGCGAACAGAGCAATGACCAAGCCGATCAGCCCGATGGATGCTGCCACATCGGTGATAGCAATATCCCACAGGTGCTCCCGAAATTCGGGGAGGATAATCCAGGCCATATCAACAAAGCGCATCACCACAATCCAGCCCGCAATTGTGGCCAGTGTGGTCAGATTGCGCTTTGTACCGCGGAACAGCAAGACAAAGAACGGTAACGCGAATGCGAAGAGCATCAGAGCCAGTGCAACAAAAACCCAGCCGTGCTGCGTCCGGTGGACATACCAGGGCGTAAACTCGGCCACATCACCCGACCAGATGATGACCAACTGGCCGTAGGACATATACGTCCATAGCACGGTAAAGGCAAACATCAACTTCCCGATGTCGTGAATCGGCTTAACCGAGACATACTCACGGAAGAGCGCGGCATCACGGACACGGCTCATCATCAAAGCCAAAAATGCCAGAGTCATCAATCCAGCATTCGTCATATAGTGCGCACCGTAAATAGTTGAGAACCAGTGCGGATCGAGTGACATTGCCACATCGAAAGAGAAGAAGGTCACCGTGATCACAAACAATGCAACGCCGATGCCGCTTAGACGGCGCATCCGGGTTGCCAGCTTCTTCGCATCGCCACCGGCATCTTGCTGTCGCGACCATGCGCGCAGGGTCAGAGCCAGAGTCGACCAGATAACAAAGAAGATCGCGATGCGGGCGGTTACCCATAACGGGCTAAGCCAGGGTACCTTGTGGGCAATGATAGGATCGAACTCGGCACCACCAGGGGTTACCACTTCCGAATTGGCCCACTCGTAGAGCGGATGCTCTAACCCTAGCGCCTTGTATGTATCGAAATAACCAAGGGCGATTGGAATGAAAAGTAAGCCCATAATCGGCAATGTAGCAGCACCGGCTTCCAGCATCCGACGTACTGTCACTCCCCACGCGCCGCCAGTCAGATGTTGCACCATCAGAAAGCCCAAACAGCCGAGAGGGATTGTCATTGCTACGTAGTAACCATAAATGTACGACTCGAAAAACGAGGTTGGACTGAGAAAATAGCCTGCGGCCAGAACGCCAATACCAATCACAGCAGCGGCCAGACCAAGCATTTGTACCTGGCCGAGTTGGGGAATACGGGTCTGTGAGATACTTGTCGTCGCCATGGATTCTAACCTTCCAGCCTAATTACCAAGCTGTGCACGCTGATCGGGAGGAACATCATCAATAGTTGCATTTTGGCTCAACTGCAAGGCCCGGATATAAGCGGCAATCGCCCAGCGATCTTCGGGGGTAATCCGTGATGCATAGCCATACATCGACTGGTATCCACCGTTCTGTGGATCGCCGCGGTACACGCCATTAGTAATCACCACAAAGAAATGGCTGAGAGGTGCTTCGCGCAAGCGCTGTTGATGGAAATTAGCTGGCACGATACCGCCCCGCTCAGCAACCATGCTTTCCCCGTAGCCAGCCTCGCCATGACACACTGCGCAGTAGACGTTGTACTTCAGTTGGCCACGTAAGAGCAGGTCTTTGGTTACTGGAAAGGGCATTGCATCCACTTCCTGACCATCGATCAGACCAGTGTAGAGAAACTCGTCGGTCTTTACTACTTCAAACGGTGTCGTGCCGGGAACATTGGGGCGCGACGAACGGCCATCAGCGAAAAAGCTGCTCGGCTCATAGGTGGTGTACTTCTGCTGATCGTACATATCCTGGTGACATGCAGTCAGCAGCAGCACCAAAAGGCCGACCCAACCGAAGCGAATCATGCGTGATGTCAAGCGAGGCTTTTGCATGGGTGTCCCTCAGTATGCCACCTCAGAGACCTGCATCGGATTCAGCGAGCGCAGGAACTGTGAAGTGCGCGAACGATCAAACAACGGATCCGTTGCTTCAATACACAAGAAGAAGGCGTCTTGTGACGCATGCTGGAAACGTGGAACGTTAAACACCGGATGGTACGGTGACGGTAGACCATTGAGCACAACCATGCCAATGGCTGCTGCAAACGAAGCCAGCAGAATCCCGCTTTCAAACGTGATCGGGATCATGGCCGGCCAGTTAGTGATATCGAGTGGACGACCGCCAATATTGAGAGGGTAATCAACTAGATTTCCGATGTATTGCAGAATAAATCCCGAGGCAGCCCCAATCAGCCCAAAGAGTAGCACCAGACGAGGGACACCGGTATCGCCGTGGGCGATCTCTTCTATCACCTCTTCAATCGGGAACGGTGAAAAGGCATCCATTTTTGTATAGCCGGCCGCCTTAGCCTTGCGAGTTGCTTCAATTAATGCCTCTGGCGTGGGAAACTCGGCCATCACGCCGTACACATCGTTACGCATCGCCTCACTCCTTCTAGTCTGCTGTCGCTGCACCATGTGCCGGGCTTTGCTCGTGCCCGTGACCGTGTGCGCCATGCCCTGCTCGCTGCTTTGCTTTCTCTGCTTCCTGATAAAGGAACAACCGCATCTCAAAGATATTGATCATCGGCAAGACACGGATGAATAGGAAGAGCAGCGTGAAGAAGAGGCCGAAGGTGCCAAGGTAAAGTGACCAGTCCCAAATCGTGGGAATATAAATATCCCATGATGACGGCAAGAAGTCGCGTTCAAGCGAAATTACGATAATCACGTAACGCTCAAGCCACATACCGACACTAACGATTAAGGAGATAATCAGCAAGGCCGGTATGTTCTGCCGTACCTTCTTGAACCAGAGCGGTTGAATCGCCACTGCATTACAGAAGAGCAACCCCCAATACGCCCACGAGCTTGGCCCAAACAGACGGTTGTACAAGAGGTATTCCTCATACTCATTACCGCTGTAGAGCGAGGCAAAGAACTCCATGAAGTACCCGTAGACGACGATCATCCCAGTAGTAAGCATAACCTTCGCCATCACATCCAGATGATGGAGGGTAATGTAGTTCTCGAAGCCGTAGAAGGTGCGTACCGGAATCATGAGCAGGAGTACCATCGCGAAACCGGCGAACACGGCACCGGCCACGAAGTAGGGTGGGAAGACGGTAACCTGCCAGCCGGGTACTTGGGAAATGGCGAAGTCGAGCGAAATGATCGAGTGTACCGACACCACCAGCGGTGTTGAGAGGCCTGCCAGCAAAATCGAAGCCATCTCGTAGCGGTGCCAGTGACGGGCCGAGCCGCGCCAGCCGAGGGCTGCGATGCCGTACAGCCGTTTTACCCAAATATTCTTCGCCCGATCACGCAGCGTGGCGAAGTCGGGAATAAGGCCTACTAGCCAGAACACCAGCGACACCGTGGCATACGTTGAGATTGCGAATACGTCCCAGGCTAACGCGCTGCGGAACTGTGGCCACATGCCGTGTGTGTTAGGGTACGGGATCAACCAGTAGAAGAGCCATGGCCGGCCAAGGTGAAGAATCGGGTAGAGACCGGCACAGGCCACTGCAAACAGCGTCATTGCCTCGGCAAAGCGGTTGATTGAGTTGCGCCAGCCCTGGTTGAGTAGCAACAAAATTGCCGAGATAAGCGTACCGGCGTGACCGATACCGATCCACCACACGAAGTTGATGATGTCCATGCCCCAGCCGACCGGGATATTGATACCCCAGATACCGACACCGCGGATGAACAGCCACGTCACCGACACAAAGAAGATCATCAACATGAAGAACGCCACGCTGAAGCCGGCCAGCCAGCCCTTTGGTGTCTTCAGCGGCGGCGTGAGGGGTACATCACCGATCTTCGCAGAGATCGATGTGTAGGTTTCTCCCGGCAACAGATAGGCTTCGCCATCGTCTTGTGGCCGGGTGCGGAGTGGTTGCGCCTGTGCCATCGCTAGCCTTCCACCTTTTCTAGTTCCTCAGACGGATTGCGGACACGGGCCAGATATGTCGTGCGCGGAATGGTGTTCAGGAATGCCAGCAGGCTGTAGTTGTGCCCTTCTGCTTTCCATTTTGCGACCCGGCTATTGTTGTCATTGATGTCACCAAAGACAATGGCACCGGTTGGACACGCCTGCTCGCAGGCGGTCTGAATGGCGCCGTCGTCGATGACATACGATGACTGACCGGCTTGTACTGCTGCTCGTTTGGCTGCAATACGTGCTCCGCTAATGCGTTGGACGCAGTACGTGCACTTCTCCATCACACCTCGGACGCGCACCGTCACATCTGGGTTGAACGCGAGCTTGAAGGTCTCGGTCGTGGTATCGCTGTATTGCAAGAAGTTAAACCGCCGTACCTTATACGGGCAGTTGTTCGAGCAATACTTTGTACCGACACAGCGATTATACACCATGTTGTTTAGACCTTCGTAGTCATGAACGGTAGCCGCAACCGGACAGACAACCTCACATGGCGCTTTTTCGCACTGCATACAGTTGACAGGCATCATGTAGATCGAGGGGTTATCAAGATCCTCACCTGCAAAGTATCGATCAATGCGTATCCAATGCATTTCACGGCCACGCGAGACCTGATCTTTGCCAACGACGGCAATGTTGTTCTCAGCCTGACAGGCTACGACACAGGCGTTACAGCCGATACATGCGTTCAAGTTAATGGTCATTCCCCAGGCGTTACGACCGGTATAGTCATCGCCGGGTTGCAGTGACTGATAGTTCGTTGTCTCTCGACCATATTCTTCTCGATAGACCTCTTTTGCGATATATTTCGGGTCTTCCTTGAATTTCTTAAATTCACCAACCCGATAAATATCGCGTCCTTCGAGTGTCCAGTGGTCTTGCGTGCTGACCAGCAGATAGGTGCGACTGGTGTTGGTTACGCGAGCACCAGCGCCAAACCACGGGCTATCACTGGTACGGATTGGGTAGACATCGATACCGACGTTGTTGCCCACTCGTCCGGCATGGGTGCGACCGTAGCCGAGATTGAGCGTGATCGAGTCTTCAGCGTGACCGGGTAGGAGCCAGATCGGTATCTCGATGACCCCACCACGATACTCAATCCGGGCTACCGTGCCATTGACTTTCGAGAGTTGCTCAAGATATTGCTGCCGCTCACGATTATCGGCTTCGGTTCCGATCAGACGTTCAGCATTGAATGGCAAACCAAGCAATTTGATGGCTGTGCGTGGACTCATCAAAGCTGCATTGTCCCAAACCAGCTTGGTGAGTGGTCGCGGTAGTTCTTGCAGCCAACCATTATTTGCATAAAAGCCATCGAAAAGTGACGAGTCTGGTCGAAATACAATTTCAACGCCATCACCGGGCTGCGGAATCGGTGCCGCCCGGATCGCTTCCTCATCTAACATTGGTTCGATAACGGGTGCAGCCGTCTCAGCAATGAGACCGTTGGCCAATGCCACCTGCCAGCCGGTTTCGCCAATCCGTTCTAGCCAGAATGAGCGTACCAGATCATAACTCTCTGCTTCTGGCTGGCCGAGCATTGCCGCCAGCAGTTCGTTAGCGGTTTTGCCACCGTAGAGGGGTTCAATCAGAGGTTGCACAATACTGGCTGTACCGTCGAAGGCACGAGCATCACCCCAGCTCTCTAGCGGATGCGCTTGCGGAATGTGCCAGGTGGCACGTGCTGAAGTCTCGTCAACGAACTGGCTCAGATGAATAGTTAGCGGTACGCTTGCCATACGGTCGGCGAAGCGGAGATCACCGGGCGCGTTGTAGAGCGGATTCCCGCCGATCATGATTAGGGTCTCAACCCGACCGGCAGCCATCTCACTGACCAGCGCCACCAGCTCTTCCGTCTGATTGGTGGGTCGGGCTTCAACCGGTTCGTGGTAGAACACTGTCTTGCCCACATTTCCCAATTCAGCATTGATCATATGCGCCAGTGCATGGACGATGGGTGGCTGTTGGTCGCCGGCAATTACTACCGACTGACCACGATGCTCTTCCAGATCGCGGGCAATCGCACGCAGAAACTCTTCAGCCTTTGGCGACAATGCAGCCGGCGCACCACCGACACCCAGCTCGTTCGCCAGGGCACCGGCAAAGGCAGCAATGGCATCAGCGCGTAGTGGCAGCCGATGATCGGCAGTCGTGCCAGTGGTTGAAGGGCTGGCTTCAACAACGTACAGCCGGTTCATCGTCGTGCTGTCTTTACGCACCTTTCGTCCCTCGGCAAAGGCGCGGGCATAGGCGATAAAACCGGGGCCAGGGGCCAGAAAATCGGCATCCAGACTCACCACGACCTGAGCTGCCGACAGATCGTAGCGCGTTGTAACATCACGACCAAACGCCAGCCGGGCACCGGCCACCACATTGTCGCGGTTGATCGGCTCGTACTGGTACCAGCGAGCCTGGGGGTAGGCTTGCAAGAATTGCTCAATCTGCGCCGCCAGCGATGGCGAGGTGATAGTCGTAGTCAGCAGACGTATCCCTGCACCTTGCGTAGCACGGGCAGCCGTTAACGCATTGGCCAGCGTCGCCGTAAACTCTTCCCAGGTGGCCGGGACGCCCTGCCGTAAAACAGTGGTTGAACGGTCAGGGTCATACATGGTAAGAATTTCGGCCTGCGCGAAAAGATCGGTGCCACCGAGGCTGGCCGGATGGCGTGGGTTCCCCTCCACCTTCGTCGGGCGGCCTTCGTTCGAGCGTACCAGAACACCGGTACCATACCCGCCAAGGGTCAGCGTCGAAGCAAAATACTGTGGTATGCCGGGTACTCGTCCCTCTGGCTGGCGATCAAACGGCGCAATGTACTGGCGTGGTTGATACGTACAGGCAGTGACACCGGCCAAAGCGAGGGAAGCTCCCATCAGCTTCAAAAAGGTACGCCGGCTGATTCCATCCTCCAGCTCGCTTGCACCACGCGGAAATTCACGCTCGATCAGCTCACGAAAGGCTGGCGCATCGGCCAATTGATCAAGCGAACGCCAGAACTGAGGGCCGCGAGCATCCCGCAATTGGGCACGAATAGCTTCGAGATCGGGTTGTTGCTGTGTCATAATCTTCTACCAATACCGTTGATAGCGATTCCAGCGGGCATGTAGATTACACCGGTCGATCAACCTGGTGAATCAGCGGTGACATACGTAACAATTGGTCAACTGATCGGGTGGCATAATGCCGTATTCCGCTACAAGCTGGCGACCGATCTCCAACTGGTTGGATGGTGGTACATAATCCATGTTGTACACCTCTTCGCGCGGTCGCACGTACAGCTCTGGATTGCGGTGGCAATTCAGACACCACCCCATATACAGGGCCTGCTGCTGCCAGACCACCGGCATATTGTTTACCTGACCGTGACAGGTCGAGCAACCAATGCCCTTGTTGACATGGATCGAATGGTTGAAGTAGACAAAATTCGGCAGGTCGTACACCTTCACCCATTCAATCGGCTTACCGGTGGCATAGCTCTCGCGCACCTTTTCCAAGAGCGGGCTGTAGGTTTTGATCTGGGAGTGGCAGGTCATACAGGTTTCGGTGGCCGGAATGTTAGCAAAGTAAGACTGATCAACTGAGGTATGGCAATACCGACAGTCAGCCCCGACGACATTCACATGCAGTTGATGACTGAATGCTACCGGCTGCTCAATGGCCACGTTTACCTGTCGGAAATAATTTGACCGAAAGTAAACGCCGAGAATAAGAATCCCTTCAACGACAAGCAGAACGAGAGCGAAGATGCTCAAACGTGATAGAAGGTTGGCATTGCGGGGAAAAATCTGTGCCATACTGCATTACCCTATCCAGGAAGCGAACTGCACGGTGTCACCTGTTCGATCATTATAGAACCGTTTTGCTTTTGCGTCAAATACCTGGACGCCGAATTATTTTTCATTTCTTTACAGAATGCTGAAAACGCGAATCGTACAACGTGGTTTAGGTGACAGGTTTTTGCATATTTTGCATAACCTCTTGCTCTTATAACCCTTGATACGTGCCTGGTCAGACCCAGACATCGTGGTGTTGTTGCATCCCTCTTCTCTAATCATATCACAATTTTTTGTGCAAGCAGCGTGCAATTTCGTGACAAATGTCGCGAGGAATATGTGACATGGCGATGGTCAAGTGTCACACCAGTAAAACCCCTCTCCATCTCCTATACTAGAACCTGTTTCAAAAAAACATCTGCCAGAGGTTATCTCATTGATTGCCGACCAACCCCAATCGTGGCGAGTACCCATAGCATCCGCGTGACCAGCCGGGTCAACGGTATGCCATGCGCCGGATCGTGTGTACGGCTGGCGCGGCAGCATGGCTGCCGCACGCCAA